>JARKQG010000059.1 GCA_029974035.1 Eubacteriales bacterium | reverse complement strand
CACCATCGTCCGGGACTGGAGCGAGTTGGGGATTCTTGGAGCGATCATCCTTTTGCGCGGCGCGCTGACGCTCCTGCTCCACTGGGAGATCAAGCACGAGGAGATTCGCTGCGGCCCGCTTCCCATTGACAGAGCATAAATTGGAACTTTTCGCGTATGGATAGAAGTCTATATGTCAGGAGGGATGCTTATGAAACGCGTTTGGCCCATCTTGGTTGTCCTGATTCTCGGCATGTTCTTGATCGGGCAGGCGGAAGAGCTGCCCCAGACCCTGGACCGCAGCGTCCCGCTGGAGGGCGTGGACGAGGCGCGCACCTACACGCTGGTGAAGGATTCGGCGGGCAGGTACGCCATCTACATCGACGAAGGGTTCTATGAGGCTGTGCAGGCCGAAGACGTCATGACCATTCAGCAGAAGGGCGGCGGCGCGCAGATGACGCTGACCGTCTCAGACGGGACCCCGGAAGAACTTCGGGACGCCATCGTGACGCCCGAAATCGAGCAGGACGAGTCCTTCTGGGAAGAGGAGTTCGACACACCGCAGCCTGGCTGCAGCGCCGTGTTTGACGAGAACGGCAAGTCCCGTTCGCTCTACTGGTTCGACATGGGCGGCGGCAAGACGCTGACGGCCGAGTTCTCGCTCCTGCCTGAAGAGCAGGAAGGCCATGGCGTGAGCATGTGGGACATGCTGGAGACGCTGGTCTTCTTCTAAACACCGTTTTTGCCTGAGGTCCGCACGCCGAATTAATCATCCCAAGATTTACAAGGCGGGCGGATTTTGTTATGCTCTTTGGCAAAGGATGTGTTGAGATGACCCTCAAAGCGGTGCTGTTTGACCTGGACGGAACGCTTCTCGATACGCTGGACGACCTGACCGCCAGCGTCAACCACATGCTCGGGCGGTTTGGCTACCCGGCCCGCTCGAGGGAGTTTGTGCGGCAGGCGGTGGGCAACGGCGTCCGAAACCTGATCGCCCGCGCGCTGCCGGACGGTGCGGACGCCGCCCGGGCGGAAGAAGCCCTGGCCGCCTTCCGCGCCCACTACTCCGAGCATCTGGACGTGAAGACCGCGCCCTACCCCGGCGTGACGGACCTGCTCCGCGCGCTGAAGGCCCAAGGCGTGGGCGTGGGCGTGGTTTCCAATAAATACGACGGCGCGGTGGCGGCGCTGTGCGGGCGGCACTTCGGCGGCCTTGTGGACGTGGCCGCCGGCGAAAAGCCGGGCGTTCCGCGAAAGCCCGCCCCCGACAGCGTCCTTGCGGCCATGCGCCGGATGGGGGCGGAGGCGGAGAGCGCGCTCTACGTCGGGGACTCCGACGTGGACGTCGCGACCGCCCACAACGCCGGGCTGAAGTGCGTGGCGGTCTCCTGGGGCTTTCGCCCCAGGGAGAGCCTGGTGGCCGCCGGCGCGGACGCGGTGATCGACGAAGCCGCCGACTTTTTGGACGCGGCCCGGGCGCTGTGAAGCGGCGGGTACTGATTTTGATGGCCGCGGCGGCGCTGATCGCGCTGGCGGCGGATTTGGTGCGCCTTACCATGGGAAGATTTACATTCGGACAGGCGGAGGTGCCGCTGATCCGGCAGCAGGATTACACCGACGCGGTGTGTACCATCGGCGGGCAAAAGAAGTCCGTGGCCACCAGCGGCTGCGGCGCGGTGTGCGTGGCCATGGCCGCCGGCGCGCTGGCGGACTCCGCGGAAACCCCCGCCACGCTGTTTCAATGGGCCTACGACAACGGCTGGTACTTTGGGGACGGCCTGGGGCACGAGGCGATGCTGGCCATTGCCGGGCGCGCGGGACTTCGCGGGGAATGGCTGGAAAACCAGGCGGACCGGATCCTTTCGGCCCTCGGGGCCGGACGCCCGGTGGTGGCCCACATGGGCCCGGGCACCTTCACCCAAAACGGCCATTACATCCTGCTCACCGGCGTGGACGGGGCGGGGCAGATTTGCGTCAACGACCCGTACAGCCTGGAGCGCAGCCGGGAGACGTACCCCCTCGAACAGATTCTCCGGGAGGTCAAGACCGCCCGCGCCTTTCTCGCGCTCTGGCCGGACGCCGACCGCGCGGTGCGCGTTTTTTAACGCGCGCCGGGCCAGAACGCAAATTGGCGCCGCATATCCTTCATATTTAATCATTTTACCATTGAAAAACACCCCGGATTGATACTATAATGAATCATTACCGCATTCAGGGGCTCGAGGTAGAGCGCCCGTAAAAGGAGGAACCCCATCATGAAGAAGCTTCTGGCCCTCATCCTCACCGTGATACTCGTGCTGGGCGCGTCCAGCGCCGCTCTTGCGGACACCATCAAGATCGGCGGCATTGCGCCGCTGACCGGTGCCGCCTCCGCCTACGGCCTCTTGGTGCAGGCCGGCGTGGATCTTGCCGTAGACGAGTTCAACGCCAACGGCGGCGTTCTGGGCAACCAGATTGAGATTACCTGGCTGGACGATACCCACGATGCCGTTGAAGCCACCAACGCCTACAACCAGCTGGTGTCCGGCGGCATGATCGCGCTGATCGGACCCGTCACCACCACGCCGACGCTGGCCGTCGCCGCCCGCGCCGCCGAGGACAACATGCCCATGATCACCGCGTCGGCCACCGCCTACGACGTGACCAGCGCCGGCAAAAACGTGTTCCGCGCCTGCTTCCTGGACCCCTTCCAGGCCGAGCTGATGGCCCAGTACGCCGCCGAGAACCTGGGCGCCAAGAAGGTGGCGGTGCTCTTTGACAACACCAACGACTACTCCATCGGCCTGTCCGACGCCTTCCAGGCGAAGGCCGCTGCGCTGGGCATGGAAGTCGTGGCGGCCGAGTCCGCCGTGGCCGGCGACGCGGACTATACCCCGCAGCTGACCAAGATCGCCGAAGCCGCGCCCGAGGCCGTGTTCATCTGCTACTACTATCAGGACGCCGCGCTGATGCTGCGCCAGGCCGTGGACGTGGGCCTGGACGCCACCATGATGGGCGCCGACGGCTGGGGCTCCATCGAGCAGCAGCTGACCGACGCGCCGGAACTGCTGGACAAGGCCGTGTACTGCGACTCCTTCTCGCCCGCCGATGACAGCCCGGCCGCCCAGGCCTTTGTCAAGGCGTTCACCGAGAAGTACGGCAACGCGCCGGCCGGCTTTAACGCCCTGGGCTATGACGCCGCCAAGATCATGTTCACCGCCATCAACGCCGCCGGCTCCACCGACAAGGAGGCCATCATCGAGAAGCTGAAGGCCACCGACATCGACGGCGCCACCGGCCACATCACCTTCAACGACCACAACGATCCGATCAAGTCCGCCTTCATCATGGGCTTCGAGGATGGCGTGCCCACCCTCGTCACCCGCATCGATCCGGCGGCCTGATCCCACGCGCAGACTCCGTGCGGAGGGCGACGTTTTATCGCCCTCCGCGATTTACGTTTTTGATTATCGCAGTGTACGGGGGGTTGGGCCATGCAACTGTTCCTGCAGAACCTGATCGGCGGGCTGCAGATCGGCAGCATTTACGCGCTGATCGCGCTGGGCTATACGATGGTTTACGGCATCGTGAAGCTGATCAACTTCGCGCATGGCGACATTATGATGGTGGGGTCCTACGCGGTGTTCTGGGTGACCACCACCACGCTGGTCACCGCTCTTTCGGCGGTGCATCCGGCGCTGGCCGCTACGCTGGCGGTGCTGTTTGCCATCGCGTTCTGCGTGCTGCTGGGTGTATTGATGGACCGCGTGGCCTATAAGCCGCTCCGGGACGCGCCGCGCATCTCGGCGCTGATCACCGCCATCGGCATCAGCCTGGCGCTGCAGATCACCGCGCAGCTGATCTTTGG
Organism: Eubacteriales bacterium; assembly: GCA_029974035.1. Next base: position 3,140 of record JARKQG010000059.1, on the reverse strand, counting down.
CAGCGGCCAGGTCACCTTCCCGCAGATGATCCCCAAGATCGCGCTGTTCAAGGTGGGCAGAAAGCCCGTGTACCTCTTGGAGGTGCTGACGCTGGTGGTCTCCATCGTGCTGATGATCGGTCTGCAGGCGTTTGTCAAGAACACCCGCACCGGCAAGGCCATGCGCGCCGTCAGCGAGGATCTGGGCGCGGCGAAGCTGATGGGCGTCAACGTGGACACCACGATCTCCATCACATTTGCCATCGGCTGCGCGCTGGCCGCCATCGGCGCCATGTTCTACGCCCAGAAGGTGGTCTACATCAAGCCGCTTTTGGGCTCCATGCCCGGGCTCAAGGCCTTTGTGGCCGCGGTGTTGGGGGGCATCGGCATCATCCCCGGCGCGGTGCTGGGCGGGTTCATCGTGGGCATCGCGGAGACCTTCGTCAAGTACTACGCCAGCGAATACGTGGACGCCATGGTGTTCGGCATCCTGATCCTGGTGCTTCTGGTCAAGCCGTCGGGGATTCTGGGCAAGAAGACCCGCGAGAAAGTATAGGGGGGCGATCCGATGAAGAAAAACCGGCGCGTGACGACGCTGATCAACCTGATCGCGGTCATCCTCCTGTTTACGGCGGTGCGGCTTTTGCTGTCGGCTACGGGGGGCAACCGCTCCATTGAAACGCTTCTGACCCAGGTGTGCTACAACATCATCATGGTGGCCAGCCTGAACCTGGTGACGGGCGTACTGGGCGAGCTGACGCTGGGCCACGCGGGCTTCATGTCGGTGGGCGCCTACGCCTCCGCCATCGTGACCACCCAGCTGCTGCCGGAGAGCCCGATGCTCTTCCCGCTGGCGATGATCGCCGGCGGCCTCACGGCGGCGCTGTTCGGATACCTGATCGGCATTCCGGCGCTCCGGCTCCGGGGCGATTATCTGGCGATCATCACGCTGGGCTTCGGCGAAATCATCCGGGTGCTGATCAACACCGCCTTTGAGCCCTGGACGGGCGGCGGCAAAAAGATGATTGGCATCCCGCTGTACGCCTCCTTTGACCTGTCCTTCTGGACGATGGCCATCGTGGTGTCGCTTCTTTTCATGCTGGCCTGGTCGCGCCACGGCCGGGCGATCATCGCCATCCGGGAAAACGAGGTGGCGGCGGACGCCTCGGGCGTGCCGGTCACCCGGTACAAGGCCAAGGCCTTTACCATCGCGGCGTTCTTCGCGGGGGTGGCGGGTTCGCTGTACGCCCATTCGGTGGGCGTATTGGATCCCTCCAAGTTTGACTTCAACGCTTCCATCTCCTACCTGGTGATGGTGGTGTTCGGCGGCATGGGCAGCTTCACGGGTTCGGTGGTCAGCGCCACGGGCCTCACGATGGTGCAGTTCGCCATGGCCAAGCTGGTGGAATACCGGCAGCTGGCCTATGCGCTGCTGCTGATCGTGATGATGATCTTCAAGCCCACAGGGCTTCTGGGCGTCAAGGAGTTTTCCATGAGCGGGCTCCTGGCCCGGATCATCCCGGGCTTCAAGGACTTTATGGACCGCTTTGAGCGCCGGCTGCGCCGCCGCAAGGCAGGCCCCATCATGCCGGACGTGCCCCGCTACCGCTTTGACGCCCAGCGGGTGCCGGTGCTGGAGATGAAGAACCTGGGCATCCGCTTCGGCGGGCTTCAGGCGGTGGAGGACGTCAACGTGCGCCTCACCAACAACGAAATTGTGGGCCTCATCGGCCCCAACGGCGCGGGCAAGACCACGGTGTTCAACCTCTTGACCGGCGTCTACGTGCCCACGGAGGGACAGGTGCTGCTCCTGGGCAGGCCCATCTCCGGCAAGCCCACCTACGAGATCACCAACGATGGCATCGCCCGGACGTTCCAGAACATCCGGCTGTTCAAGTCCATGACGGTCATCGAGAACATCAAGGTGGCCTTCCAGAGCCGCATGTACTACACCATACTGGACAGCGCCATGCGCGACACCTACTACGACCGCGAGGAGGACGGCTGCGACCGCCGCGCACGGGAGCTTTTGCGGGTGTTTGACATGGAGCACCTGGCGGAGCAGAACGCCAACACCCTGCCCTACGGCCAGCAGCGCAAGCTGGAGATCTGCCGGGCCATGGCCTCCAACCCGAAGGTGCTTCTGTTGGATGAGCCGGCCGCCGGCATGAACCCCATCGAGACCGAGGAACTGATGCAGACCATCCGCCTCATCCGCGAGCGGTTCTCGGTGACGATCCTCCTGATCGAGCACGATATGAAGCTGGTCATGGGCATCTGCGAGCGCATCTACGTGCTCAACTACGGCCGCGTGATCGCCGAGGGCACGCCCACCGAAATCAAGAACAACCCCGAGGTCATCCGCGCCTACCTGGGCAGCGGCGCCGGTTCGGTCCAGAAGGAGGCGAGCGCGACATGCTGAAGGTAAAGGAGCTCAACGTCTACTATGACGCGATCCACGCGCTGAAGGACGTCAGCTTCGAGGTTTCCGAGGGCGAGATCGTGACGCTCATCGGCGCCAACGGCGCGGGCAAGACGTCCATCCTTCACACGGTGTCCGGGCTGATCCGCGCCAGGAGCGGCAAGGTGCTGTTTATGGAAAAGGAGATCCAGAACGTCGAGGCCCACGAAATCCTGAAGATGGGCCTGGCCCAGGTGCCGGAGGGGCGGCGCATCTTCGCCCAGATGACGGTGCTGGAAAACCTGGAGATGGGCGCCTACGCCCGCAAGGACCGGGAGAACATCGCCTCCGGCATGGAGCGGGTGTTCCAGAGCTTTCCCCGGCTCAAGGAGCGCAGAAAGCAGCTGGCGGGCACGCTGTCCGGCGGCGAGCAGCAAATGCTGGCCATGGGCCGCGCCATGATGTCGCTGCCCAAGCTGATGATGATGGACGAGCCCTCCATGGGACTGTCGCCCATTTTGGTGGAGGAGATCTTCTCCATCATCCGCGAGATCAACAAGGGCGGCACCACGGTGCTGCTGGTGGAGCAGAACGCCCACATGGCGCTGTCCATCGCCGACCGTGCCTACGTGATGGAAACCGGCCGCATCGTGAAAAGCGGCGATGCCAGGGCGCTTCTCGACGACGAGGATGTGAAAAGGGCCTATCTGGGAACCTGAGGCCGCCCAAAAGCGAATCGCGCCGCCGGCTTTATGCCGGC
>JARKQG010000043.1 GCA_029974035.1 Eubacteriales bacterium | reverse complement strand
GATTTCCTCCTGCGTCATGGGCTTCCCTACGCACTCATCCGCCATGAGCAGTACGTTCGCACGTTTTCGATACCGGGGCGACGTTTCTGCTCCGTTGAGTATTTCCGCTACTCGCGCTCGATCTGTTCCGCTTAGCCGTACTCCGTACTTCTTGTTCATCCCTATGCCCTCCAGCCCAAGCTTTTGGATATAGTTTATCCATTAATTGTAATATTGTCAATTCACTAGGGTGCGGACAGGCCCCCAAACCCACGCGCGGGACGCGGCGGCGGGGGTCTAAATGCTGTGGATGAATTCGTCGATGAAGAACAGCGCGCCGCCCACGGCCGAGGCGTTGAGTGGATAAAAGCAGCTTTTCAGGTAATCGGCGCTGGAGTTGTCGAAGCTGTCGATCGCCTTGACCCGCTCCCGGAGCGCGTCGATGTACAGATTGACGTACTGCCCCATGCCCCCGCCCAGTACGATGTCACAGTCAAAGCACATCCGGATGTTGTGGACAAAGGCGGACAGGTACCACAAAAACTGGTCGAAGGCCGCCTCGCAGACGGGGTCCTTCTCCGACAGCTTCTGAAAGAACAGCTGAAGGTCTTCCCCGGTGTTGGCGGACAGCACGTCCGGCGAGCAGTAGCAGTTCGCGCAGCCCCTCTGGCCGCAATGGCACAATATGCCCCGCGGCTCCAAAATCATGTGGCCGAACTCACCGCCCCGGCAGTTGTCGCCCTCCACGATCTGGTTGTTTTCGATCAGCGCGCCGCCGATCGAGTGGCTCAGCGACAGGTAGATCAGCCGCTTGGCGCCGCAGCGCGCGTACAGCTCTGAAAACCCGCCGGCGTTGGCGTCGTTGTACAGGCGATAGGGCAGGCCAATCTGCCGCCCGATCAGCGTGTGGAAGTTGACGGCGCCGCCCAGCAGCTTGGCGGTCTCCACGATGGTGCCGTTGCCGCTGATGATGGCGGGCAGCGTAATACCGAGGCCGAGGATCGCCGCCTCGTTCAGGCGGTTTTCCTTGATAAAGCGGTTTACCCGCGTGCCCAGGTGCTCGTAGTCCTCCGGCAAATCGGTAAAGACGTACTGCTCGTTCAGGCTGTGCAGCACGTGACCGCACAGATCGACGGCCACAAGGGAGATGTGGTGCTGGGTAATGTCCAGCCCCAGGGCAATTTTGGAAACCGGGTTGATGGAAATGGCCTTCGCCTTGCGGCCTACGGCGGCGGAGTTTACCGTGCCGCTCTCCTGGATGAGGCCTGCCTCAAACAGGTGGTCAAGGTATTGATTGACCGTGGGCAGGCTGAGCCGCAGCGCGCCGGCGATGGACTGGCGGCTGATCTTCCCCTTGTTCATGATGAGACGGAAAATCCGGTTTCGGTTGGGCTGCTTGGTCGCAAAAACCTTTTTGGCCGCTGTCATTCTCATGCTGTTTCACCCTGTAAGCCATTCATTCCACCAATACACTTTGTATTATAGCGGATTACGCGTAGAAAAACAAGGAGCATTTTTGCAAAATGCGCAGGATATTAATGTAGTTAAAATCATAAAAAGGCGCGGGGCGAGCGATATTTTCACGATGCGCCCGAAAGATATGGGCTAAATGCTCATATTATAGAGAGTTTTTTTGTGAAAATAATGCGTATTGACAAGTAAGCGGCGCGTTCCTATAATTGATTATATAAAGTGGTTTTACAAAATAAGTTTTCCGATATTGGCAAATTGGCCAAGTTGTGAAGCGTTATGACAAAGGAGAAGAAATACATGAAAGCGGCATACCTGATGGGCGCGATGCACATGGAAGTTCGAGACGAAGCGCTGCGGCCCCATGCGGAGCCCGGGAAAGCGGTCGTCAAGCTGGAATACTGCGGCGTGTGCGGTTCGGACGTACACTTTTACAAGGATGGCGGCTGCGGCGACATCAAGTCGCCCGACCGGTTTATCCTCGGGCACGAGGTCGCGGGGGTTGTGGTGGAGGTTGCGGAGGATGTGAAGGACCTGAAGCCGGGCGACCGCGTGGCGCTGGAGCCGGGGTATCCCTGCGGCAAGTGCCGCCTTTGCAGAACCGGGCACTACAATTTGTGCACCAGCGTCCGCTTTTTTGCGGACCCGCCGACCAACGGCGCGCTGCAGGAGTACGTGGTGCACCCGGCGGACATGTGCTTTAAGCTTCCGGACAACGTGTCTTCCATGGAGGGCGCGCTGGTGGAACCGCTGGCGGTGGGCCTTTACGCTACCCAGCAGGGCGGCGTATCGCTGGGCGACGGGATTATCGTTCTGGGCTGCGGCTGCATCGGCCTGGTGACGCTGATGGCGGCGAAGGCCCGCGGCGCGTCAAAGATTGTGGCGGTCGATCTGTACCCGAAGCGCCTGGAGGTGGCCCGGCGGCTGGGCGCGACCGAAGTCATCGACGCGTCCTCCGAGGATGTCGAGGCGCGCGTCAAGGCGCTGTTTGACGGCGACGGCGCGGACATCGTGCTGGAAACCGCGGGCTCCCCGCATACCATCGCCCAGACGCCCTTCCTGACCCGCCGCGGCGGCACCATCGTGCTGGTGGGCATGAGCCCGGAGGCGACCGTGGCGTTCAACTTTCAGCAGATTATGATGAAGGAACTGGAGATTCAGTCGGTGTTCCGCTACCGGAACCTCTACCCCAAGGCGATTGCGGCGATCTCCAGCGGCGCCATCGACGTCCGACAGATCGTCAGCGACGAATTCACCTTCGACGAGAGCGATCTGGCCTTCCGCACCTCCGTGGAAAAGGCGGCCGATATGGTGAAGGCGGTCATCAAGTTTTAGTCTGTCCCGGCATGAGCGACGAAAGGAGAGTGCGGGAGGTAAGATGAACGAAGCCGATAAGCTGGAATTCCGGCACATCAGCAAGTCGTTTCCCGGCGTCAAGGCACTTGACGACATCAGTCTGAAGGTGCGCGCCGGCAAGGTGCACGTCATCTGCGGCGAGAACGGCGCGGGAAAATCAACCCTCGTCAAGATTCTCAACGGCATCTACGCGCCGGACTCGGGTGAGATTTTGATTGATGGCGTGCCAGTCAAGATCAAAAGCCCCATCGACGCGCAGGCCCAGGGCATCTTCATGGTCTACCAGGAACTGTCCTTCGTGCCGGATATGACCATTGCGGAGAATTTCTTCTGCGGCCGCTGGCCCGTGACCAGGCACGGCAAGGTGGACTGGAAGGCCATCTACCGGCGCACGCAGGAATGCCTGGACCGGGAGGGCATGCGCTACAGTCCCACCACGCTGATGCGAAGCCTCAGCACATCCGACATCCAGATGCTGGAAATCCTGAAGGCCATCTCCTTTGACGCGAAGATTCTGATCATGGACGAGCCCTCCTCGTCGATCTCCATCAAGGAGACGGAGTATCTGCTGAACAAGCTGATGGAGCTCAGGGACCGCGGCGTCAGCATCGTCTACATCTCCCACAAGATGGACGAGGTTTTCCGGATCGCCGACGACATCACCGTCATCCGCGACGGCGCGCTGATCGCGACCCATCCGGTGCAGGAGCTCACCATCGACCAGGTCATCACCATGATGGTGGGGCGCAAGCTGGACAGCCAGTACCCCAAGGAAACCCTGCCCATAGGCGATATCGCGCTGGAGGTCGAAGGGTTCACACAGCCCGGCGTATTTGAAAACGTCGCCTTCAATGTCCGCAGCGGCGAAATTGTCGGCTTTGCGGGGCTGGTGGGCGCGGGGCGCACCGAAACCATGACGGCGCTGTTCGGCCTGGCCCCGCACCAGAGCGGGACGGTCCGGATCCACGGAAAGCCGGTGCGCATCCAGCGGCCATCCGACGCCATCCGGAACCACATGATCTACGTGTCCGAGGACAGAAGGCGCATGGAGATTGTCGCCTGCCGCAACATCCAGGAAAACGTGACGATGGCCAACCTGGGCAAGTATTTTGAAAATTTCCATTGGAACGCCCGCCTGGAAGAACGGGAGGCCGCCCAGGCCTGCGACCGCATGCGCGTCAAGGCCAGTTCCTACAAGGACAGCGTCATGTCGCTCTCCGGCGGCAATCAGCAAAAGGTCGTCCTGGCCAAGTGGCTTCTGTGCCAGCCGGACATCCTGCTGATGGACGAGCCGACCCGGGGCATAGATGTGGGCGCCAAGCGCGCCATCTATGAGCAGCTGACGGATTTTGCGCGCGAGGGCAAGGCGATTGTGCTGATCTCTTCCGAGCTGCCCGAGCTGATCGGCATGTGCGACCGGATCTACGTCATGTGCGAGGGCAGGATTACAGGGTGCCTGGAACGGGAGAGTTTTTCGCAGGAAACGATCATGCGCTGCGCCATCGACCGCGAGCGCCTGGCCTGATCGGGGCGGATCGGACCGTGCGATTCATCAATGGGAGGGAAATGCGATGTCCAGGGCGTCTTCGGACAGGTGGACCGTTGGGAGAGTGCTCAGCAAATTCAGTCTTCTGATCATCGTCGTTGCGTTCATGCTGATCTGTTCACTGGCCAACCCGAACTTTCTGACGGCCAACAACATGATCAACATCTTCAAGCAGAATTCCGTCAACATCATCCTGTCGCTTGGCGCGATGATCCTCATCACGGCGGGACTGCTCGACCTCTCCTCCGGATCGGTGGTGGCTTGCGCGGGCTGCATTGCAATCCTGTTCTATTCCAACGTCTGCCCGAGTGTGGCGCTGGCGGCGCTGGTCGCCGTCGTGGTGGCGGTTCTATGGAACATGGCGTCGGGCGCGATGGTCACCATCTTCAAAACGCCGCCCTTCATCGCCACGCTGGCCACGCAGACGATGGCCCGGGGACTCATCCTCTACGTGTGCGATGGGCAGAACATCTACGGCCTGGGCAACATCACCGTGCTGGGCCAGAAGAGCATCGGCTTTGTGCCGGTTCCCGCGATCACGATGCTGCTGTGCTTTGCGGTTGTCGCCTACCTGATGCGCCAGACCCGGCTGGGTCGCAGCTTCTTCGCCATCGGCGGCAACGAGAACGCGGCGGTGTCCGCCGGCATCGACGTCAAGCGGAACAAGATGCTGGCCTACGTCATCAACGGGGTTCTGGTGGGCATCGCGGCCATCACATGGGTGGCGCGCGTCAACGCCGGCGTGGTCAACGGCGGCCAGGGGTACGAATTTGACGCGATGACCGCCACCATCATCGGCGGCACCAGCTTCTCCGGCGGCGTATCCTCCACGTTCGGCACCATTCTGGGCGCGCTGCTGGTTGGCTTCCTGGCCAACATCATGAACCTGTTGGGCATCAACTCCTACATGCAACAGTTTATCAAGGGCGTCATTATCGCGCTGGCCGTCATCTGGGACATCTACTCCAAGGAGCGCAAGACCTATAAAAAGACGGTGACCGCCCCCAGGGAGCCCAGCCCGGCCGCCTGATGCGGATCGGATTGATCTCCGGAACACGGAGGTTGAATAAGAAATGAGGAGGAACCCCACATGAGGAAAACCATCGCTCTGATCCTGCTGTCCATGCTGCTCATCACGACGACGGCGATCAGCCCGGCCCTGGCCGAAGACGCCAAGGTGTACAAGGTGGCTTTCATCTGCCGCAACACCGCCGATTCTTTCTGCGGATTCATCATCCAGGCGTTCAACGAAACCATGGAGAAGGATTACAAGGGCAAGATGACGCTGGACATTCTGGATTCCAACGCCGACAACGAGAAGGAGAACTCGCTAATCGAAACCTGCGTCACCAACGGCTATGACGCGATCATCGTGCAGCCCAACGACTCCACCTCCCAGCTGCCCTACTGCCAGGCCGCGGTGGACGCGGGCAGGGTTGTGGTGACCACCAACGCCGGCATCCGCGAAGTCAATGGCGGCTATTGGGTGGACGCCGATCCCTACGAGCAGGGCAAGCTGGTCGCCGAGAAGGCCGTTGAGGAAGTCCCCAAGGACGCCAAGGTCTGCATCATGACCTGCAACCCGGGGAACCTGCACACGGAGTCCCGACTGAAGGCCTACAACGAAATCTTCCTCGCGCAGCGCCCCGACGTGACCTGCCTCGCCCAGAAGTGTACCGCCCGCGCCGATGAAGCGGAGTTCATGGCCACCATGGAGGACTGGGTGCAGGCCTACGGCTACTTCGACGCCGTGCTGACCATCGGCGACGTACTGGCCAAATCCTGCTACGAAGTCGTCAAGGACGACCCCACCTGGAAGGACAGCCTGTTCTACGGCGTGGACGGCAACCCGGACCAGCTCCTTCTGATCAAGCAGGGCCACATCAAGGGTACCGTCATGCAGGATACCTATGACATCGCCGGCAACTCGCTGAAGACCGCCTATGCCGCGCTGACCACCGGCACCGCCGAAAACGTCGCGCTGCCCGCCATCTACATCGATTCCACCAACATCGACCAGTACCTCGACTACTACGTCAAGATCGGCCGCCTGACCCAGGACCAGGTGGATCAGGCCATCGCCGAAATGAAGTAATCCCGCCCGGCCAGACGCATGGGGACCGCGCCCCTCGCTGCGGCCCCCGTGGAGCCCGGTGCAGACGGCCCCGCGCGGCGCAGGATTCTTCCGCGTCGGGCGGGGCCGTTGCTTGGCCGCATGCATCCACGACCCAATTAAGCCTGAAAGGAAGAAGCCTCATGGATCAACAACGCAAACGGGAGTTGGAACTGATCGCGCAGCGGCTGCGCATCACCGGCCTGAAGATGGTCCGGGGCGCGCATTCCGGACACATCGGCGGCGCGTTCTCTCTGTCGGAAATCATGGCGGTTTTGTATTTTGACAAGATGGCCATCCGGCCACAGCAGCCCGACTGGGAGGACCGGGACCGGTTTGTGCTCTCCAAGGGGCATTGCACCGTGGCGCTGTACCCGACGCTGGCGCTGCGGGGGTATATGCCCGTCGAGCGGCTGGACGAGTTTCGCAAGATCGACGGGCACCTGTCGGGCCACGCGGAAATGACCCAGGTGCCGGGCGTGGACATGTCGACGGGGTCGCTGGGGCAGGGGCTTTCCACGGCGGTGGGCATGGCGTGCTGCGCCAGAATGCTGGGAAAGGACATCACCGTCTACGCGGTGCTGGGCGACGGCGAGATTCAGGAGGGGCAGATCTGGGAGGCGCTGATGTACGCCGGCGCGCACAAGCTGGACAATCTGGTTGCGATTCTGGACAGCAACAAGGTCCAGCTGGACGGCTGTGTGTGCGAAGTGCTGGATACCGGCGACCTGAAAGCCAAGTTTGAGAGCTTCGGCTTTTTCACCCAGTCCATCGACGGGCACAATGTGGAGGAAATCGCGGACGCGGTCGACCGGGCCAAGGCGGAAAAGGGCCGCCCGTCGATGATCATCGCCAATACCGTCAAGGGCAGGGGCATCTCCTTCATGGAGGGAAAGTGCCAGTGGCACGGAAAGACACCGGATGAGGCGCAGTTTGCGCTGGCGTTCGAGGAACTGTACGCGCGTGAAAAGGAATTGGAGGGCTGAGCGATGTCGGAGAAAATCGCGACCAGACACGCCTACGGCGAAGCGCTCGCCGAAATCGGCGCAAATCCCAGAATCGTCGGGCTGGACGCGGACGTGGCCACCTGTACCATGTCCATCCTGTTCGGCAGCAAGTACCCGGACCGCTTCTTCAACGTGGGCATCGCCGAGGCGAACATGATCGGCATGGCTGCCGGCATGGCCACGTTCGGCATGATTCCCTTCGTGCACGCCTTCGCGATGTTTGCGGCCGGGCGCGGTTTCGACCAGATCCGCAACACCGTGTGCTACCCCCGCCTGAACGTCAAAATCGTCGGCACCCACGCGGGGCTTACCGTGGGCGAGGATGGCGCCACCCACCAGTGCCTCGAGGATCTGGCGCTGATGCGTTCCATTCCGGGGATGACGGTCATCTGCCCCGCGGACGGCGAGGAGACCCGCCAGGCCGTCCGGGCGGTTTCGGAGTACGCGGGCCCCGTCTATCTTCGGCTCGGGCGCCTGGCGGTCGCCCCGGTTTCAGACTTTGAAGGCTACAGGTTTGAAATCGGCAGGGCGGTAACGCTCCGCGGCGGAAACGATGTGACGATCGCCGCGACCGGCATCATGGTGCAGGAGGCGCTGCGGGCGGCGGACGCACTCGGGGCCGAGGGCATCCGCGCGCGCGTTGTCAACATCCATACCGTCAAGCCCCTGGATGAGAAGACGATTCTGGACGCGGCCCGCGAAACGGGGGCCATCGTCACCGCCGAGGAGCACAACGTGCTGGGCGGCCTGGGCGGCGCGGTGGCGGAGGTCGTGGCGGAGCGGTTCCCGGTCCCGGTGGTGCGCGTCGGCGCGCGGGACACCTTTGGCCGTTCGGGCGACGCCCTTCAGCTGATGCAGGCATACGGCTTGACCGCCGAGGAGATTGTCCGCCAATGCAAGGTGGCGCTGGCGCTGAAGGGATAAGCCGGAAAAAGGCGTCCAGGCAGCGGGGATGGAATGGCCGAAGGCGCGCCGCCCGATACCAGGGGGAGAATGGGAAAGAAAATGATGGACGTTCAGGGCCGTACGAAAAAGTAATTCCTCAAATGCGGATGGACGCCGCCGCCGCGATATGGTCCGCGCGGGGATCGGCGCCGAGACGCAAAGGTAGACAGCGGAACGGCCCGTATGGTATGCTACTGCGGAAAACCGCTGAGGCGCGGAACCGGGGAGGCCCGCCGTCCCTCGGCCGCAGAGCAAGGAGGGGAACGCCCCGTGAGCGATCTCGTGGTACCAAAAGGGTACGCGCCGGTTCTGTCGATCTATGAAACCCAAACCGCCATCGGGATATTGAAAAGGAGGTTTGAAGACGGCCTGTGCAGGGCCCTGAACCTCAAGCGGGTGTCGGCGCCGCTTTTTGTCGAGCCGCAGACCGGGCTGAATGACGATCTGAACGGCGTGGAGCGCCCGGTGGATTTTGAAGTCCGCGAAACGGGGGGCGACGTGCAGATCGTGCAGTCCCTCGCCAAATGGAAGCGGGTGGCGCTGCACAAATACGGCTTTCCTGTGGGCGAAGGGCTGTACACCGACATGAACGCGATCCGCCGTGACGAGGAGATGGACAACCTCCACTCCATCTACGTCGACCAGTGGGACTGGGAAAAGGTGATCGACCGCGAGTCCCGCAACCTGGAAACGCTGAAGGACACCGTGCGCAAAATCGTCGGAGCGATCTGCGACACCCAGGAGGCGCTTTCGGCCATGTTTCCGGCGCTCTCGGCGCGCCTTTCAAGAGAGGTATTCTTCATGACGACGCAGGAGCTTGAGGACAGGTATCCCGCGCTCACGCCCAAGGAACGGGAGCGCGCCTTGCTCCGGGAACACAAGGTGGTCTTCCTGATGCAGATTGGCGGCCCGCTGAGATCCGGAATCCGCCACGACGGCCGTGCGCCGGACTATGACGACTGGGCGCTGAACGGCGACATTCTCTTCTGGAACGATGTGCTCGGGTGCCCCTTTGAGGTATCGTCCATGGGCATCCGCGTGGACGCGCAGTCGCTGGACGAGCAGCTGACCAGAGCCCAATGCGACCACCGCCGGAAGCTGCCCTTCCATCGGGCGCTTCTCAGGGGGGAGCTCCCGCTCACGATGGGCGGAGGCATCGGGCAGTCCCGGCTGAGCATGCTGCTGCTGGAAAAGGCGCATATCGGCGAGGTGCAGGTATCCGTGTGGGATGAGGACACGCTGCGCGGCTGTGCGGCCGCCGGGTTCCGCCTTTTGTAGCGACTGCGCCGGCCCTTTCGCAACCGGTTTTCCGCCGGTACGCTCCTGACAAAGCGCCGCCATCCGATTCTTTCCGAGTCGGCCGGCGGCGCTTTGCGCACCGGCGGCCTTCCGCAAAACCGTTTTCGGGCGGGTTTCCGGGCCGGCGCGGCGCGGCCCCGGAAAACGCCAGGACAACCGGCCAACAATAGATAGGGCGATTAAGCATAATCTTTTAGATTCATATTGAATAATTTGCACGATTGACAAAAGAACATGAGCGGAAGTATAATATGTGCACTGAGTATAACGATTTACGTAAAACGATATAATTAATTTTCGGGCATCGGTCCGGAGCAGCACATAGAGGAGGACAATGGAATGAAGAGGATCCCGAGAATTCTCTGCCTCGTACTGGCAATGGCGCTGGTACTGTCGATGAGCGCGTTCGCAGAATCGGCGACCGAGAAAAAGACCGGCGGCGTGCTGCGCTACGCCAGCCACAGCACCGTCTCCACCCCCGGCTACACCCCCGAGTGCACGAACAACGCCTCGCTGGTGTACCTGACCGTCGCCTATGAGTCGCTGACTTATTACGACGAAGCGGGCAACATCATCCCCAAGCTGGCCACCTCGTGGACCACCGACGCCGCGGAGCCCAGCATCACTTGGACGCTCCGCCAGGGCGTGAAGTTCGCCGACGGGACGGACTTCAACGCCGAGGCCGTGAAGCGCAACATCGAAGAATACCAGGCCTGCAACCGCAACGAAACCGCAAACGTTGCCAGCTGCGAAATCCTGGACGACTACACCCTCAAAATGGTGCTCAAGAGCTGGAACTCCTCCACGCTGGAGTCCGTGGGTTTCTTCGTATATTATATGTCGCCCAAGGCGCTGGAGGATGTGGACGCGCTGCGCGTGACCTCCTGCGGCACCGGCGCTTTCCAGGTGGCCGAATTCAAGCCCGGCGTCTACATCAAGTACGCCAAGAACGAGAACTACTGGCAGGAGGGCAAGCCCTACCTGGACGGCATCGAAATGTACATTGTGGATGAGCCCACCACCCGCTCCTCCGCGTTCCAGGCGGGCGAGTACGACATCATCCTGATGAACAACCTGACCGTTGCACAGGAACTGATCGAAGCGGACAAGTACGTGATGGAGGGCAACAAGTCGGGCGTGGGCCTGGTGGGCACCGGCCTGATCCCCAACAGTTCCGATCCCGAGTCCCCGTTTGCCGACGTCAAGGTGCGCCAGGCGATGTGCTACGCCATCGACGCGGACCTGCTGGTGGAGGCCTTTGGCTACGGCATGCTGGACACCACCAACCAGTGGGCCGCGCCCGGCGCGGTGACCTATAACCCGGACGTCAAGGGCTACCCCTACGACCCGGAGAAGGCCAAGGCGCTATTGGCCGAGGCGGGCTACCCCAACGGAATTGACACCACCCTTTACACCGACGCGGGCAACAAGGACATGTTCACCGCCGCCGCCAACATGCTCAACGAGGTCGGCATCCGCGCCAACGTCAACCTGATCGACGAAAGCACGCAGGTCAGCCTGTACTCCACCGGCACCTGGAAGGGCGTCATGGGCCACTTCCACTCGATCTCGCCCGATCTGGGCCTGTACATGGGCCGCCACCTGGACAAGGACGCTCCCTTCTACGCCGCCGGCATCCAGCATCCGGACGAGGCGATGGCGCTGCTCGAGAAGATTCGCACCGCGCCCACCAACGAGGAGAAGGTCGAGCTCGAGCATCAGATGCAGGTGCTGATCTATGACGATCTGGCGCTCTTTGGCAAGCCGCTGTTCATCCAGCGCGAGCCGATCTTCAAGTACGACTATGTGATGGATGACAACCGCAGCGTCGATCACGTGGGGGCCTGGTCGCCCGAGAACATCTGGCTGAACAAGTAAGCCCCGGGGGTTATTTGACCGCGGACGGGAGCCGTCAGCGCCCCTTCGCAATCGGGCGAGGGCCTGCCGGCTCCCCTCTTATCCATCGATCCGCAAGGACGGGAGAACGGATACGCTATGAAGAAGCTGTCTATAATGCTGGCCCGGCGCATCGGCCAGACGGTGATCGTGCTGTTCATCGTGACGCTGATGGTGTTTCTGCTGATGCAGCTGGTGCCGGGGGATCCGATCGTCAACTTCCTGGGGTCCAACGCCACCCCGGAGCAGATTCAGCACTACACGCAGCTGTTCGGGTATGACAAGCCCGTGCTGGTGCAGTACGGCAAGTGGGTGCTGGGGCTGTTTCAGGGCGAAATGGGGCGGAGCGTTCTGTTCCAGCAGGAGATCTCCGGCATCATCTTTGACCGGCTGAACACGACGCTGATGGTCGTGCTGCCCGCCTTTGTGCTGGCGGTGATCCTGGGCGTCGCCTTCGGTGTGATCGCCGCGCTCAACCGGGGCGGCATTGTGGATTCCATCATCTCCATCTTCGCCAACATCGGCATGGCGATGCCGCTGTTTTGGGTGGGCATTATCTGCATTCTGCTGTTTGCGCTCCGGCTGGGCGTTTTGCCGGTGCAGGGGTTTGTGAGCCCCTCGGAAAACCTGGGCGAATGCATCCGCCACCTGGTGATGCCGGTGTCCATCCTGGCGCTGGGCCCGCTGGCGCAGTTTGCCCGGCAGACGCGCTCGGCGATGCTGGAGGTCATCCGGCAGGACTACGTGCGCACCGCGCAGGCCAAGGGGCTGGGCAGGTGGGCCACCATCCTCAAGCACCAGCTCCGGAACGCGCTGATCCCCATCGTCACCATCATGGGCATCCAGCTGGGGGGCATGATCGGCGGAACGGTCCTGATCGAGTCGATCTTCGTCATCCCCGGCATGGGCAATCTGATGATTACGGCCATCAAGGGCAAGGACTACATGGTCGTGGAAAACGGCGTGTTCCTGATCGCGGTGGCCGTGGCGCTGTGCAACCTGGCGGTCGACCTGCTCTACGGCGTGATTGACCCGCGCATCCGGGATCAATAGGCCCGGTGGAGCGAGATTTCTTCTTGAATATGAGGAGCGTAAACATGCCTACCGAATCGAAAGACAGGAAGAAGAAAACCGGCCGGGCGAAGCGCCGCGCGAGGTTTTTCCGGGTGTTCCTCGCCAGAAAGGCCATTGTGATTTGCCTGGTGTTTTTGATCCTCATGGTGCTGGCGGCGATCTTCGCGCCCGTCATCGCGCCCTACGATCCCTATAAGCAGGACCTGCGCAACATGCTCAAGCCCATGTCCTGGGAGCACCTTCTGGGCACCGATTCAATGGGGCGGGACGTGTTCTCCCGCATCATCTACGGCACCCGGGTATCGCTGATCGTCGGCCTTTCCGCGGTGGCGATCGCCGGTTCCATCGGCATGGTTCTGGGGTTGATCGCCGGCACGGTGGGCGGCGTGGTGGACAGCGTGATCATGCGCATCATGGACGCGATGATGTCCGTGCCGATGATCATCCTGGCGCTGTTTCTGGGCAGCATCCTGGGCAAAGGGCTGTTCAACGTGACGCTGGCGGTGGGGCTGAGCATGATCCCGAGTTACACGCGCCTGACAAGAGGCCAGGTGTTGACCGTAAAACAGATGGATTATGTAACCGCGGGCACGATCTCCGGCGCGTCGAAGCTGAAAAACGCGCTGTACCACATCTTCCCCAACTGCGTGTCCCCCAACATCGTGCTGATGACGATGAACCTGGGCACCGCGATCCTCAACGAGGCGGCGCTCAGCTTCCTGGGCCTGGGCATCAACCCGCCCACCGCGTCCTGGGGCGGCATGGTCAGCGACGGCTACAACTACCTGAAGATGCTGCCGGTCATCGCCATTGCGCCGGGCGTGTTCATCGTGGTCATCGTGCTGTGCTTCAACATGGTCGGCGACGCGCTTCGGGATGCGCTGGACCCGCGCCTGCGCGGCGCGCTGTAACCAATACGATCGGAAAGGATGCGCGCCATGGACAATCTCTTGGACATTCGCGATCTGAAAGTCGAATACCGCACCGAAGGCGACGTCGTCTACGCGGTCAACGGGCTGAGCCTGAGCCTGGGGTACGGCGAGACGATGGGCCTGGTGGGCGAGACCGGCGCCGGAAAAACCACCACGGCCATGAGCATCATGCGGATACTGCCCGCGCGGATCGGTTTTGTAACCGGCGGGAAAATACTGCTGGACGGCGTGGACGTGATGGCCATCTCGGAAAAGGAAATGCGCACCCACCGCGGGAACACGGTTTCGATGATCTTCCAGGACCCCATGTCCAGCCTCAATCCGGTGATGACCGTCGGCGACCAGATCCTCGAGGTGCTCAAAATCCACAAAAGAAACCTGAGCCGCGCGGAGCTGGACAAGACCGTGGACGGCATCATGGAGATGGTGGGCATCCCCGCCTACCGGAAGTCGGAATACCCGCATCAGTTCTCCGGCGGCATGAAGCAGCGCATCGTGATCGCCATCGCGCTGGTGTGCGAGCCCAAGCTCATTTTGGCGGACGAGCCGACCACCGCGCTGGACGTGACGATCCAGGCGCAGATGCTGGCGATGATCAACGAGCTTAAGCAGCGGCTGAACACCGCGATGATCCTGATCACCCACGATTTGGGCGTGGTCGCCCAGACCTGCGACAAGGTGGCGGTGATGTACGCCGGGGAGATCATCGAAACCGGATCGGCCCGGGACATCTTTGAGGGCGACGCGTGGCATCCGTATACGTCGGGCCTTCTCAACGCCATTCCCAAGCTGGAGGTGGAAACCCGGCGGCTGGAATCCATTGACGGGCTGATGCCCGACCCCACCGAGAAGATGACCGGATGCCGCTTTGCGCCCCGCTGCAAGTTTGCGATGGACGCGTGCCGCGTCGCGCCGAAAATGCGCGAAGTCAGCCCCTCGCACTGCATCAAATGCCACCTGTT
The DNA here is from genome assembly GCA_029974035.1 of Eubacteriales bacterium. The sequence goes on along the minus strand of JARKQG010000043.1, from coordinate 35,821 downwards.
CGAAAACGTCGGGGAGGACCGGGTATGAGCGACGTGTTGGTGGAGGTCAAGGACCTCAAAAAGTATTTCAAAACCCCCAAGGGCATGCTGCACGCCGTGGACGGCGTCAGCTTCAAGATCCGCCGGGGCATGACGCTGGGCGTCGTGGGCGAATCCGGCTGCGGAAAAACCACGCTGGGGCGCATGATCCTGCGGCTGATCGACGCCACCTCCGGACAGATCCTGTTCGACGGCGAGGACATCGTCAGCTTTGACGACAAAAAGCTGCACGAGGTGCGCCGCCGCATGCAGCTGATCTTTCAGGACCCGCTGTCCTCGCTGGACCCCCGGCGCTCCGTCGAGGACCTGATCGGGGAGCCCATCCGCATCTACGGCGTCTGCCCGGACAAGCGGGCGTATGAGGCGCGCATTCACGAACTGATGCGGACGGTCGGCCTCGCCGAGCGCTACGCCGACAGCTATCCCCACGAACTGGACGGCGGCAGGCGGCAGCGCATCGGCATCGCCCGCGCGCTGTCGCTGAACCCGGACTTCATCGTGTGCGACGAGCCGGTTTCGGCGCTGGATGTGTCCATCCAGGCGCAGATTCTGAACCTTCTGATGGACCTGCAGGACGACAAGGGCCTGACCTACATGTTCATCACCCACGACCTGAGCGTGGTCAAGCACATCAGCCATGAAATCGCGGTGATGTACCTGGGCCAGTGCGTCGAGTATGACGACACGCGCGACCTCTTCAAAAACCCGATGCACCCGTATACGCAGGGGCTTCTGGACGCGATTCCGGAGCCCAGCCTCCGGGGCCGCAAGATGGCGACCAAGATCATGCGCGGCGAATTGTCCAGCCCCATCGAACCCAAGCCCGGATGCCGCTTTGCGCCCCGCTGCCCGAAGGCGACGGAGAAGTGCAGGGGCCGGGACATCCCAATGAAGGAAATCGCGCCGGGACACTTTGTCGCCTGCACGCTATACGAATAGGAGGACCAAATGAAAAAAGTCGTCATCGGCGGCGGCCAGGGCTTCTGGGGAGATTCCAACGACGCCGCCATCCACATGGTGCGCCACAGCGACATCGGCTACATGGCCTGCGACTACCTCGCGGAGCTGACGCTGTCCATCATGGCGCGCCAGAAAATCAAAAACCCCGCCGCCGGCTACGCCAGGGACTTTCTGGGGCTCGTCAGGGCCTGCGGGAAGACGGCCTTTGACCGCGGCATCCGCATTCTGACCAACGCGGGCGGCATGAACATCGAGGGCATGGTTTCCGCGCTGAAGGACATCGCCGAGGCGGAGGGGATGAAGGGGCTCAAAATCGGCTACGTGCTGGGCGACGAGATCTCCGATCAGATTCCGCGGCTCATGGCCGAGGGCATCCAATTTGAAAACATGGACGATGTCGGCGATTTTGCCGAGGTCAAGGACCGGGTGTTCAACGCCAACGTGTACTTTGGCCACGAGCCCACGCTAAGCTGCCTGGAGATGGGGGCGGACTGGGTTGTGACCGGCCGCTCCACCGATTCCGCGCTGTTTCTCGCGCCCGTCATGCGGGAGCTGGGCATTGCGCCGAACGACTGGGACAACCTGGCCCGCGGCATCATGGCGGGCCACCTGCTGGAGTGCGGCGGGCAGGGCGCCGGCGGAAACTTTGACTACGGCTGGCGCGACGTGCCCCGGATGGACGAGCTGGGCTTCCCCATCGCGGAGGTGTCGGAGGACGACTTTGTGATCACCAAGGCGCCGGACTGCGGCGGGCTCATTTCGGAACAGTCCGTCAAGGAGCAGTTCCTCTACGAGGTGCACGACCCGGCCAACTACATCACCCCCGACGTGAACGTGGACGTGAGCCGCGCGACGCTGACCCAGGCCGGGGCGGACCGGGTGCGGGTGGGCGGCGTCAGGGGCAAGCCCCGCCCCGATACGCTCAAGGTGTCGATGGGCTACCACGCGGGCTACAAGGTGCAGGCCATGCTCAGCTTCGCCTGGCCCGACGCCTACGAAAAGGCGCAGTACGCCGCGGACATTCTGATGAAGAAGATGAAGCGCAGGGGCCTTCGCGCGGAGGAGATCCGGATCGACTACATCGGCCTCAACGCGCTGCACCTCGGCGTCGCAGACATGAGCGCCGAAAAGGTCCGGGACGCCAACGAGGTGGTGCTGCGCATCGCCATCCGCACGCTGACCGAACAGGAAGCGCAGAAGATCATCCCGGAGGTCGCGCCGCTGCAGCTCAACGGCCCGCCGGGCGCCAGCTTCTTCGGCGGCAGGGCTCACGTGCAGGAGGTCATCGGCCTTTGGCCGACCCTGATCCCCCGCGACGCGGTGAAACTGACGGCGCATATCCTGGAAGTCTAGGAGGGCGGAAACATGGCGGAAGTCTATCTCAATCAGATCGCCCACGGCCGGTCCGGCGACAAGGGCGACACATCCAACGTCTGCGTGTTCGCGCGCAAGCCGGAATATTTTGAAATCATCCGGCGCGAGGTCACGCCCGAAAAGGTCAAGGCGCACTTTGGGGACATGGTGAAGGGCGAGGTCACGCGCTACGAGGTGGAAACGCTCCAGGGGTTCAATTTTGTGATGAAGCACGCGCTGGGCGGCGGCGCGACCCATTCGCTCCGGCTGGACAGCCTGGGAAAGAGCATGGGCTCGGCCTTCCTCCGGATGAAGGTGCGCGTCGATGACTGAACCGATGGACGAAGCAACCCGGCGGGCGCTGGAGGCGCTGCGCGCGCAGTACGCGCGCCTGCCGCTGTCCGGGCCGGCCCGGGCGTACCGGACGGAGACGCGGATGCTGCCCGCGGAGGACGGCGTGCGGCTGCGCACGCTGGTGTTCCGGCCGGACGGGGAGGGCCCGTTCCCGGCGGTGGTGCAGCGGTCCTGCTACCCGCACCTGGAGCCCCTGTACCGGACGCACGGCGCGTTTTACGCCGCCCGCGGCTTTGCCTACATCTGCCAGTTCTGCCGGGGCACCGGAGGTTCGGAGGGCCGATGGGTGCCCAACGACTTTGACCGCGCCGACGGGCGCGCGTTTCTCGGGTGGATCGAGGCCGAGCCCTGGATCGGGCCGACGGGCTGGTACGGCTCCAGCTATCTGGCGTTCACCGGCTGGATCGTGGCGGACATCACGCCCCCCAAGATCCGGACGATGTACCTGACCCACTACGGAACCGATCGGTTTGTGTCCGCCTACCAGCGCGGCCTGTTCCGGCAGGATGTGCTCACCAGTTGGGCGTTTCACAACGCGGGCGCGGCGCCGGCGGGGTCGTACCCCGAATGCGCCAGGTACCGCCCGCAGGTTTCGGTGGACGAGGACGTCTGGCGGGTGGGCGCGCTGCCCTGGTACAGGGCATGGGTCACGAACACCAGCCGCGCCGACGCCTACTGGAACGAGGGCTTCTGGAAGCTGCTCAGGGACATCCCCGCCCGCGTCCGGGTGCCGGTCTACCTGGGCGAATCCTGGTACGACCACCACCTGGGCAGCGCGCTTCAGACGTGGAAGGAGCTCGCGCCACAGGCAAAGGCCCACAGCCTTCTGCGCATCGGCGCGTGGGACCACGGCTTTCAGCCCTGCGTGGACGGGCAGGCCTGCCAGCACCTGGAAAACGACGACGCGCGCAACGCCTACGAATGGTTCCATCGCATTCTGGTGGAGGGCAAGGCGCCGGAGGGCGGCGTCCGGTGCTACCTGACGGGCGCGGACCGGTGGTTTGGCGCCGAAGGCTATCCCTTTTCGCCCCGGGGCGAAACCGCGTACCACCTGTCGGCCTCCGGCACGCTGGAGCGGGATGTCCCGCGCTGCGGCAGCCGGTCCTTCCTCTACGATCCGGACGACCCCGTCCCTTCCCACGGCGCGGAGTCGGTGCTGGAGCAGATTCACGAGGCGGGCAGCCGCCTGCAGCCGCCGCCCGGCTGGCGAATGGACGTGATCAGCTTTCTTTCGGACCCGCTGGACGAGGACATGGACATCCTCGGGCCCGTTTCCGTGCGGCTTTCGGTTTCGTCCTCCGCCGAGGATACGTCGTTCACCGCGAAGCTCATGGAGGTTTTTCCAAACGGCGAGGCCTACAACATCCGCTCCGGCATCGCGACGCTCTCCTATCCGACGGCGCGGGCCGTCAGGCGCCGGGCCTTCATCCCCGGCACGGTGACCCAAATCGAAATCAACACGTGGGATGTGGCCTGGCGGTTGCACAGGGGGTCGAGGCTGCGGCTGGACATCTCCTCCAGCGACTGGCCGCAATACGCGGCCCACACAAACCATGCGGGGGTCTGGTCTGTGCAGACGGACGCAAAACCCGCCCGCCAGACGGTTTTCTTTGGCGGCGAATGCGACTCCCTGCTGATCATCCCCACTTTTTGAGGAGGAACCTATGAATAACTTACCCGGTGCCCTCTCCGACCTGACGGTTCTCGACCTGACGCGCGTGGTGGCCGGCCCCTATGCCGGCAGCATCCTGGGCGATCTGGGCGCGGACGTCATCAAAATCGAAATCCCGGGAACCGGCGACGACGCCCGCGCCTACGGGCCCTACAAAAACGAGGAATCCATGTACTACGCCAACCTCAACCGCAACAAGCGCGGCGTCACGCTCAACATGAAAACCGCCCGGGGCAAGGCGCTGTTTCTGGAAATGGTGAAGGTGGCGGACATCGTGATCGAAAACTTCCGCCCCGGCGTGATGGAAAAGCTGGGCCTCGGATATGAAACGCTCCGGGCGGTCAACGACCAGATCATTTACGCGGCCGTCTCGGGCTTTGGCAGCTGGGGTCCGTACTGCCGCCGGCCGGGCTACGACATCCTGTCCCAGGCGATGGGCGGGCTGATGAGCGTCACCGGCACCCGCGACAGCGGGCCCACCCGCGCCGGCAACGCCATGGGCGACATTCTGGGCGGGATGAACATGGTGATCGGCGTGCTGGCGGCGGTCAACGCGCGGCGGCTGACCGGCCACGGCCAGCGCATCGACGTGGCGCTGGTGGACAGCGTGGTGGCCAGCCTTGAAAACGCCTATGAGCGGTACTTTGACTCCGGCGAGGTGCCGGAGCGCAACGGCAACTCCTATGCGTCCATCGCGCCCTACGACGCCTATCAGGCCGCGGACGGGCTGGTCATCATCGCCTGCGGCAACCAGAAGCTGTACGAAAAGCTGTGCACGGACGTGCTGGACATGCCGTGGATGATTTCGGACGAACGCTTTTTGACGGTGCCGCTGCGGGTGGAGAACAATGAAATCCAGAAGCACTACATCGAAACCTGGACAAGGCGCCATACCGTGGCGGAGGTCACCGAAATTGTGCTGTCCCACGGCATTCCCGCGGGGCCGATCTACGATGTGGCCCAGATCGTCACCGACGAGCACATCGTGAAGGCGCGGGAGATGTTTGTCGAGATCGATCACCCGGTCATCGGGCGGATGACCGTCAACGGCAACCCCATCAAGCTGATGGAAACGCCGCCGGAAATCCGGCGCCCTGGGCCGCTTTTGGGCCAGCACAACGAGGAGATCTACTGCGGACTTCTGGGCCATTCTCCGGAGGATCTGGAGAGCCTGAAGCGCGAAGGCGTAATCTGACCTGGGGAGGATAACGCGGATGGACGCAATCGTACTTGCCGGGGCCTGCCGCACGGCGATCGGAAAATTTGGCGGGGCGCTTTCGGGCGTCCCCGCGGCAAAACTGGGGGAGACGGTGGTCCGGGAGGCGCTCCGGCGCGCGAACGTGCCGCCGGAATCCGTCGACCAGGTGCTGATGGGCTGCGTGCTGACCGCCGCGCAGGGGCAGAACCCCGCCCGGCAGGCGGCCGTCGGCGCGGGCATCCCGGTGGAGGTGCCGGCCGTCACGATCGGAAACGTCTGCGGCTCCGGCCTGACGGCGGTCAATATGGCGGCCGCGCTGATCCGGGCGGGCGACGCGGACATTGTGGTGGCGGGCGGCATGGAAAACATGTCCCTGGCGCCCTACGCTCTGCCCGGCGCGCGCTTCGGATACCGCATGAATGACGGCGCGCTGACGGATACCATGATCCGCGATGCGCTGTGGGACGCGTTCGGCGACGTGCACATGGGCATTACGGCCGAAAACATCGCCGAAAAATACGGCATCTCCCGCGCCAGGCAGGATGACTTCGCGGCCCGGAGCCAGCAAAAGTGCGAGCGGGCCCGAAGGGAAGGCGCGTTCCGGGATGAAATCGTGCCGGTGGAGATCCGGCAGAAAAAGGCCGTCCTGCGCTTTGAGGAGGACGAATACCCCCGCGACGGCGTGACCGCGGAGGGCCTCGCGGGCCTGAAAAGCGCGTTTAAGCCCGGCGGCACGGTCACGGCGGGCAATGCGTCGGGCATCAACGACGGCGCGGCCGCGGTGGTCGTGATGCGGGAGGAAACGGCCCAAAGGCTGGGCGCGCGGCCGATGGCCCGGTTTGTGACCGGCGCCATCGCGGGGTGCGACCCGGCGTACATGGGCATGGGTCCGGTGTACGCGGTGCGCAGGGCGCTGGAGAAGTGCGGCCTGGACGCGGATGCCATCGGCGTCGTTGAGCTCAACGAGGCCTTTGCGGCCCAAGCGCTGGCGGTGACCGACGCGCTGGGGCTGGACCCCGGGCGCGTAAACCCAAACGGCGGAGCCATCGCGCTGGGCCATCCGGTGGGTGCCAGCGGCTGCCGCATTTTGGTGACGCTCCTGCACGAAATGCGGCGGACCCGCGAAAAGTACGCGCTGGCCTCGCTCTGCGTCGGCGGCGGAATGGGCGTGGCGACGGTGGTGCAGGGGATGGATTGACGGCGCTGACGCGGGCATCCGATACCCGCCGGGGATTGATTCTCGGGCGCAAATGCCTTACAATAAATAGAATGCATCCCAGGCTCTGGCGCAGGCCCGTGCGGACGACGATAGGGAGGGATCCATCGTGCCTACGGTCAAGGACATCGCCGAAATGGCCGGCACATCGCCCAGTACCGTGTCGATTGTGCTGACCGGGAAGGCCAAGCAGCGGCAGATTTCCGCCAAAACGCAGGAACGCGTCTGGAAGTCCGCCAGGGCCCTGGGCTATCTTCCCAACGTCTCCGCAAGCTCTCTGCGCAGCGGGGCCGATGCCGGTTGCTTCTATATCTTGCTTTTCTGGGCGGAGGACTCCCGCATTTCGATGCTGGGCCGCTTTCTCCAGGGGGTTCAGCGGGCGTTTGAAAGCTTTGAACAGCCCTGCGAGCTCCTGCTCGATCCGTATTTTAACGGCAAGCTGGACGCGGCCATGTCCGAACGGGTATTGTCCCTGTGCCACGGCGCGATCGTCTGCAACGCCGACGAGCGGGACATGAGCTTTCTGCACTCGGCCCCGCTTCGAAAGCCGGTGGTGCTGTACAACCGCCATTCCAGCCAGTACTCCACCGTCGTGGTGGACGACGCGAAGATCGGCGTCAAGGCGGCGGACGTGTTCTTGCGCCATCGCCGAAGGGCGGCCGCGGTGCTGACGCTCGACAAGGGGTTTGGCGGGCAGACCGGCCTGCGCACCGTATCGTTTGTCAAACGCTGCGAGGAGGTCGGCATCCGGGTTGTGGATGTGCTTTCGGTCGAAAACACGATGCGCGGCGGCTATCAGGGGGTGCTGCGTTTCGGCGAGGCCGAAGAGGCGCCGGATTGCCTGTTCTGCGCGTCCGATACCATCGCGCTGGGCGCGGTCAAGGGCCTGCAGGAGATGGGCGTGCGCATGCCCGACGATCTGGAACTCATCTCCACGGGCAACGGCGACCAGCAGCAGGAGGAGTTCGCGGTGCCCTCCCTGTCGGTCGTCAACGTTCCGATCGACGAGATGGCCGAGCAGTGCATGCGCCTTCTGTACAGGCAGCTCACCTACGAATGCAAGGGCATTGACTCGGTCACGCTTCCCACCACATTCATCGCCCGCGAGAGCTGTCCCGAATGACGGGACGCCGCGCAATTCCCCCGGGGATCGGCCTGTTGACAGCCAATCGATAATATGTTATCGTTTTATCGGAACGCCAGGACAGCGCCGATTAAGAGGAGGAATAAAGGATGAAAAGGATGCTTGCCATTGCGCTGAGCCTTCTGCTGATGCTAAGCGGCACGGGGGTTTACGCGCAGACGTCGGCCGGTGCGTATGTGCCCGGCACCTATACCGCGACCGCGCAGGGAAACAATGGTCCCGTCACGGTGACCGTCACCTTTGATGACCAGGCGATCACCGGCGTGGCGGTGGGCGAACACACGGAAACGCCGGGGATCAGCGATCCGGCGATCGAGCGCATTCCGGCCGCCATCGTGGACGGCCAGACGCTGGCCGTGGACGTCGTTTCCGGGGCCACCTTTACGTCAAAGGCGATCCTGGAGGCGGTGGAGGACTGCGTCACCCAGGCGGGCGGCGATGCCGCCGCGCTGAAGGCCGCCGCCGAGGGCGGAGAAGCGGAGAAGACCGCCGCCACCCGGGACGCGCAGGTGCTGGTGGTGGGCGGGGGAATCGCCGGCCTGACGGCCGCCGCGCGCGCCGCGGATCAGGGCGCGAAGGTTCTTTTGATCGACAAGATGCCGGCGCTCGGGGGCACGACGATCACCGCCGGCGCTTACTTCCTGTGCGTCGGTTCGTCTTTGCAGAACCCGAAGGGCATTGACGACAGCATCGACGGCATGATGAACTACTGGCACAAGATCATGGACCAGGGCCCTGCCGACACCGGCTACCCGGACTATGACCGCGTGCGCAATGTCCTGACCGACAGCGGCAAGACCGTCGACTACCTCGTATCGCTGGGCGTGCCCTTCCTGCCGGAGATCTCCGATCCCTTCGGCGGCACACCGGTGGCGAACGTGGACGGCCGCGGCGCGGGGCTGGTCACCGCGCTGGAGGCGGCGGTCCGGGCCAAGGGGGTCGAAATCCTGACGGACTGCAAGGCCGAGAGCCTGATCACCGACGATGCCGGCGCGGTCATCGGCGTGAAGGCGACCACGCCGACCGAGGACATCTCGATCAGCGCCAGGAGCGTCGTGCTGGCCACGGGCGGGTTCAGCAGCAACCCCGAGATGGTAAAGGCGTACAGCCCGGAGATCGAGCCGGTGGTGCCGCAGTCCGCGGCCGGCAGCACCGGCGACGGCATCCGGATGGCCGAGGCCATCGGGGCCGCGCGCTTTAAGAACTACTGGACGGCGTTCAATTCCGTTTCCCCCAGTGCCGAGTACACCCGCGCCGTGCCCGAAGCGGCCGCGCTCACGGTGGCGTCGCAGATTCTGGTGAACGCCAAGGGAGAGCGGTTTGTCAACGAGGCCGCCGGCCTGCGCGCCGAGCTGCCCTATCAGATGGTCAAGGACGGCGGCTACCCGCATTACGCGCTGTTTGATTCCAGCAATGCGGAATTGGTGCCGGCCCTCGAAGCGGGCCTCGCGCTGGGCGAGGTATTCAAGGGCGATGGGGTCGAAGCCCTCGCGGGCGCGATGGGCGTGGATGAAGCGGCGCTCAAGGATACCTTTGACCGCTACAACCAGATGGCCAAGGCCGGCCTCGACGAGGACTTCGGCAAGCCCGCCGAAAAGCTGGTCGCACTGGAAACCGGCCCCTTCTACGCCGTCCGGTATTATCCCACGACGTTTGGCTCCACGGGCGGCGTCGTCACCGATGTCGCCACCGGGAACGTGCTGCGCGAGGACGGCACCGGCATCGCCAACCTGTACGCCGCCGGCGAGATGAGCAACCGCGACTTCTACAACCAGCACTATGTGCTGGCGGCATCCCTCGCGTTCTACTCCACGATGGGCATGCGCGCCGGCGAGGCCGCCGCCGAAAACGCGAAGTAGCCAGTACCTGCCGCCCAAGGGCCGGGGCCGCCGCGACAATGCATCGCGGCGGCCCCGGTTTTCTGCCCGCACTTGTTTTCCGGATGCCTCGCCGATGGGTTCAAGCGCACGGCGGCCGATTATCTCAGGCGACTGCGGAAAAACCTCCCAATGCGGTTCATGCCAAAGAACATCATGACACTGTCGATGCCGTGGCTGATGAACAGCAGCGGAATCATGTAACTGATCGTTCCCACGGTCAGCGACGGGTTGAAAAGGAGAATAACGCCAAAGAGGATGCCGACAACGGCAAAGGCCATAATCCATCCCCAACCACGAACATCAAGCCCTTTTAACTCAATGGAGCCGATGGCGCGCGTGAGGCCTGCCGCGATCACCCATCCGGAGAATACGAAAGGAATCGCAACCAAAAGGGTCTCGAATGCGATAGGCCGGACAATGAGCCATACGCCGAACAACAGCGTTATCAGCCCGCTGGCCAACAGCCATCCCGATCTGAATTCTTTCTCCTCCGAGAAAAAGTTAATGATGTCCGACAAGCCCGAGAAGATCATTGCGATGCTGATAAAGACAGCCAGGCCAACGTAGTTTTCAACCGGCGTCGCAAACATCGTGCAGCCCAAAACAATCAGCAGAACACCGGACACGAGCAACAGCCACTTGATGGCTTTTAAAGACTTCATTATCTCCACCTCCAATTTCCACATTCATTCCAATCGAATTGTATCACGGGAAGCCATTTAGCGCAACGAAAACTTAATATTGCTCGCGGCCGGTATTTTGGCGGCTGGCCGGGCGCCGCCCGACCCAAAGCCCCCGGCTCCGCTGCGGCTCCGGCCGGGAGATCCCGGGCCTGTCAGATAACGCCGTGCTCCTTCAACAACTTCTCGATGTCCGTTCCCCGGATTTTCAGCAGCAGGCCCCTGACCGCAAGCCTTTCGAGCAGGTCGGCCTTCATCTCCGTAATTTTCTTCCCATCCCGCAGCTGGACGGTGGCATTCAGAAGATCGCGAACGTCATATGTGCTGCCCCAGACCTCCGGGACGCCGCGGTCGATGTTCAGCAGTGTATAGACCGCCTCCATGCCGGTGCGGACGGAGTATTCCGTCGTAAAAATGGTATCTCGCACCGTCTCCGCGAACTGCCCGAGGAAAGCAAAGTTCACAGCGCCCTTGGGCACGACATCCGGTCGGTCTCCCGCCGCGCGCGGCATGAAGAACGTCGTAATATACGGCATCATGCACGGGATGGTGTTGGCGCTGTCAGCCGCGAGCGTGGGAATCTCACTTTCCGGCACCCCAATGTGGTACAGCCACTCCATGCAAATCTCTTTGCCGGTACAGTCGCGCATTGGCTTCTTTACGTAGTTGCCGGGCTTGTCGCTGAACAGGCCATAGATCCAGCCCACCAGCTGATCCTTAGGCTGGCTGCGGAATTGCGGCTGGCGGTTAAATGTCCAGCTCAGCATCCAATTCGAGTCCATCGCGGTCACAATGCCTCCGGTTACGACCTTTCCGGAAAACGGATCACGCTGGCAGATCTTTTGAATGTAGGGCGGAATCGCTCCGTCCAGGGTGGTCACGGTCGCGCTCATCCAGTTGCTCTTTTCGGGGTCGCCACAGAATTTTTCCGGGTTTCCAAACGACGGATCCTGCGCCGCGATTTTGCGCCACATATCCCATCCGCCGCCCTCCTTAATTTCGGGATCGAACTTCGCCGGCGTATCCTGGCTTCCGAGACTGGAGTTTTCGACGCATCCTCCGTTCGTCATAAAGACGAGATCATTCTCCGTCAGGTCAATGCGGTCCTCCTCGCCCCCCCTTCGGATGATTATCCGCCGCGCAACCTTCTTGCACGGCTGAATGTCAAATTCCACGTTGATTACCTTGGTGTTGAAGTGGAATTGTACGCCGAAAGACTCGAGGTACTTGATCATCGGCAGGATCATCGACTCGTATTGGTTGTACTTTGTGAACCGGAGTGCGGTGAAATCCGGCAATCCACCCACATGGTGGATGAAGCGCCTTATGTAGAGCTTCATTTCGAGCGCGCTGTGCCAGTTTTCAAAGGCGAACATCGTCCGCCAGTACATCCAGAAGTTTGAATTCAACACGTCGTCGCTGAAGCATTCGTCAATGCGCTTGTCGTACAGCGCTTCGTCAGGCGTGAAGAATAGAGCCATGATTTCCATGGCGCCCTTGTCGGAAAGACCGAATTTCTTGTCCGTATGGGCGTCCTTTCCACACTCGACGGTTGCGCGCATGAGAGAATAGTTGGGGTCTCTCTTGTTCAGCCAATAGTATTCGTCCAGGACGCTGACGCCCTCGGTTTCGATAGAGGGAACCGACCGGAACAGGTCCCACATACATTCGAAATGATTGTCCATCTCGCGCCCGCCGCGCATGACGTACCCGAGATTTTCGTACAGGTACCCGTCGCAAGCGCCGCCCGGAATCGGATCCTTTTCAAGGATGTGCACATGCTCGCCCTTCATCTGCCCATCGCGCACGAGGAAACACGCGGCGGAAAGTGCCGCAAGGCCGGAACCGACGATGTAGGCGGACTTGTGATCCACGCCCTCCGGCTTGACAGGGCGGGCAAACGCTTCATAATTGCCGCTGGAATAATACATGTTCATAGCCTCCATTCATGATTTGGTCTGCCTGTATTCTATCAACGGCGCATATTTCAGACAATAAACAAACCTGGAGCGCTGATTAATATTTAATCAAAGCTCCAGGATTGATAAGAAATGAATCATCTCCGTGCGAAGGATCAATGCGGGTCTGTGCGGAATGCCTCCAGCGCCCGAGAAATACTCCCGTGCGTCAGCGTCCCCAGGCGGTTGACGATTTGGCGGGGGTCTTCCTTCATATCGCTCTTGATCCAGTCCAGCACCAGCCCGACAAAACCAAACTTATAAAAATCAGCGATAAAATGCTTATCATCGTCGCGCACGTTTACTCCGACAGCCTTTTCGTTGACTACGCCAATGAGCAGATTGTATGTCAGCTTATAGAGATAGTTTTCGACATGCTCCCGGCTGATCGAGCGATATACGCTCGAGATGAACGGCTTGTTTTCAAGCACCGCTTCAAAAATCTGCATAAAACCCTGCTGCCAGGTATCGTATGTCTTTTTGCCTTCCAGCGCGCGGGCGGCATCCTCCACACACGACCACTCAATCAGATCGTAGATATCTTTAAAGTGGTAGTAAAATGTCATGCGGTTGACGCCGCAATCCTCGGTGATGTCGGCAATCGTGATCTTGTCCAGCGGCTTTTGCCGCAAGAGGTTCTTGAGAGAAGCCTCTATGGCCCGTTTTGTGATCTGCGACATCCCGCCACCCCCGTTCCGCGCCCCCCGTTTTTTCAGTTTCTATTTCCCGCGCTGACCGCCGCACACCATTATATCCAATAAATATATTCTTTATATAAGGAAGAGAATCCTGCAAACGGAGGGATGTATTTCAGCGATGCTTCCGTCGTGCTTGATTTTGAGCTTAGTGTATCCGTTTTGTTTTGGGTAAAGGGCCAGCCGCCGCCCATAGAGATGGCGCCGGGGCATTTATTGCGTGCCCCTTGAAGGCAAGCCCCCTGCCCGCGCCGCGCGCCACTTCCCGGCGCTTGGCATTCGCACGCCGGTGGCCGCCTTTTGTACCACGCTTTCCTCAGGGCCTGACTTTTTGTTGGCAGGCTTATCGGCGGGCTCGGCGCCCTCCGTACGGCTCCGCGCTCAGCCCGCGGCCGCGGCTTCCGCGGCATCGGCGACCTGATAGGTATCCACGTAAATATTTCCCTCCGAGGACTGCATGTAGACCGCAAACGGGCCGCCCGCGGCCGTATCGAATTCCGCTTCAACCCAGGTCAGGGAATTTCCCGGCGTAAAGGAGAAGGTCTGCCCATCCTGGGTGTACAATGTCAGCGTGGCGGCGGGCACGCCCGCGCGCACTTTCAGATAGAGCCTGATCCTTCCGCCGGATACGAGCGCCGAATCATAGAGGAGAAAGCGGCTGCCTTCCTGCACCCAGCCTTCGTTAAGACCATAGACCAGGCTGTGAAGCCAGGGTTGTCCGGAAGACACCGGAATGTAAGCATAGAGCTGATCGGATGAATAAATTCCCTGCGCGGAATTGTAAACGGCCGTGTATGCAAGCAGACTGGTGTCAAAGATCATGTATTTTCCCAACGGATAGGAATACGTCGGAACGGAATTTACATATGTCCCCATGGGAGAGGGGAGCACTTCATCGATTGAGCCGTCGGCGCGCGTCTGGGCTAAAAGCGATTCAAACGTGACGACGGGGATTTCGCAGCGGGATTGAATGTCAATCGCGACCGATTTGGCCCACTCCTCCTGACCCGACGGACAAACCATCCAGGCGTCCTTGCCCGTCGCCAGGACCATTTCCTTGGCGTCGTCCAAGTATCCGTCCTGGTAGGAATTGCTGTCGCGCGCATACGAGGCATATTGGTTCAGGCAGAGTCCGGCGATGATGACGGCGATCATCGCGGCGCGAATCCGCTTTACGTATCCTTTTGAAACGGCCAAAGCGCTGATGGGCAGGAGAACGGCGAGAAGTGCGGGAAGGTACATCTCTATCCCGTTCCACGCGCCCGATTTCAGATGGAGCAGGGAGAGCATCATTGAATCAACCGCGTAGACGCGCGCAGATTCAAACGCCGAGGTGTCATAATATGCCAGACCGACCGCCAAAAATGCGAGGCAGGCGATGCCCGCCTTGCGGATATCCAGATTTTTTGCGGACGCTGAAAACAGATACATCAGCATGATGGGGAAGAATACCGCCGTGTAGCGCACGTGCACGCGCAGGGGCGGGCCGTTTGAAACCACTTCGTCCACGTAGATTACATACACAGTGCACAGCCAGAACAGCACGAGCGAGAGAAGGATCGTCAGCACCAGCATCCGCTCTTTTGTTTCCGCTTTGCGCCATATCGATATAAGCACAATGGGCGGCAAGACAAAAAATGCGATCAGGTGGTAGTGTGTGTAGATCAGCATGCCCTTGAGCGTCAAAAGGAGATGGTCAAGGGTAAACGACTGTGTTTGCGCGTCATAATGGGTTTTTCCGAGCGGATCCATATTCAGCGCTTTCAGGAGGCCCAGGAACAAAAGGAGGCAAACGGCGATGGCGCCCGCAAACCAGATCAGCTTTCCAAGCATGCGCCGGTCCTTTCCAAGGAGCGCGTACAGGCCCACGGAAAAGAAACATGCCGCGCCCAATAGCGCGTAAACCGGCTTTATCGCATAAAGGAGAAAACAGAAGACTCCGCTCCGGATCCAGTACAGCGTCTTCTCCGGGTTTTCAACCATTTCGATAAGAAACAAGAAAGTCAGAAATACCATAGGGTATGTAAGACTTTCGGTCATGATATTTTTGGTCAGCACCGTATCGGGAAGGAGGAGGGACAGAATCGCGATCAAAAGCGCGCTGCGCCTGTCCCGCGTGACTTTTACGCCGGCGGCATAGATCGGGAAGATCATGGAGTGCATCAAAAAAACGTTCACAATCTGCATTGTCCGAAAAACGTTGATTCCTTCGGGCAGCAGGTAAAGCGGGGAAAGGAGCAGCGGGTACAGGATGTAGCGGTATACAACGGGCTGGTTTCGTATGAGCACCTGCTGGGAGAGCAGGGATTTCGCGATGTGCATGTACCGCATTTCATCATTGAAGATGAAGGGCAGTTCTCCCGCCGAAAATACCAGCGGAATGCGGATCAGAACGGACAGCGCATAAACCATCAGCGGAAAAAGATAGGGACGGCGAAGGATCTGCGCCTTGGCGGCGGACCATGCGGCACTTCCGCTTGCCGGGGTTTCTTCTATCCGCGGATACGCATTTTCATTCATTCGCTGTTCATCCTCTCGTTTGTAAAGGATTAAAGTTTTTGCGCCAGCGGTCCGGCAAGCCCCGCAAATGATGCCTGAAAGAATGCTGGCTCGTTGCGAAATGAGCCAGCATTCTTTGCTGTTCGACGGACTCCCGCATGGGCGATGATTCGCGCAACCACGCGGGCCCAATTCGATATTGGACGATAACCCGTCAGCCATCCGCGGGTGAAGGCCTGATAGGCCCGGGGGTTCCGGTTTATCAGGCGGGGCCGGGGGCCCCGGTCTCGCCCTGGGGACCGGTGGGTCCGGTGGGTCCGGTGGGACCGGTGGGTCCGGTGGGACCGGTGGGTCCGGTGGGACCGGTGGGTCCGGTGGGTCCTTCGGCTCCGACAGGTCCCTGGGGACCGGTGGGTCCGGTGACTCCGGCGAGCCCTTCGGCTCCGGCGGGACCGGTGGGTCCGGTGGGTCCGGCGAATCCTTCGGCTCCGACAGGTCCGGTGGGTCCGGTGGGTCCTTCGGCTCCGACAGGTCCGGCGGGTCCGGTGGGTCCGGTGGGTCCGGCGAGTCCTTCGGCTCCGGCGGGTCCGGTGGGTCCGGTGGGTCCTTCGGCTCCGACAGGTCCGGCGGGACCGGTGGGTCCCATGGGTCCTGTGATTCCTGTGGGTCCGGTGGGGCCCATAGGCCCTGTGGCTCCGGTGGGGCCCATAGGTCCTGTGGCTCCTGTGGCTCCGGTAGCTCCGGTGGCTCCTGTGGCTCCTGTGGGTCCGGTGGGTCCAGCTTTGCCCTGAGGCCCGGTCGGTCCTACGATGGTATCCGGCGTAAACACGGCGTAGAACAACTGCTCCCCATTGCTCTCATCGACATAGGAGCGAACTTCAAAAATTGTTCCGAATCCTTTCGTCGACAACTCGTCGGCGATCTGCTGCATGGCGGCAAGACGTTCCGGAGAAATTTCGAATTGCGCCTCTTCCGCAAAAGCGGGAATGATGAGAAGCATGGAAAGAGCAAGACTCAAACTGAGCACCGTCAAGCGTTTCATATCACATCCTCCCTTCTCCATTAATTGTGGCTATTGTAATCCAAATTCTGTTATCAGTCAAGCGAAAAAAACAGTATTTTATATCAAACAAGACTTGCAGAGGAAATAGGGGTACTAAAGTTATAATTTCATAAATTCCCGCAAGGAGGCAACGGGGCGCGCGAGGGTGCCATCCCGGCACGGATCGCACAAACCGAAACGGGGAAAAACGCCATAACGGGCAGAGAATAGCGCATCATGCCGTTTACTGGAGAAGCGACGCAGGGCATAATTACCATCAGCGCAGGCAGCAGCCCGATCACCAGATCGCGCCGTTTCAGATTGTACAGCAAAACAGCCAATGAAAACGTTGCAAGCGAATAAAAGCCCTGATTGATAAGCAGGGAGAGCAGCGGTGTCCTTTTAATCGCCTGGTACAGCCGTTTCAGAACCTCGCGCATGCCGGACAACGATTCAATCTGGTTCAGATCAACATTTCCCAAATAGACGACAGGATTCTTTTCAGGGGCCGTGTTGAACTCGCACAGCGGCAGGTACGGAAGTACGGCGTCCGTCGAATAGTACGCGTAGCTGTTGCTCAGAAAGGATTCAAGGTATGTGCGCGGATGCCGGAGCAGCATCGAGCCCCATGCGGAAAAATAGGCGCGCCACTGCGCGGGTGTGGCGCTGGGGTTGAGCGTTGCCTTGACCGAATCGGACCGGGCGGACATGTAGAGAGCCCCCAGGTTTTCATAGTCGAGCAGTTCGGAAATCGCCTGGGCTTCCTGCGGCGTAACGTCTTTTGGATGGTCGCGCAGGCAGCGCGCTGTTTGCTGAAAGGGGATGGACAATGCTTCGCCCGGGCTGCCCGCGACAACGCCCATCGCAGGCAGCGCCGCGCCAAGCCAGAAAATGTAGGCGCCCAATACCGCAAGAGCGGTTCCCGCCGCGCCGGCTTTGGCGGACCGTTTTCCCTTGAGCAGTGCGAGAAAGAGAAGCGTGGGGAAAACCAGGATAATCCCGTTATTCCGCGTGAGCGCGACAAGAATGCTGACAATGAACAGAAGGGCCAGATACAAGGGATTTTTTCGGAAGGCTTCGCCGTAAAGCACATACTGCCAGATCAGAGAGACAAACAGGGTGGCAAGCCCCGTGTAAAGGACGTCTTTAATGCCAAACTGCGCAAAAAAGCCCCAAAGGGGGAAAAATGCGTAGAACGCGGTGAGCGTGCGGCCCCACGCCTTGCTTAGCCCCCACTTCGCGGCCAGGCGCACGGTGCGGGCAAACGCGAAGGAAAGCATCAGGCTCTGCAAGAGGATATACAAAAACGCGCCCAGGTTGTCAGAACCCAGCTGGCGGCCAAATTCCAGTTGCCCCCCCATAAGCAGTGTGACGAGATACGGGTGCGCGTTCGAACGCAGGTAGATACCGTCATAAACCCCGATTTGCACAAGATAATCCCACTCCATTGAACCGGGATAAAATGCGATCAGATATGGGAGCCAGCCAAGGAAGATGACCGTCATAGGAGCCCAGGTAGCCCGGCCGAGCCAGGAATCGGAGAACGCGCAAGCGGCTTTTTGCGGAAGCGCCGCACTCTTTTGGAGGAGGAGGAACGCTTCCGTAAGGAGAGCAATGTAAAAAAGCCCGAACCCCGCGCCCGCAAAAAGGGCGCTTCCCGCCTGGAACGGGGTGCCGATCAGGCCCGACAGGCTGTCAAAGTGGTTGTAACTGCGGCCCACCAGATGGGTGAGCGCAAAGAGAATGCCGGAGAGCGCGAGGGAAACCCGCAGGCGCGCGCGGCGGATAAAGAACGCGTGGTACGCCATCGCAAAGACGACGGCGGCAAACGCAAGCGCCCCTGTAAGACCCAGCGCAATTTCCCGGGGAGGCGTCTCTTTGATGAGGAGGGAAAGCTCCTGCGGCGCCGTAAATATGGGTTCCCAGCGCGTTGCCGCTCCGGAAAGCAATGCCAGGGGGATAAGGAGATATTTTGCCAGCGGGGAAGGTCTATTTGCGGGCATCAAGCGGTCCACCCTCCCGTGAAGACTTCGCGCCGGGCCCGTTTGCGGATGCGAACAGCATGCAAATCATATTGGCATGCCACTGAAACGCGCGCCGTTCAAAGCTGGCGATATTTCCCAGCACCATGCCGCTTGAAATCGATAAAAGGCAGATGATGCCAAGGGCGACGGACACAATCAGGCTCGGGAATCTGGGGACCAGCCCGGTTTCAAAGTACTCGATCAGCACCGGGATCAGCAAAACCAGCGAGGCGATGCCAAAGGCGGCGCCGATCAGCGAAAAGAACAGCAGCGGCCGGTAATTTTTCAAAAGCTTGAACAGCGTAAGCAAAACGCGGATGCCGTCCGAAACGGTGCTCAGCTTTGACTGGCTGCCGGCAGGCCGATCTCGGTATTCCACCGGGATGCTGGCGATACGCATCGACTTGTCAAGCGCGTGGATGGTCATCTCGGTTTCGATTTCAAACCCGTTCGAGTTGATCGGAAAGGTTTTGACAAACAGGGGGCTGAATGCGCGCGAGCCTGTCATGATGTCGGAAATACCGCTGCCAAACAGCCGATTGATGAGCAGCCGGACCAGCACGTTTCCGCCGCTGTGAAACCGGCGCTTGTTTTCGGAAAAGTATGTCGAACTCAGCCGGTCACCGATCACCATGTCAACCCCGCCGGAAAAGATCATGTCCGCCATTTCCCGGGCGCGGGTGGCGGGATAGGTATCGTCGCCGTCGACCATCAGGTAGCAGTCCGCGTCGATATCCCGGAACATCGTCCGGATCACATTGCCCTTTCCCTGCCGAAACTCCGCACGCACAATCGCCCCGGCTTTGCGGGCGACGGAGGCCGTGCCGTCGGTCGAATTGTTGTCATACACATAAATATCGGCTTCCGGAAGCGCGCGTCGATAATCCGTGACAACCTGACCGATCGTCAGGGCTTCGTTGTAGCAGGGGATGAGCACGGCTATCGTATTCATCCAGAATCCCCCTCGACTTTCGTATGCTGAAATCGGCGTGCCGGTTTGGCCCGTTTGTTGAACAAACAGAATAATTGTATGATATACTACAATCTGCCAGGCGGTCAAGACAGAAACCAGGCGCTTGTCAAAAAGTCAGCGGCAAACCCCTTGTCTGCCCATCCACAAAGGCCCCACAGGGCTTCAACCGTTCCCGGCGACCAGTGCGCCGGGGACGCGTTTGGCCCATCGGTGCGCACACTGATGGACCAAGCAACCCCATACGTCAGCACACCGCCCGGAAATCCCGGGGGATTTCAGGTGTGCGCAGCCACTTTCCCTCGCATCAAAAAACCCCGCAGGGGTTTTTGACGTCCTTGTATCAGGGATATCCGATTTATGTTGTCAAGGCCGGGCCGTACTTTCCGGCATCCGTATCGCCTGAAAATCTCCCCCCGAGCCTTGATGAGACGGAGAAAGTGCCGCAACTTTCGGGAAAGTCGCGGCAGGTTGATTCTCCGGGGGCGCAGCCTCGATCCTGGCGGCCGCGCCCCCGTAACAGGGTATCCTTTTTTTACCGGGCGGATTCCATCGCCGTGTTGCCCGCGATGCGGCCAAATACGAAGATGTCCGCGATGGCGTTGCCGCCGATGCGGTTGGAGCCATGGATGCCGCCGGTGACCTCCCCCGCCGCCAGCAGGCCGGGGATCGGCTCGCCGGACTCGTCCAGCGCGCGGGCGGAGGTATCGATGCGCACGCCGCCCATGGTGTGGTGCACGGTGGGCGCGAGCGGAACCAGCGCGAAGGGCGCGGTCACAAGCTGGCGGCCCGCGACGGATTTGCCAAACTGCGTATCCTTGCCGGAGGCAATCATCGTATTATAGGCCTCGACCGTGGCTTTGAGGCCGTCGGCGTCCACGCCGGCCTGCGCGGCGACCTCCTCGATGGTGTCCGCCACGTAGGCATCTCCGGACGCGACGCGCTTCTGAACGCTCTCACCGCCGGCTGCGTCGTAGAAGGAAAAGCAGATGCCGTCGGTCTGTGCGAGAATGGCGTTGGAGATTACGTCGCGGCGGTCCTGCTCGCTGACAAAACGCGCCCCCTCAAGGTTTACGAAGATCGGATCGGTGACGCCGCCGTAGGCCGATTGCAGCGCGCCGGTCTTCGGGTCGCCCAGAGGATGGATCTGGATGTACTCCATGCCGGTGAGCGCCGCGCCGATTTCCTGCGCCATGACGAGCCCGTCGCCGGTGGAAGTCGCCGCGCAGGAGGTGCGGGGCAGTTCGACGCCGTTCATCGCCTTGACCATCTCGGCGTTGGCCGCGTAGCCGCCGGTGGCGAGGATGACCGCCTTTTGGCCGTATAAAAGGTAGGTATTTCCGTCCTCGCTGTTTTCGGCGCGCACGCCCACCACGCGACCGTCCTCGGCCAGAAGCTCCTCCGCCTTGGTGTTGACCTTGATCAGCGCGCGGTCGGCGTGCTCCTCAATCGCCTTGACCATCGTATCGACCAGGTTGGCCTTCGCGCCGCCCACGGGGTTCAGGCTGCGCTGCCAGAGCCCGCCGATGGTGAGAAATACGTTGTCGCCCCACGCGCAGCCGTAGCCCTCCAGCCAAGTGCGCGCGTTGGCGGCGTTCTCGGTCACCAGCTCAATGAGCGACAGGTCGCCAACCCGGTCGCCGCCCTCGTAGGTTTGCAGCGCATGCAGCTCGGGGCTGTCAAAAAGATAGGTGTCTCCGCGCCCTTTGTAGGCTTCAAACTGGGCCTTGACGACCCGCATCAGGAGCTGATGCTCGGCGTTTGCCGGCTCGGCATTTATATAGGAAAGAACCTCGTCGTCGGAGAACGTCATTTCGACGTTCTGCTGCCGCGGAAGGTCCGCCGCGTTCAGCGTGCCGCCGGCCCGCGCGGTGTTTCCGCCCACCTGCGGCGCCTTGTCGATCAGGATCACGTTGCCGCCCTGCTCGAGCACCGTCACCGCCGCGGCAAGGCCCGCGCCGCCGCCGCCGATGACGATGACATCCGCGGTCATCTTTTTGGTCTCTCCGCCCGCCGGCTTCGCCTCTTTTTCCTCATGGGCGAGGTCGGCGTTTGTGAGGCCCGCCTGCAAAAGCGCCGCCGCCGCCGCTTCCAAAATGGCGTTGGATGTAAACGTCGCGGAGGCGACGGCGTCCACCTCGACGCTGTTGAGCTCCACCATGGCCGCGCTCATTTGATCAATCGCCAGCGAGCCGATCCCTTCGGTCTCCTCCGGCCCGTCGATCTTGGCGTCCGCGATCTTCCCGCCCTCAACTGTCAGCGTGACGCTCACGTCGCCGGCAAAGCCCTTGGCGCTGGCGGTGAACGTGCCGTCCTGCGCCGAGGCGGCCAGGGGCGCCGCCATCAGAAGCGCCGCGCACAGGATTAAAGATACGATTTTTCTCAATGCAACCCTCTCCTTTTGATCTGAAGTTACCCCGATTCAAATGCGCATGCATTCGATACCGGGATATCGATTTATTGTGATCTTATTACGATTCCGAAAAAATGGCAAGGGTTTTGGTTTTTTTCAGGCGGGGAAAGCGTGGCGGATTACAATGCTAAATCCCGGACGCCTTTTGAAGCCACCGCGCCAACCTGGGCATTCGCCACAAGCTGATTCCAGGCATAACGGCAGGGCCGGGCGCAGCCACAGAGAGGACCAAAGGCGCTTCTATTCCCCCGCCGACTTTTTGAGCGACCCGCCCCTGCCATCTCCCGATGAGCCCTTCCGATGGCAAGTCCTCAAGGACTTCCCCGCTTCCCTTGCGCACCCACATGTTTGACAATCCTACACGGACTTTGAGGCGCTGCCATAAAAGTGATTGACATACGGAAAATATACCAATATAATAAGACAAAAATAGGAATCGAAACTTACGATACAGCGGAACGGAACCGGAAGCTTGTCGATGAACGCCTTTAACTTACTGAAAACGCCGTCTTGATCGAAATAAAGGGCTAAGCGAGCAGGCAATATCGTCGAATGGAGGACATCGCCTGTGCATTCTGATGGTTTGACGCGATTGGACACGCCTGCGCAAAAAGAGGTATTTCGTTCCGAGTACTATCTACCCGCATACAATTTGGCTTTGGGCGTTACAGGCGCGCCCGATGCCGCAAGGAACTTGACAGACATTGCGCTGGAAAGGGCGATTCGCCGCTTTTCGGGGCGGCCTTTGCCCGCCGATTGCACGCCTTATCTGGTCGCGCAGGTCTATCTGCTTTTTGCCCAGCGGGAAACGGCGAAAGCGCCCGCCGCGCCCGTGGAGGAAAAGCCTGCGGAGCCTTCCGCCGCGCCGGTGCCCGCCGCGCCCATGGAGGAAAAGCCCGCGGAGCCTTCCGCCGCGCCGGTGCCCGCCGCGCCCGTGGAGGAAAAGCCCGCGGAGCCTTTCGCCGCGCCGGCGCCCGCCGCGCCCGCCCAAGGCGGCACGGCACCGGCGGAGCCGGAAAACCTCAAGGCGGTTTATGACAGCGCGATGACCGAGTTCTGGGTTCCTTCCGTGGGGGAGGCTTCTCCTTCCGGGGAGTCGTCTGCTGATTCTCCGGTGGCGGAGGCGTGGGAAGAGGACCTGGAGCCCATTGCGCCCGATCAGCCATCTATGTCGCTGAGCGTGCTGAACACCCTTCTGGTACTGGTCTGCGTGGGCTCGCTCGTGTTTTTGCTGATTATGCTCGGCGCGTTTTCCGGTACCTCTTGATCTGCGACTGACGAGGAGGGATGAGCCGCGTGTCTTTAACGCCTTTGAATTTGGGGGAAATCCGCTATCCCGGCTTTACGCGCAAGCGGCGCAAGTTTTACCTGATTTCGGAAGTGGACGCCCTGCTGGCCCGTGTGTGTGAGCAGATCGAATTGGAGCGCAAGGCGCTCAAGGAGGCCCGGGATCAAAACAGCGCGCTGCGCGAAAAAAATGACGAGCAGAGCCAGTCGGTGGACAATCTGCTGGCCGAGGCCGCCGAGCGGGAGCGCGTCATCGCCGGGCAGGCGGACGATATTTCCGGCCTGGGAAGCGTACTGGACAAGATCAAGGCGGAGAACGCCGACCTGTCCGAGCGGGCTGAACGCCAGAAGGCGGAGCTTGCGCAGCTGAACGAGCGGGTAAGCCAGCTTTCGGAACTCTTGGAGGATGCCCAGCGCAAAAGCAGCGAGGTTGTCCTGGAAGAGGCGGCGCGCAAGGCGAACCAGATCATCAACCGCGCGGTGGTCAGCCGCGATCAGATGCTTTCTCAGGCGAACGATCAGCGTACCCGGCTGATTTGCGCCTGCCGGGCCGCGTATTACAACTCCCTTCAGTTCAAACAGGATTTGGCGGAGCAGTTCCGGCGCATGGAGCAGGATCTGGACGAGTCCATTGACGTGCTGCGGAAAATGGACGCCGCTCAGCTGACGGTTGATCCCTTTTCGTCCATGGCGCTGGAAGGCGGTGACCCTCCCGAGTGAAGGGCAGGACAAGGCTGTCAAAAGCAACCCGGAGGGCGCTTCCGGTGGTGCTGCTGGCCATTGCGCTTGCAGGGCTGAGCGGCTGTACCCAGGCGCACCAGCCTTCGGCCCTTGTTGCCTCGACGCCAAGGCTGCGCGCTACCCCGACACCTGCCCCCGTGCTGACCAATGAACCGGCGGCGACCTATGGGTCTGTGTTTACCGATAAACTTGCGGTGAGCGTCGTTCTGGAAGGCTATACGGACGATGAGACCATGCGGGCGGTGACCGACGAGATCCGACGCGCCGGAGTGCCCTGCGTGTTTTTTATCAGCGGCGTGGATGCCAGCGAGCATCCGCAGGTTGTGAAACGAATTGCCGAGGCGGGGATAGAAGTTGGCAATTACGGGCTGAACGCGCTCGAAAACATGCAGCGCAACGATATCGATGCCAATATTCACCAGTTTCAGCGGGGGCAGGAGCTTTTGACCCATGCCACAGGTCGGCGGCCTGTCCTTTTTCGGTGCAATCGCTCGGATTATACCCCCGATCTGATGAAGGCCGCCGCGTATACGGGGCTGGAGGCTGGGGTGCTCCCAAATATTTTTGTCAACCATTCGAGCTTTGACGAGGCCGAGGACGCGATTCCCTTTGTCCGGAAACTTACCAGGGGGTCCATCATATCGATCAAGCTGGGGCAGGCGCTCAAAGGAGACGAGTATCAGGGCACCGAGGAAATCATGGACCCCATGGCCATCGATCCGGAGCCGTTCCTCTCCGACAACATGGATGAGACCATTCACGCGGCCTATGCCAATATTACAAATGTGGTCTCTTGGCTGCTGGAGGCTTTGGAAAAGGAGAACTACGCCATTTTGTCCCCGGAGGCGCTTCAGGGGGAACGGGTGGCGGCGTTTGATCATCCCGCCCAGCTGAGCGACGAGACGCTGAAAGAACTGGACGCCGCGTCTTATTCGCTGCCCGTCACCGACGCGCCCCTGGGGGTCCCCGCCTCCGCCGCGACCGGCGACCGAATGCCGGAGGGCACGGTGTTTGTGGGGGATTCCGTACTGGCGGGGGTGGGGGGATATGTCAAATGGCGCCAGGAGACGCATCCGGAGTATCTGGGCGGTGCCCGGTTTTTAACCGCCAACAATTTGGGCATTGTCGCGGCCCAGTCGGGCGTCGCCTCGGTGTCGACGCATCCTTCGGTGGACGGACGGCTCTCCTCCATCGCCGAGGCGGTTGAAAAGATGCAGGCGAAGGTCGTTTATTTGATACCCGGGATGAGCGATGCGCGCGCCGGCGCTTCCGCAAAGCTCATCGATCAGCTCAAACTGACCATCTACCAGATCCGCACGCGGCTGCCCGGGGTGGAGATCCGCATGGGTTCCACGCCTCCGGGCGTGGCCGGCCGGTACGGCGATCCCACAAACGCGGCGATTTTTGGCTGCAATCTGGCCGTCGCCAAGTTCTGTGCGCAGTTTGACATTTCCTTTGTGGACGCGGCCTTTGCGCTGCGGGACGCGCAGGGAAATTTGCAGGAATCCCTGTGCATGGACGCCGATACCTACGGCACCCATCTGAGCGATCAGGGCTGCGAAGCGTGGATCGGCTACTTGCTGGGGCATGTGCCCGGATAGCGTCGCTTGAAAGGGGGCTGATGTATTGCGCAAAGCAAAGGAGCGGGCGGAGGCTTTGATGAGGGCCGCGCCTGATCGGCGTCAGCTTCCCCATGTGCCCGATTCCACCGGAGTGCGCCGCGTTCTGGACCGGCGGGACAACCTGGAAGAAGATGCCAAAAGGCCGCAGTATGCGCGCTTTGCGGGGCAGCGCTTTCTGGCGGATTTTCCCGTGCAGGTTTTTCCGGAGGGCGGGGCGCCTTTCCGCGCGCGGTGTGTGGACATCTCCCAAACCGGCATGCGGCTGCGGTCAGCGGGGGCGACGGCCCTTCCGCGCGCCGGCCAGCGCGTGGCGCTGAAGTTTTTGCTGCTGCCCGGCGTGCTGGCGGAAGGCACGGAGAAGCGGTACCGCCTGCGGGCCGACGTCGTATGGTCGGCGCGAGAAGAGGGCGCCTTTGCCGTCAAATTCCATACGCCCCTGTACGTTTCCAGGCGCAGGGTGAAAGACACGCTGATGGTTTCATCGGCCAGTTTCCTTCTGTTTCTGGTGACGCTGGTCATTCTTCTGATGCGCACCGAGAGCGTGCTCTACTTCAGTCAGAACAGCACGCTGTACGCCTACTCCATCGTCACGGCGGGCTTCCTTTTGTCCCGGTACCTGTTTGGCGCGCTGTACCGCCCCGTGCCCGTCAACCCCGAGTATACGCCTTCCGTCACCGTCGTCATTCCATGCTTCAACGAGGAGCAGTGGATCAGCCGAACCATCATCAGCTGCGTTGATCAGGATTATCCGCCGGACAAACTGGAGATTATCATCGTGGACGATGGGTCCAGCGACCGCTCGGTGGAGGTCATCAAGGACACCGTCGCCAAGCTGTGGAACGAAGCGCAACGCTTTGGAACGCGCCAGCGCATTCGGGTATTTTTCCAAAAAGTGAACCAGGGCAAGCGCGAGGCCATGGCCCTTGGCATCCGCAACGCCCAGACCGAACTGGTGGCTTTCGTGGATTCGGACAGTTTTCTGGAGCCCGATGCCATCCGCCACCTGGTACAGCCCATGAGCGATCCCAAGATGGCCGGGGTCAGCGGGCGTACCGACGTGACGAACGCCTACACCAACCATCTCACGAAAATGCAGTCGGTGCGCTACTACATTTCCTTTCGCATCATTAAGGCCGCCGAGGCGTACTTTGACTCGGTCATGTGCCTGTCCGGCCCGCTGGCCTGCTATCGCCTGTCCGTGGTGCACCAGGTGCTGGACGAGTGGCTGCACCAGACATTTCTGGGGCGCAAGGCCACCTTTGGGGATGACCGGAGCCTGACCAACTTTGTGGTGCGGGGCCACCGCACCTATTATCAGGATACGGCCATTTGCGCTACCCTCGTCCCCAGCCGCCAGAAGGTATTTCTGCGCCAGCAGATGCGCTGGAAGCGGTCCTGGCTTCGGGAGAGCCTGAAGGCCGGGTCCTTCATGTGGCGCAAGGAGCCGCTGATGTCCATTTCCTTCTATCTGGGGCTTCTGATCCCGCTGCTTGCGCCGGTGATCATGGTGTATAACCTGGTTTATGTGCCCATCTTTCGGCACATCTACCCCACGACATTCCTGCTGGGGCTTCTGATGATGTCCCTGCTGATGAGCTTTTCCCAGCTCCTTTTGAAAAGGAGCTCCCTTTGGATTTATGGAATCTGGTTTGCCCTCTACTATGAGGCCGTGCTTTTGTGGCAAATGCCCTATGCGTGGTTTACCTTCTGGGTCTCCGACTGGGGCACCCGCGGCAGCAAAAAGAAAAAGCCAAAACCCGGCGCCCGGGCGCCCAGGCCGGCGTCCACCCGCGCGTAAGCACTTTGCGACTGAAAGGAGTTGGCGCATTCAAGTGGCACCCCGTCAAGAGCCTGAAAACGCATTTCCCGTCGCGGAGCGCCGGCTTCGTTGGCACAACCGCGTCAAGGTGCTTCGCACCGTTGTGCAACTGGCGGCGCTGGCGGCGCTGGCGGCGTACATTGTCGTATCCATTTTGGGCGGTCGGGGGCTGTTCGGCAGCGGGACGCCGACCGCCGCCTCCGGCGGGGAGGAACGGACGCAGAGCGGAGAGGGCAGTTTTATCGCCATCTCCTATCCGGGGCTCACCCGTTCCAAGAGCCTTGAAAGCAAGATCGTAAATGTCGACACCTTCAGTCAACAGCTGCGCGCGCTGAAGGATTCCGGGTATGTGACTGTTACGCAACAGGACGTCCTCAACAATTATTATTACTATGGGAGCCTGCCGGAAAAGGCGCTGTTCCTGATTTTTGAGGACGGCATACAGGATACCGTGCAGCTGGCTCAGAGCGTTTTGGAGGATTTGAATTATCGCGCGACCATTTCCACCTATGCCAACAACCTTGACGATGCCTCCAGAAGATTCATCACCGCGGAGGGCCTGCGTTCGCTCGCTTCCAATGGCTGGTGGGAAATGGGAACCAACGGCTATCGGCTTTCTTACATCAATGTGTACGACCGCTACGGCAACTTCTTCGGAAACCTCAACGGCAGCGAATATGTGAAGGTAAGTCCATGGCTGTGGCGGGACTACAATCACTACCTGATGGACTTCATCCGGGACGAGGACCGGCTTCGGCTGGAGAGCGAGGCCGAACTGCGAAAGCGCATCCAGGACGATTATGACCTGATGTCCTCCACCTACGCCGCGAGACTTGGCGGCGTGCCCGGACTGTATATTCTGATGCACTCCAACACCGGCGCCTTTGCGACCGACCCGATCGCCAGCGACGCGAACCGGGAGGGCATGACGGGCATTTTCGCCATGAACTTCAACCGCCAGGGCACATGCCTGAATACGCTGAAGTCCTCGGTGTACGATCTTTCGCGCCTGCAGGTGCAGAGCTATTTTTCAACCAATCACCTGCTGATGCGCATCCAGGATGATACCGGGGACGACGTGGCCTTTGTAACCGGCGATGCGCAGCAGGCGGAAAACTGGTACCGGGATGAGGGCGCCGCGCAGTTTGAGAGCGGCCAGATCACCCTCACCACCCAGCCCCGGGGCGAGGGGCGGATTGCCCTGAAAAGCCAGATGATGGCGGACCTGGATATGACGGTCACCCTGAAGGGGAACCTGATCGGCTGTCAGCGGGTCAACCTGCGTACCGACCGGGACCTGAAAACCGGCATCCAGGTGGGTCTGGAGGACAATGAGCTGGTGATCCGGGACCTTTCGCAGGGCGGGCTGGAACTGGCGCGCCAGGGCCTGTTTGAGCTGGACGGCGGTCCCTACATTTCCACGCAGGAGGATGAATACAACGGCCTGGTGGCGCTGCAAAACGCCATCATTCAGTACGACGAGGATCCGCTCCGGGTGGCCCAGGCGCAAAAAAAACTGGCCGAGCTGGAGAACACCCCGGTGGTAACCCTAGCCGACGGCGGAACGCCTTACTATCCGGAACTGGATGTCGCCGACAGGGCCAGCCGCAAGCTGCGCATCCGGCTGGTGGGGTCCCGGCTGAGCGTCTGGGTTGACGACCGCCCCGCCGTGGAGCAGCTGCTGGTGTCCGGCGGCCAGGTGGGCCTGGGCCTTTTGGTCCTGAGTGCCCAGGCGAGCGCCGACGAGGACGAGTACAGCCAGCGCTTCTTCTACGATGACGTATACGACGCGGTGTTTGTCGATCCCGTGGTGCTGGATGCCCAGGACCAGGAAAAAGTGCTGTATTCCTATACGTCGGAGCAGTTGCGGACCATCAACGGCATAATTACCGGATGGTTTAACGCCGCCATCAACTTTTTCCTGGACAATTTCTGATCAAACGGAGGATTCAGGCGTGAAAAGACCCATTTTGGCGCTCTTGCTGGCGGCACTGATGCTGATGACGCCCGGCCTTGCAAAGGCTGCGGAATGGGCGACCGGCGCCTGGCTCCCCTATTGGGATGCGGAGGATGCCCTGGCTGAAATGGACAGCTTGAGCGGCCGGCTGGACGCGGCGGTGGCCTTTGCGGGGCTGTTTGACAGCGGCGACCAGATCATTCTGCCGGAGGCGACCGAAGCGCTGCTCGCGCAAATGCAAACATCCCTGGCGGAAGCGGATACGGCGGTGTTTCTGTCGGTGGTAAACGATGTTGAAGTGGCGCCGGGCAAGTACGACAATAAATCCACAGACCTTCTGCGCCGGCTGTTTAAAAGCGAGGCCTCCGTCGGCGCGCACCTGGAGGCGCTGGTCTCGCTTATCGATACATACGGCCTTCGCGGGCTGGAATTGGACTATGAAAATCTCGGCTCCGATGCCGGGCTGTGGGCGGCCTATGCCGGGTTTATCCAGCGCATATGGGCCGTGTGCCAGCGCGACGGAGTGCGGCTGCGCGTGGTGCTGCCCTGGAATGCGCCCAAATACGTCACTTTGCCGGAGGGCCCGGAATACACGGTGATGTGTTACAATCTGTACGGGTACCACAGCGGCCCCGGCCCGAAGGCGGACATTGAGTTTCTCAAAACCGTGTGCGAGCTGTACCGGGAAGTGCCCGGAACCGTGCGCATGGCCTTTGCGACCGGCGGCTTTGTCTGGAGCGGCGATGAAATTGAGGCGCTTGACCAGCTTCAGGCGGCGGGGCGCCTGGCGGAGGCGGGTGTGCTGCCCGAGCGGGACGAGGCCAGCGGGGCGCTGAGGGCCGCCTATTCCGCGGATGGCGTCCGGCACGAGCTATGGTATGCCGACGGGCAAACCCTGGCCGCCTGGCGGGATGTCTGCCTGGCGTACGGCTACGGGGCCTTTGACCTGTTTCGACTCGGAGGCAACGACTTGACCGATTGGGCAGAGGCATCCTTTCTCGGACCCTTGGTGCGGGAGGAAGATATAAATTGAGAAAGAGACAGTTGCGCACGGCCGTTTTGCTGCTGATTCTGGCGGCCGGGATGATTTCGGCGGGGATATACGCCCGCATCGCCCAGTGGAAGCCCTTCAGCCCGGCACCCTTGGCGCAGAGCGTCAGCGCCGAGGTGTCGCCTGTCGCCCAGCAGGTGAGCGTTGCCGTACAGCGCTATGACAGGCTGGAAGACGGGGAGACGGCTGTCCTGAGGGACACCGCCACCGACGGAATCCCGCAAAAGGCTGAGCTGGTCATCCTCGGGATGGCGCCGGAGGCGGCAATGCGCCGGCTGCTTTCAGAATTGGCGCTCAGCGGCGTATCCGCCGTGTTTTACGCCACCGGGAGCGACGCCGCACAGTATCCCGCAAGCCTGGCGCTGGTGCGCAGTGAGGGGTATGAGGTCGGCGTCGCCTACCTGGTCTCGGGCCAGATTGAGCAGGTTTCGGGAAAGCGGATCGTTTCGGAACTGTTTCCCGCCTGCGCGGCGGTGCAGGTTGCCTCCGGCGTATGGCCCGATCGCCTGCTGACGCTGACAGAGCCCGGGGAGGGACTGCTTAACGCCGCATATGCCTGCTCAATGCGGGAGGCCGTGCAGCCCACCCGGGTGATCACCCTTGAGGAAGCCTACACCGAGGCCATGGCCCAAAGCCTGGTGGACGGGTTGACGCGGGGGTCGATCCTATGCCTTCGGCTTGACGGCGCGCAAGCGCCGGACATCACGCCGCTCGTAAACGCATTGGCCCAGACGAACCTGCAATCCATCGCCCAGCAGATGCTGGAAGCGGACTACACCCCCGCGCAGCCGCAGGCCCGGGCCTATACGGTTGAGCGCGCGGTGGCCTTTTCATTTTCCGGGTTCGGAAACCGGGATGAGCTGACGAGCGTGCTGGCCTCACTCAAGGCGGTGAAGGCCACGGCCACTTTCTTTGTCACGCGGGAAGAGATTTCCCGATACCCCGAGGACATCCGCGCACTGGTGGAAGCCGGCCATCAGCTGGGGATAT
The DNA here is from genome assembly GCA_029974035.1 of Eubacteriales bacterium. Next base: position 4,257 of record JARKQG010000043.1, on the reverse strand, counting down.
CGGCACAGGCGGCGCGCTTTACCACCGCGGCCACAATGCTGGAAGACCTGCTCTACGCCAAGGACGAGCTTGCCTCCGCCTTTTCCTACACGGGGGATCTGGCGGTGCGGGTGGCTTATGGCAGCGTCACCGACGCCCTCCGGCAAGCCTGCGGGGCGGGCGGCTTTACGCTGGTGTCCTCGCTGGTCAACGTCGTGCGTTCGGACGACATCCGGATGACCGATGCGCGCGCGGTGCTGCCTTTGGCGCTTCCTGAGACAAATGGGGTGCTGCAGCGGGGGGCGATTGTACACTTTCAAATGAAACAGTACCAGCGCAGCAGCACACTGCTGGGCGACCTGGTGCGCCTGGTGGCCACGGAGCGAAACATCTATTCGATCAAGCCCGTCATGGACATTCTGAACAACCGGGAGATGACCTATACCTACCCGGTTCCGGAGGAAAGCATCCTTCCCGACCTTCGGGACGCCATTCACCCGGGGCAGTTGACGGGCAATGCCATGTCGGCCATCGTCGCCCGCTACATTGGCATTGACTGGGTGAATTCCACGTCTTTTCTGCCGGGGTTCACCCGGGCGGAGATCAAGCGCCTGGACAAAAAAGGCCTGGTGGCAAACGACGAGAATATGGTATTTTTAACCTTTGACGACTGGGGCACAGACAAGGCCATTACGGCGCTGCTGGATGTATTAAAGGCGCACAACGCGCGCGCCACCTTCTTTGTGCGGACGGAAAACGTGACCTATAACCCCAATCTGCTGCGTGCCATCGCGGCCGAGGGGCACGCCGTCGGAAGCCACACCCATACGCACTTCCCGCTGTCCAACGACACGGGAGACGGGAAAAAGTTTACGGAGCTTTCCGCGAAGCAGGTGGAGGACCTGAAAAAGGATCTGGTGACCAGCCACGGCGTGTTTGAGTCCATCATCGGCGATATGACGGTGAACGGCCGCCCGGCGCTGTCGCTTCTGTTCCGGCCGCCCACCCTGGCTGTGAGCAAAAACGGCATGGAAGCGGTGCTCGACTGCGGCTTTACCCACGTTGTCTCCGGGTCCTACACCACCCAGGACTACAAAGCCACCAGCGCCAGCAGCCTGGCGGAAACCTTGAAAAAGCGCACCAAGAGCGGCGCGGTGCTGATCATGCACATGTCCGACAACAGCATCTATACCGCCGAAGCGCTGGACATCTATTTGAGCGAAATGGAGCTTCGTGACGCCGACAAGCGGTACAAGTTTGCGGGCCTGGACGAAGTGCTTCAGTAGGCCCCTGCGCTACAAGCGCCACCATGCGTAGCCGCGGCTTTTCAGATCGTCCGGGCGGAACATCCCTTTGACGTCCAGAAGCACGCGGCACCGGGCGGGGCAGCCTTCAAAGCACTGGTCGATCTGCGCCCAGGTTAGGTCCCTGAACTGCTGATGGGCCACGGCAAAAATCAGGCAATCGGCTCCGAAAATGGCGCTGATGGGGGTCAGGGTGATCCCATAAACGCTTTGCGTTTCCTCCGGATCGGCCACGGGATCTATCACCAAAGGATCAACGCCGTATTCCCGCAGCCGCTGAATGATATCGTATACCTTGCTGTTGCGAACATCGGGGCAGTTTTCCTTAAAGGTCATGCCGAAGATTGCCACCCGCGCGCTTTTCACCGTTTTCCCGGCAAGGATCATTTTTTTGATGGCGGCGTCCGCCACAAACATGCCCATGCCGTCGTTGACCTTGCGCCCCGAAAGCACAATTTGGCTGTGATAGCCCAGCTTTTCCGCTTCATAGATAAAGTAATACGGATCCACGCCGATGCAGTGCCCGCCCACCAGCCCCGGGCGGAAGCCCAGCGCGTTCCATTTGGTATTCATAGCGTCAATGACATCGTTGGTATCGATCCCGATCCGATCAAACACCATGGCCATTTCGTTGATAAACGCGATATTGATATCCCGTTGGCTGTTTTCCACCACCTTGGCCGCCTCGGCCACCTTGATTGAAGAGGCCCTATAGACGCCCGCGGTGATGATCAGCGCATACACGCTGGCGACAGTATCCAAGGTCTCCTCATCCATGCCGGAAACAATCTTCCGGATGGTCGGGAGGCGATGCACCCGGTCACCGGGGTTGATCCGCTCAGGGGAATAGCCGATCTTAAAATCAACGCCACAGCGCAGTCCGGACCTTTGCTCGAGGATTGGGAGGCAGACTTCTTCCGTAACACCGGGATATACGGTGGACTCATAGACCACAACGGCGCCTTTGCGCAGGCAATCCCCCACAATCTGACTGGCGCTGACGACCGGAGCCAGGTCGGGGGTCTTGTCGGTATTGATCGGCGTGGGAACGGCGATGACAAAAAAGCTCGCAGCCCGGAGCAAGGCCGGGTCCGCGGTAAAAACCGCGCCGGTTTCTCCGAGGGCCCGAGCGCCCACCTCGTCGGTGGGGTCCACCCCCCGGCGGAGTTTTTCCACTTTGCCGACGTCTGTATCAAAGCCGATGACGTCCAGCTTCTTTGCGAATTCGACCGCAATGGGCAGCCCTACATAGCCCAGCCCTACCACCGCCAGCTTTGCTCGCCGGGATGTCAAATCGTCAAAAACCGTCATGGGGTCTCCTCCATCCATTTGTGCGGTGGCGGCCACTGCTTTGGCCGAAAACACGCCGGGGACCTTCGCGCGGACAGAAAACCGAGCCGGGACGATCAAGACAGGCCGATTCGCGGCGGGAGAGTGAAAAATGGAATCAAATGCACACCTACGCAGTACTATATAAGAAACCCGCGGATTCTGTCAATACAAATATGCGCGGCCGTACCTTTTGCGGAATTTGCCAATTCGACGCATTTGAAGCTTTTGGAAGATGGCAGCTCCGCCGAGTCCGATTCCGTTGCCGGGCAATGCCCGGATCCCAAACGGCAATTCGTTTTTGCGAAAAACTTTTGACAGTACCGCTTTGTCCCCCTTATTCTGGAAACCTGCTGTTTCCCTTTTTGCGAAACTTATTGTACTTTATCCCAAAAGAGCGGCGAAGGCCCATGTTTCAAGGGGAGATTTGCAGGCAAACAAAAAAGCCCGCCGCAACCGGTGAGCTTCTTTGCACCAACGAATGTCGGTATTCATGGCTAATCTAGGGCTTCCTCAGCAACACCAAAACCGTTATAAAACAAGCGATCGCCTCCCGTTTATGGTATAATCAGTGCAAGGAAAACCGGCAATCAGCGCAAAAAACCGTGCACAGGAGACGCCCCCATGTACCGCAAACGCAACCGGGAACAGGTCAGCCCGGACGATTTCATCCCTCCGTTTGGCGGCAAGCTGCTGGCGGACAACCGTTGGGTCAAACTGGCGCGGGTGATCCCGTGGGATCGGATCGAGGACCGATATGCCAGGCGGTTTGGGAAGTGCGGAAACGTGGCGATCCCGTTGCGCGTGGCGTTGGGCGCGCTGATCATCAAGGAGAAATGCGGCTTCACCGACGAGGAAACCGTCCAGAACATCAGCGAAAACAACGACATGCAATCCTTCGTCGGATACACGGAGTTTCGGTCCGGGCAGCCCTTCGCGCCCTCGCCGATGGTGGAGTTTCGCAGGCGCATCGACATGGCGGAGATTCAAAAGATCATCGATGAGATGGACGAAGAGAACCGGAAGAACGACCCGCCGCCCGAAGACGGCGGCAACCGTGGAGCCCTGATGATCGACGCGACCTGCGCGCCGGCGGACATCCGGTATCCCACGGATTTGGGATTGCTCAATGAAGGGCGGGAGAAACTGGAGGCCATCGTCGACACCCTGTGGGGCGCGTTGGAAGATAAGCGGGGCGTCAAGCCGCGAACCTACCGCCAGAAAGCCAGACAAGCCTTTCTGTGCGTGGAAAAGCAACGGAAGCACCGTAGCAAAACCTTGCGCAAAGCCATCGGGCGACAGTTGCGCTTCCTTCGCCGCGATCTGGGCATCATCGCCCGTCTTCACGACCAGGGCGCTTCCCTGGAGTGCCTGACCGGCAAGCAAATGCATGATCTGCTCGTCATCTCGGAAGTGTACCGCCAGCGGCAGGAGATGTACATCAACCGGACGCACAGGACGCAGGCGCGCATCGTCAGCATCGCACAGCCGCACATCCGGCCGATCGTGCGGGGGAAGGCTTCCGCGGAGGTGGAGTTCGGCGCCAAGATCGCGGTCAGCCGGGTGAACGATTGCTTTCGGATCGAGACGCTGGATTGGAACAACTTCAACGAGGGAACGGAGCTGATCACGGCGATTGAGCGGT
>JARKQG010000012.1 GCA_029974035.1 Eubacteriales bacterium | reverse complement strand
CCGGCCCGTACGGCGCGCTCCGCCGCTTCTGCGGTCAGCCCGAACGCGCTTTGGATATACGCCTGCCCGTTAAGCGCCGACGCGGGCGTCTTTATCAGCAGGCGCTCGGTACCCGGCGGAAGCCTGTCCAAAAACGCCGCTTCCACCCGCGTTGCACCGCCCGGCAGTTCCAGAACCGCACAGGGACCGACGAAGGGTTCGAGGCCCGCCTCCGCGATGTCGGCGCCGTTTGCGTCGTAATGCAGGGGCGCGTCCGCGTGGGTGCCCGCGTGCAGCGTCATCCGCACCGAGGACACGTACGGTCCGCCCTTTTGCCAGCTGTCCCGCGTCAGCCGCACCGGCGCGTCGCCCGGCCACACCGGCGTGTCCTCGCCCAGCGTGCGCGTTATATCCGTCATCGGGCGTACTCCGGCGGCCGCGCCCGCAGCACCGGCTTCCGAGCCGCTGTCGTTTCGTCCAGCCGCCCCACCGGCGTGGTGCACGGCGCGGATTTGAGCGCGTCCGGGTCGGTCTTCGCCTTTTCGGCAATGTCCCGCATCATCCGAATGAAGGCGTCCAGGGTTTCGCGCGTCTCGGTCTCGGTCGGCTCTATCATCAGCGCTTCCTTAACGATAAGCGGGAAATAGATGGTGGGCGGATGTATCCCCTCGTCTATCAGCGCCTTAGCGACGTCCAGTGCGCGCACCCCGTGCGCCCCCAGTCCGGAGGCCGAAAGCACGCACTCGTGCATGCACCGCCCGTCCGCCGCGGGCTTATATACGTCCCTGAGCGCGCTCAGGATATAGTTCGCGTTGAGCACGGCGTTCTCGCTGGCCTCCTTCAGGCCGTCTGCGCCCAGCGTAAGGATGTAGGCAAGGCTTTTTATCAGCACGCCGAAATTCCCGTAAAAGGCCTTGACCCGCCCGATGGAAAGCGGCCTGTCGTTCACAAGAGAGTATACGCCGTTCTCTTCCGCTAAGACGGGCGACGGCAAAAAGGGTTCCAAAAACCGTTTGACGCCCACCGGCCCCGCGCCCGGGCCGCCCCCGCCGTGGGGCGTGGACAGCGTTTTGTGCACGTTGACGTGCACGATGTCGAACTGCATGTCCCCCGGCCGCGCGATGCCCATGATGGCGTTCATGTTCGCACCGTCGTAGTACAAAAGCCCGCCCGCCTGGTGGACAACGCGCGCAATCTCGAGTATCTCGTCCTCGAAAAGCCCCAGCGTGTTGGGGTTGGTCAGCATCAGCCCGGCGGTGTCCGTGCCCACGGCCTGTTTGAGCGCCTCGATGTCCACCCGCCTGCGGGAATTCGAACGGACCTCCGAGACCCTGAATCCGGCCATGGCCGCGCTGGCGGGGTTGGTGCCGTGCGCCGAGTCGGGCACGATTATCGTGTTCCGGCCGGGCTGCCCGTTGTGCGCGTGCCACGCGCGCATCAGCATCAGCCCGCACAGCTCGCCGTGCGCGCCGGCCGCGGGCTGCAGCGTGACCGCGTCCATGCCGGTGATCTCGCACAAATACCGCTGCAGCAGCCACAGCGCCTCCAGCGCCCCCTGCGCGGTGCTCTCATCCTGCAGCGGGTGGATGCGCTCGAAAAGCGCGGCCGCGGCCTCGTTGCGCCGCGGGTTATACTTCATGGTGCAGGACCCCAGCGGGTAAAAGCCGTCGTCCACGCCGTGGTTCCTGCGCGCCAGTGCCGTGTAATGCCGTACCAGCTCGACCTCGCTCACCTCAGGCAGGGCCGGGGGCTTTGCGCGGAGCATGCGCGGGAGAGGCAGCGCGCTGTGCGGCACGCCGCTGTCCGGCAAAAGCGTGGCCCGCCGTCCGGCGGCGCCGCGCTCGAATATCAGCTTCATACGGCCGCCTCCAATCCGCTTATAAGCGCGTCTATCTGTGCGGGGGTGTTGTTCTCGGTCGCGCAGAAAAGCACGGCGTTTTCATACCGTTTGCCGATTTGGCCGAGGTCGTATCCGCCGATGATGCCCCTTTCCAGCAGCCGCGCGTTCAGTTCAGCCGGGTCCACCGGCACGCGTACGGCAAACTCGCCGAAGAACGGCGTCGGCCACAGCGGTTCAAAGCCGGGAAGCGCCGTTATCCTGTGGAAAAGATGGTGCGCGCGCTGGTAGCTTATCCGCGCGACGTCCGCCAGGCCCTGCGGCCCCATGGCGGCGAGGTATATGGCGGCGGTCAGCGCGCAGTGCGCCTGATTCGAGCAAATGTTGCTCACCGCCTTTTCGCGCCGTATGTGCTGCTCACGCGACTGCAGGGTGAGAACGAAGCCGCGCCGGCCATCCTTATCCGTCGTCTGGCCGACGATGCGGCCTGGAAGCTTGCGCATGTATTCCTGCCTCACGGCCATGTATCCGGCGTACGGCCCGCCGAAGCTGAGCGGCAGCCCAAGCTCCTGCACGTCCCCCACCGCGATGTCAGCGTTTAAATCCCCCGGCGCGGCCAGCAGCCCCAGCGACACCGGGCTTGCGGAAACGATTAGCATCGCCCCCGCCATATGCGCGAGGCGCGCCGCTTCCATGACCTCCTCCAGACACCCGAAAAAGTTGGGGTTTTGCAGCAGCACGGCGCACACGTTATCGTCCAGCGTCCCGTTCAGCCGCTTGAGATGCGTGCGGCCCTGATACATGCCGGTCGTTTTGACGCGCATGCCCGCGCTGTCGGCGTAGGTGCGCAGGACTTGGAGGGTCTGCGGATGCACCGCCTCGGACACGACCAGCGTATCCCGCCCGGTCACCGCGCGGGCCATCAGCATGGCCTCCGCGGCGGCGGTCGCCCCGTCGTACACCGACGCGTTGGCCGCGTCCATGCCGGTCAGCGCGCAGATCATGGTCTGGTACTCGAATATGGCCTGCAAAAGCCCCTGGCTCATCTCGGGCTGGTAGGGCGTGTAGGCCGTTAAAAAGGCGCTCTGCGCGGCAAGGCCGGTCACTGCGGCGGGCCGGAAGCGGTCGTAGGCCCCCGCGCCCAAAAAGATGGCGCAGTCCTGCCGGGTGTTTGCGGCCAGCCGCCGCATCTCGTCCATCAGCTCGGGCTCGGACAGCGCCGGGGGCAGGTCCAGCGGCCCGTTTGGGCGGACTTCCCGGGGGATCTCTTCAAAAAGGCCGTCCACGCTCCGAAGGCCGAGGGTGGACAGCATCTCCTCCCGTTCCCTGCCGGTCGTGGGCACGTACCCGCTCATTGCTCGCTTTCCTCCAGAAACCGGGCGTACTCCGCGCCGTCCATCAGCGTATCGGGCAGGCCGCCCTCGGTTTCGACGATGAAGACGTGCTGGCCGTAGGGGTCCGCGTTCAGAAGGCCCGGGTCGTCGATAAGCGCCCCGTTGACCTCCGCGATCTTCCCGGCAACGGCCGAATACACGTCGGCCACCGCTTTCACCGATTCCACCACTGCCACGGCGTCCGCGGCCGCCACGGATTTCCCCACGGCGGGAAGCTCGACGAACACCACGTCGCCCAGCGCCTCCTGCGCGTGGTCCGTTACCCCGACAAACACGCGAGTTCCCTCGGCGCGCAGCCATTCAT
>JARKQG010000004.1 GCA_029974035.1 Eubacteriales bacterium | reverse complement strand
AGCGCGGCCACGGTCATGGTTTTCAGGTTTATCCGCTCGCTCATTTGCACCCTACCCGCTTTCTCCCTCTTTGGTTTGATTGTACCCCCTTCCCGCCAATTGGCAAGTTATTAACTCGTAAATCCGCCCCCGCCGGCGGACTCCGGGGCTTTCGGCAGGGTACGGAAAGCGCGTCCGGCCTTGACACCGGCGAGGATCCATGATAAAAACAGTATATGAAGTTTCTCCGAGTCCTCAAAGAAGTTTTCATATCTTCCCTTCCGCTCGCCTTCATCATTATCCTCGTCTGCGGGTTTGTCGCGCCCATGGACAACGGTTCGGATTACGTAAAGCTGGCGGTGGGGTACGCGAGCGTTGTACTCGGCCAGGCGCTGTTTCTCGGCGGCCTGGATGTGAGCATCCTGCCCATCGGAAAGTACGTGGGCGGCTCGCTGGTGCGGTTTAAGAAGGCCGGGCTGATCGTATTCTTCGGCTTCCTCTTCGGGCTGCTGGCCACGGTCGCGGAACCGGCGCTGGCGGTGCTGGCACGGCAGACCCATATGATCATGAACGTGGTCAACGAAACCGCCTTCGTGTGGATCATGAGCATCGGCATCGGTGCGTTTGTGGGCTTTGCGCTGTACAGGATCATGAAGGACATGGACATCCGTATCCTCTTTGCGGCGCTGTACGGCCTCGTGTTTGTGCTGGTGTTTTTTGTGCCGAAGCAGTTTGTCGCGCTGTCCTTTGACGGGAGCGGCGCCACCACCGGCGATGTTTCCGTGCCCTTCATCCTGGCGCTGGGGCTTGGCATTTCGGGGACGATGTCCCGGTCCAAGACCAACGAGGACACCTTCGGCATCATCGGCCTGGCCTCCATCGGCCCCATTCTGGCGCTGTTTGTTTACGGAATTATCCTCAAAATCGCAAGCGGCGGCGTACTTCCGGCTGCGGGCGTGTACGATCCAGGCGCGGCGGAGGGGCTGCGGGAGATCGTTGTCGGCAATGTGGGCGGCGTGGCGCTGGCGCTTCTCCCGGTGGTGCTGGTGTTCCTGCCCTTCCAGGTTTTTCTGATCAAACTGGAAAAGCGCGAATTTGCCGGCATCCTGCTGGGAACCATCGCCGTCTACGCGGGCCTTCTGATTTTTTTGTCGGGCATTGACTTTGGCTTCGCCTTTGCGGGCAAGTACATTGGCGAGGTCTTTCTGGACGCGGCGCGCCCCGGCTGGTTTCAGTGGCTGCTGCTGCCGCTGGGCTTTGTGCTGGGCATCGCGATCACCCTGTCCGAGCCGGCGGTTTCCGTGCTGGGCGAGCAGCTGGAGGAGATCACCAACGGCCACATCAACAAGGCCACCATCCGCATGACGCTGGCGCTGGGCATCGGTGTGGCGGTAATGATCTCCATGGTGAAAATTCTCACACAAATTAACATTCTTTGGTTCCTGATTCCCCTATACGCCGTGGCGCTGGGTCTGCTAAAATATACGCCGAAGCTCTTCGTGGGACTGGCGTTTGACTCCGGCGGAGTGACCGGCGGCGCGCTGACGTCGGCGTTTCTCACGCCGCTCACCCTGGGCGTGGCCCAGGCGGTGGCGGCGGCGGCCGGGCCGGAGGCGCAGTCGGTGCTGACCAACGGGTTTGGCATCATCGCGTTCATCTCGGTGACGCCGCTGATCGCCGTGCAGGCGTTGGGCATCCTCTACGAAGCCCAGTCCCGCAGGGCCCAGGCGCTGCTGGCGGAAGCGGAGCATGGGGAAATCGAGGAACTCGCCCACATCGCCGCCCAGGCGCGGGAGACCGCCGACGCGCCGCGCGATGATTTGGACGGCGCGCCGAGCGCCGCCCCGGACGCCGCCGCTCCGGACGAAGCTTTGCCTGACGCGACCGACGAGGTCACTGACGACGACAATGCCCCTGCCGACGCTGACATAACCACCTTCTGTGACGCTCAGGACGCGGTTGCCCTTTCAACGACGGAACGATGACGGAGGCTGAAGAGGTTTTCATGCCGGAAGAATTTTGCTGCATCGACTGTTTGATTGTCATTGCGGGAAGAAAGCAAAAAAAGGCGTTGGCGGACGCGCTGAGCGCCGAGGGCGCGCGGCTGATGCACGCCGTCTACGGGCGCGGCTCCATCCACGCAAGCCACTTAAAGGAGCTCCTCGGGCTGGTTCCCGAAGAGCAGAAGGTCCTGATCCATTGTCTGATCCCGCAGAACCGGGTGGACGCCGTGATGAACATGCTGGCGACGCGCTTTGGGTTTGACCGGCCCAACACCGGCGTCGCGTTCACCATCCCCATCGAAAAGATCGCGCTGTGATCTGAAGGAGCGTTTTTATGGATGCGTCCCACGACATCAAGGTGCTGTTCATCATCGTCAACGCGGGCTTTGCAGAGTTCGCCGTGGACATCGCGCGCGCCCGCGGCGCCGGCGGCGCCACAATTCTGAACGCCCGCGGGCTCGGTTCGATTCACAAGTCCATCATGGGCATCACCGTGGACACCGAGCGCGAGATCGTCCTGATCCTCGTGGGCAAGGAGAAGGTGGGTGGGATCCTCGCCGCCATCAAGGAGAAGGCCGGTCCCGGCTCCCCCTGCAACGCGCTGTGCTTCGTCATGCCCGTGGAGAAGATGATGGGGACGAACACCGCGCCGCAGGTATAGCCTCAAAACCGCCGGCGCGGTGAAGCCCTGCGGAGGCTTTGGCGATAGACCAAGCCCGCGGCACCAGGCGCCGCGGGCTTGCGATTTAAAGATGTCCAGCAGATTCGGGGCCAACCGGAATTGGCACAGAAAATGCCATTTAGATGGCGCGCTCCACCTTGCCGCTGCGCAGGCAACGGGTGCAAACGCTCATCCGCTTGGGCGCGCCGCCCACGATCACCCGCACGCGCTGCGTGTTGGGTGCCCACGTCCTGCGCGTCTTCTTGTTGGAATGGCTGA
>JARKQG010000139.1 GCA_029974035.1 Eubacteriales bacterium | reverse complement strand
AATTCGGCCGGATCGACATGCTCGTCTCCAACGCCGCGATCCTGATCTCCGGCCCCGTCGGGGAGATGACCTGCCGCCAGTTCTCCAAGGTCGTGGACGTGAACCTGAACGGCTACTTCAACACCTGCAAGGCCGTGATCCCGCGCCTGCGCAAAAGCGGCAAGGGCGCCATCGTGCAGATCAACTCCAAGTCGGGCAAGAAGGGCTCCTCCAAGAACTGCGCCTACGCGGCGTCGAAGTTCGGCGGCGTGGGGCTCACCCAGTCGCTGGCGCTGGAATTGGCGGAGGAGAACATCCGCGTCAACGCCATCTGCCCGGGGAACCTCCTCGACAGCCCGCTCTGGGTCAATTCCCTCTACGAGCAGTACGCCCGCAATCAGGGCACCACCAAGGAAAAGATCCGCGAAAAGTACATCAACCAGGTGCCCATGAAGCGCGGCTGCCAGTACGAGGACGTGGCAAACCTCATGGTGTTCCTTTTGTCGGACGAGGCCTCCTACATGACCGGCCAGGCGCTCAACGTCACCGGCGGCCAGCAGATGACCTGACGCGCGGCGTTTTACGGCGCGCCGGAACGGGTATCTCCATAAAGAGAAGTGCTCCGCACCCCATTGCAACGAAGGAGGGTATTTCATGAAGACCACCGCTGTCAGACTCTACGGCAAAAACGACCTGCGCCTCGAAAGTTTCGAGCTGCCGGCCCTCAAGGATGACGAAATTCTGGTGAAGATCGTCTCGGACAGCATCTGCATGTCCACCTACAAGGCCACCATTCAGGGCAGCGACCATAAGCGCGTGCCCAACGACATCGCGACGAACCCCATCGTCGTCGGCCACGAGTTCTGCGGCAACATCGTCGAAGTGGGCGCCAAGTGGAAGCACAAGTACAAGGCCGGCGACAAATTCACCATCCAGCCGGCCCTCAATTACAAGGGCTCCATGGCCACCCCCGGCTACGCCTACCCCTACATGGGCGGCGACATGACCTACTGCATCCTGGCCCCCGAGGTCATGGAGATGGACTGCCTCCTGGAGTACAAGGCCCCCGCCTACTTCTACGGCTCCGTGTCCGAACCGCTCAGCTGCATCGTGGGCACCTACCACGCCATGTACCACACCCAGATGGGCAAGTACGAGCACCTGATGGGCATCAAGGAAGGCGGCGCCATGGCGATCCTGGCCGGCGCGGGCCCCATGGGCCTGGGCGCCATCGACTATGCCATCCACTGCGACCGGAAGCCCGGCCTTCTGGTGGTCACCGACATCGACCAGCCCCGGCTGGACCGCGCCGCCTCCATCTACACCGTGGAGGAAGCGGCCAAAAACGGCGTGAAGCTGATCTACCTCAACACCAAGGTGGAAAACCCGGTGCAGCAGCTGCTGGATCAGAACGGCGGCAAGGGCTATGACGACGTGCTGATCTTCGCGCCGGTGGCCGCGGTCATCGAGCAGGGCGACAAGATCCTGGGCCACGACGGCTGCCTCAACTTCTTTGCCGGCCCCACCAACACCCAGCTGACCGCCCAGTTCAACTTCTACAACGTGCACTACAACGCCACCCACATCGTGGGCACCTCCGGCGGCAACACCGCCGACATGATCGAGTCCCTCAAGATGATCGCCGAGGGCAAGCTCAACCCCTCCGGCATGATCACCCACATCGGCGGCCTGGACGCGGTCATCGACACCACGATGAACCTGCCCAAGATCCCGGGCGGCAAGAAGCTGATCTACACCGGCATCTCCATGCCGCTGACCGCCATCGACGACTTTGCCGAGAAGGGCAAGGCCGATCCGCTGATGGCCAAGCTGGCCGAGCTGTGCCCCGCCGGGCTGTGGACCAAGGAGGCCGAGGATTACCTTCTGGCCCACGCCAAGCCCATTTCGGTGTAACGCGCACCCCCGCTTTCGCCCCGCGCGCCGGCCTTGGCCGGCGCGCTTTTTCTGCTTGCGGCGCGCTTTGTCCGCCGCGGGCATGTAAAATATTCCGCCGCCTCCCGGGGGGCTGGTGCCGGATGCAAAAAAGTGCTATAATAATATAGAAGAAAAATTTTTAAGAGGTGCCCGGATGTCCAATAAACCCGACAGCGCGCAGCACTACGACGAAACCAACATCCAAGTGTTGGAGGGCCTGGAAGCGGTGCGCCGCAGGCCCGGCATGTACATCGGTTCCACCGACGAGCGCGGATTGCACCACCTGGTGTACGAAATCGTCGACAACGCGGTTGACGAGGCGCTGGCCGGCTTTTGTGACCACATCATCGTCACGCTTCACGAGGACGGCTCCGTGTCCGTGGCGGACAACGGCCGCGGCTTTCCGGTGGGCATTCACCCCAAGATGGGGCGGCCCGCCGTGGAGGTGTGCCTGACGGTTCTGCACGCCGGCGGCAAGTTTGGCGGCGGCGGCTACAAGGTGTCCGGCGGCCTGCACGGGGTGGGCGCGTCGGTGGTCAACGCGCTGTCCAGCCACCTCAAGGTCAACGTCTATCAGGATGGCAGGCTCTACCAGCAGGAGTACCAGCGGGGCAAGCCGCTGTACGACCTCAAGATCGTCGGCGCGGCCGACCGCACCGGCACCACCATCCGCTTCTGGCCGGACGTCAAGACCGGCGAGACGCCGGAGCCCGGCGTGTTTGAGACCGGCGCCTTCGACTTTGACACGCTGCGCACCCGCCTCAGGGAGATGGCCTTCCTCAACAAGGGCATCAAAATCGAGCTCAACGACCTGCGCTCGGAGCCCCACCAGCAGAAGGTGTACCACTACGAGGGCGGCATCGTGTCCTTCGTGGAATACCTGAACAAGCACAAAGAGCCGCTCAACAAGCCGCCCCTGTACATCGAGGGCGTGAAGGACTCCACCACCGTGGAGGTCGCCCTCCAGTGGAACGACGGCTTCAACGAGAGCGTGTTTTGCTTTGCCAACAACATCCACACGCCGGAGGGCGGCACGCACCTGGCGGGCTTCCGATCGGCGCTGACCCGGGTGATCAACGACTACGGCCGCAAAAACGGCATCCTCAAGCCCAGCGACCAGAACCTGACCGGCGAGGACATCCGCGAGGGCCTGACGGCCATCGTGTCCGTCAAGCTGGTGGAGCCCCAGTTTGAGGGCCAGACCAAGACCAAGCTGGGCAACAGCGAGGTGCGCCAGCTGGTGGATTCCATGGTGGCCGACAAGCTGGCCGTCTACTTTGAGGAAAACCCCGCCGCCGCGCGGATTGTGCTGGACAAGTGCCTCAGCGCCGCCCGCGCCCGCGAGGCCGCCCGCAAGGCCCGGGATCTGACCCGCCGCAAGACCGCCCTGGAGAGCGCCGCGCTGCCCGGCAAGCTGGCCGACTGCTCCGAGCGCGACCCGGCCAAGTGCGAGATCTTCCTGGTGGAGGGCGACTCTGCCGGCGGCTCCGCCAAGACCGGGCGCGACCGGCACTTTCAGGCCATCCTGCCGCTTCGGGGCAAGATCCTGAACGTGGAAAAAACCCGCATGGACCGGGTGCTGGCCAACGCCGAGATCAAGGCGATGATCACCGCCTTCGGCGGCGGCTTCGGCCAGGAGTTTGACCCGGAAAAGCTGCGCTACCACCGCATCGTGTGCATGACGGACGCCGACGTGGACGGAAGCCACATCCGCATTCTGCTGCTCACCTTCTTCTACCGCCACATGACCCGGCTCATCGAGGACGGGCACGTCTACATCGCGCAGCCGCCCCTTTACAAGGTGTCCCGGGGCAAGACGGTGAAGTACGTCTATTCCGACGCCCAGCTCCAGGCGCTGCTCACCGAAATGGGCCGCGACGCCAAGCCCGACATCCAGCGCTACAAGGGCCTGGGCGAGATGAGCGCCGAGCAGCTGTGGGAGACCACCATGAACCCCGAAACCCGGTCCATGTACCGGGTGACGCTCAAGGACGCCATATCCGCCGATGAGATGTTCACGCTGCTCATGGGCGACCAGGTGGAGCCGCGCAAGGAGTTCATCGAGGAGAACGCCAAGCTGGTGGCGAACCTGGACATTTAGCAACGCCGGAAGGGAGCAGCATTCGTGCCGGACGAATTCAACATCGGGGCGCTGACGCCCATTGACATCGAGGAAGAGCTCAAAAAATCCTTTATCAGCTACGCGATGGCGGTCATCGTCAGCCGCGCGCTGCCGGATGTGCGCGACGGGCTGAAGCCCGTCCACCGCCGCATCCTGTATTCGATGGTGGAGTTGGGCGTGACGCCCGACAAGCCCTACCGCAAGTCCGCCCGCATCGTGGGCGACTGCCTGGGCAAATACCACCCCCACGGGGACTCGTCGGTCTACGACGCCATGGTGCGCCTGGCGCAGGACTTTTCCACCCGGTGCCTTCTGGTGGACGGCCAGGGCAACTTCGGCTCCGTTGACGGCGACGGCGCCGCCGCCATGCGCTACACCGAGGCGCGGCTCACCAGGCTCGCCATGGAGATGGTGGCCGACATCGACAAGGAAACCGTGGACTTCTATCCCAACTTTGACGAAACGCTGATGCAGCCCGCCGTGCTGCCGTCGCGGTTCCCGAACCTTCTGGTCAACGGCTCCAGCGGCATCGCCGTGGGCATGGCCACCAACATCCCGCCCCACAACCTGGGCGAGGTGATTGACGGCACCATCCACCTGATCGACCACCCCGACGCCTCCTGCGAAACGCTGATGGGCTTCATCCAGGGGCCGGACTTCCCCACCGGCGGCATCATCCTGGGCCGCGCGGGCATCCACGAGGCCTATACCACCGGCCGCGGCCGCATCATCATGCGCGCGCGTACCGAGATCGAGGCCATGGCGAATAACCGCCAGCGCATCGTGGCCACCGAGATTCCCTACATGGTCAACAAGGCCCGGCTGATCGAGAAGATGGCCGAGCTGGTGCACGAGAAGCGGCTGGAGGGCGTCAGCGACATCCGCGACGAGTCTGACCGCAACGGCATGCGCATCGTGATTGAGCTCAAGCGCGACGTCAACGCCAACGTGGTGCTGTCCACCCTGTACAAGCACACCCAGATGCAGGAGACCTTTGGCGTCAACATGCTGGCACTGGTGGACGGCGCGCCGAAGATTCTGTCCCTCAAGCACGCGCTGGCCCACTACGTGGACCACCAGAAGGACGTGGTCACCCGCCGCACCCGCTACGACCTGGGCAAGGCCGAGGCCCGCGCCCACATTTTGGAAGGGCTGCTCATCGCGCTGGACCACATCGACGAGGTGATCCGGCTGATCCGCGCCTCCCGCACCGACGCGGAGGCCAAGGACGGCCTGATGGCGAATTTCGGCCTCACCGACCGCCAGGCCCAGGCCATTCTGGACATGCGCCTCAGGCGCCTGACGGGCCTGGAGCGCGAGAAGATCGAAGCCGAGTACGCCGAATTGCAGAAGCTGATCGCCCACCTCAAGGACGTGCTGGCCAACGAGTGGATGCTGCTGGACATCATCAAAACCGAGCTCCTCGAGATCAAGCGCAAGTACGCCGACCCGCGGCGCACCGAGATCACCGCCCTGGACGGCGAGATCGACATGCTGGACCTCATCCAGGAGGAGGACATGGTGGTCACGCTCACCCACTACGGCTACGTGAAGCGGCTGCCCAAGGCCACCTACCGCGCCCAAAGGCGGGGCGGCAAGGGCATTACCGGCGCCACCACCCGGGAGGAGGACTTCGTGGAGCAGCTCTACGTGACCTCCACCCACGACCCCATCATGTTCTTTACCAGCCGCGGCCGCGTGTACGAAAAGCGCTGCTACGAAATCTCGGAGGCGGGCCGCACCGCCCGGGGCACCGCCATCGTCAACCTTCTGCAGCTGGAGGGCGGCGAAAAGGTCACCGCCATGCTGCCGGTTCCCGCGGAGAAGATTGCCGGCCACTACCTGATCATGGCCACGAAAAACGGCCTCATCAAGCGCACGGAGCTGTCCGAATTCCAGAACCTGCGCCGCAGCGGCCTGATCGCCATCGTGCTGCGGGAGGATGACGACCTGATCGGCGTGGCGCTCACCGACGGCGGACGCGAGGTGTTCCTGGGCACCGAGCGGGGCATGGCCATCCGCTTTGCCGAGGGCGACATGCGCCCCATCGGCCGCGCGGCCATGGGCGTCAAGTCCATCGATCTTGACGAGGACGACCGCGTGGTGGCCATGTCCATCCTGGAGGAGGACGCGAAGGTGCTCAGCCTCACCCAGCTGGGCTACGGCAAGCGCACCGAAATTGACGAGTACCGCGTCCAGTCCCGCGGCGGCAAGGGCATCAAGGCCATGAACCTGACGGACAAGACGGGCCTTCTGGCCGGGCAGCTGCTGGTGCACGAGGACGAGGATCTCCTGCTCATCACCGACGATGGCACCATCATCCGCACGCGGGTCGCCGACATCTCCGTTCAGGGCCGAAACACCCAGGGCGTGCGCATCATGCGGGTGGACGAGGGCGTGCGGGTGGTCTGCGTGGCCCGCGCCGAGCCGGAGGACGAGGACGACGTGGAGATCATGGAAGGCGCCGCCTCCTGCGCGCCGGACGCCTGCCCCAGCGCGCTGGACGCGGAGACGCAGGCCGGCAAGGACCTGGACAACGACCGGGAGGACCCTGCCCCCGAGCCTGAGGACGACGGGGTGTGATCCGGCCCCAAAACCCGGAGCGCCGCGGCAATGCCGCGGCGCTCAAAGCATCAAAAAAACTGCGCGGTTTTTCGATGCGAAGCGATTTCCTCACACGCTGATGGTGCGCACGCTCTGCACGTTGGGGTATTCCGACAGGTGCTGCACAATTTCCGGGTACTCCACGGCGCTGGTCAGGCGCAGGTCGTAGGTGTTGGTGTACAGGTTGCCCTCTTCGTTGTTCTCCACGTGGAAGTCCACGTCGAACACGGTGATGTGCTTCTCCTCAAAGTATCCGTTGATGAAGGGGATCGTCTCCGCCCGGTGCAGAAAGCGGATCTCTATGCGCTTGTTGACGTTGACGCGGATGACGCGCGGCATGACCGTCAGCACGATGACCACCAGCGCGCAGCCGATTCCGGCGATCTCGTAATAGCCCATGCCGGCGGCGATGCCCAGGCAGGCGCTGTTCCACAGCGACGCGGCGGTGGTGAGCCCCACGATCTTCTTGCGGGACATGATGATGGTGCCCGCCCCCAGAAAGCCGATGCCGCTGACCACCTGGGCGGTGATGCGGCCGACGGTGAAGCTGACGCCCTCGCGCAGCGCCTCCATCTCGATGGAGCACTCGATCAGCGCGATGACGCAGGCGCCCAGGCATACCAGTACATGGGTGCGCATGCCGGCGGGCCGGTTTTTGCGCTCGCGCTCCACGCCGATGACCGTGCCCACCAGGAGCGCCATCGCGATGCGCAGCGCGATCTCCCATCTGCTCATGGATATTTTCCGCCTCCCTGCTTCGTGTGTCATGATTATAGCGCGGTGCCACGCCGCCGTCAATCAAATGCATCAAGCGGCCGGACACCCAGATGGGTATCCGGCCGCTCCGGCAAGGGGCGCTTTTTCGCGCGCGCCTTAGTACATTCCGCCCATTCCGCCGCCGGGCGCCGCGGGCATCGGGGGCTCCTTGGAGGGCAGGTCGGTCACCAGCGATTCGGTGGTCAGCACCATCGCGGCGACGGACGCGGCGTTCTGCAGCGCGCTCCGGGCCACCTTGGTGGGGTCGATGATGCCGCGCTTGACCATGTCGGCGTACTCGCCCTTGGCGGCGTCGTAGCCGTAGCCCAGGCCGTCGTTGTGCTTGATGTTCTCGGCCACCACGCTGCCCTCGACGCCGGCGTTGACGGCGATCTGGCGCACGGGCTCCTCCAGCGCGCGCAGCACGATGGCCGCGCCGGTCTTGACGTCGCCCGTCAGGGTCTCCACCAGGGTGACCACGGGCTTCGCCGCCGCGATCAGCGCGGTGCCGCCGCCGGGCACAATGCCTTCCTCGACGGCCGCGCGGGTGGCGTTGAGGGCGTCCTCAATGCGCAGCTTGCGCTCCTTCATCTCGATCTCGGTGGCCGCGCCGACCTTGATCACCGCGACGCCGCCGGCCAGCTTGGCCAGGCGCTCCTGCAGCTTTTCCTTGTCGTAGTCGCTGGTGGTGTCGGCGATCTGCGCACGGATGGAGGTGATGCGCGCCTTGATCTCGGACGGGTCGCCCGCGCCCTCGACGATGATGGTGTTCTCCTTGTCGACCTTGACCTGCCGCGCGCTGCCCAGCATGTCGATCGTGGTGGTCTTGAGCTCGAGACCCAGCTCGTCCGTGATGACCTGGCCGCCGGTCAGGATCGCGATATCCTGCAGCATGGCCTTGCGGCGGTCGCCGAAGCCCGGCGCTTTGACCGCGACGCAGTTGAAGGTGCCGCGCAGCCTGTTGAGCACCAGCGTGGCCAGCGCCTCTCCCTCGACTTCCTCCGCGATGATGAGCAGCTTCTTGCCGCTCTTCACGATCTGCTCGAGGAGGGGCAAAAGCTCCTGGATGTTCGAGATCTTCTTGTCGGTGATCAGAACCAGGGGATCCTCGAGCACCGCTTCCATGCGCTCGGAATCGGTGACCATGTAAGCGGACGCGTAGCCGCGGTCGAACTTCATGCCCTCGACCAGCGTCAGCTCGGTCTTCATGGTCTTGGATTCCTCGACGGTAATGACGCCGTCCTTGCCGACCTTGTCCATCGCATCGGCGATCAGGTTGCCGATCTCGCTGTCGCTGGAGGAAATCGACGCGACCTGCGTGATCGCCTGCTTGTTCTCGACGGGCTTGGAGATCTCCGTCAGGGCTTTCACGGCCTCATCGGTGGCCTTCTCGATGCCGCGCTTGAGCACCATCGGGTTGGCGCCGGCGGCCACGTTCTTCAGGCCCTCGCGGACGATGGCCTGCGCCAGGAGCGTCGCGGTGGTGGTGCCGTCGCCGGCCACGTCGTTGGTCTTGGTGGCGACTTCCTTGACGAGCTGCGCGCCCATGTTCTCAAACGGGTCCTGCAGTTCGATGTCCTTGGCGATGGTCACGCCGTCGTTGGTGATCAGCGGAGAGCCGAACTTCTTGTCCAGAACGACGTTGCGGCCCCTGGGGCCCAGCGTAATCTTCACGGTATCGGCCAGCGCGTTGATGCCCTTTTCCAGCGCGCGGCGGGCTTCCTCGCCATACTTGAGCTGCTTAGCCATATTCCTATCCTCCCAGTCGTTTTGGTGAATTATTCGACGACGGCCAGAACGTCGCTCTGGCGAACGAGGATGAACTCTTCCCCGTCCAGCTTGACCTCGGTGCCTGCATACTTGGAGTAGATCACCTTCTGGCCAACCTTCACATTCATCGTGATTTCCTTGCCGTCGACGTTGCCGCCCGGGCCCCCCGCCAGAACCTCGGCCATCTGCGGCTTTTCCTTGGCCGAATTGGTCAAAAGAATGCCGCCCTTGGTGCTTTCTTCCGCTTCAAGATTCTTCATCACGATGCGGTCACCCAATGGATTGATCTTC
>JARKQG010000124.1 GCA_029974035.1 Eubacteriales bacterium | reverse complement strand
TCCAACGTGACCAAGCCGCCTGCGGGCGAGAAGGACCTGCTCTTCTACAAGGGCAAGCCCAAGGAGCCCAAGAAGAAGGAAGCCAAGGCCGAAAAGGCCTAAGCCTCCTCAAGGCGTGACGAGACCGAGCGCCGGTCCGGAATTTTCCGGGCCGGCGCTTTTCGTTTCGCGCGCCTCGCCTGGCGGGCCGATGCGGTATGGGCTGGCGGGCCTGGAGTGACCGCTGCGGCGCCGTCCATGTCGCCGCCGGGAGCCTGGAGTCGCGCAGCGTCACGGCCGGAACATTCATGCGGCGGATGGAGATCCGCTTGGCGTAATCGTTGCGCAACAGGCGTCGCGGAAGAATATCGACGCAACGCCGTCACCGTCCGGCCATGCTTGTTCACTGTCATGGAAAGCCAATTTTGCAAAAACAGGTGAGCGAATGCAGAAAGCAAAGTCGAGTGTTGCACTCAAATAGTTGTTCAGATAAAGTAAGAATGAAGTGGGATTGAATCAAAGGGGTGTGCCGATGCTCTCGAGTCTGTCGATCAGAACGAAGTTGATGATCCTCGCATTTCTGCCTCTCACGGCTTTCCTCGTCCTGGCGGGCAAGGAAAGCCACACCAGGTACACGACCTGGCGCAACATGGACACCATGGTCCAGGGCGTGAGCGTGATGGTCGGGCTTGGCGATCTCGCCCATGAGCTCCAGAAGGAACGCGGGCTCTCTGCGGGCTTCACGGCCAGCAAGGGCCAGAAGTTCGGCCCCGACCTCAAGGCGCAACGCGGCCAGAGCGACTCGGCCGCCAAAAAGCTGGAGGACATCCTGGCCTTGGCCCCCCAGGCCCTGGCCGACGCCACTTTCGGCAGGTCCATCGCGGACATGCGCGCATCGCTGGGCGGGCTCGCCTCCGCGAGGCCGGGCATCGACAGCCTGAGCGCGGACGCGCGCGGGGTCATCGCCACCTACAACACGCTGGTGGACAAGGTGCTGGAGGGCTGCTCCTCGGTGCTGACCATGGCGGCGGGCAGC
>JARKQG010000123.1 GCA_029974035.1 Eubacteriales bacterium | reverse complement strand
GTCGTCAAAGTCGGCGCGCAAAAGCTGATTGGCGAAATCATCGAGTTGAGAGGCGAGTTTGCGTCAATACAGGTCTATGAAGAAACCGCCGGCATCGGCCCCGGCGACGAGGTGTTTTCTACCGGCGAACCGCTGTCGGTGGAGCTTGCGCCCGGTCTGATAGAGGGTATTTTTGACGGCATTCAGCGTCCGCTGGAAAGTCTATTGAAGGCGTCCGGCGACCGCATCGCGAGAGGCGTATCTGTTTCGCCGCTTGACCATACGAAGGTGTGGAGCTTTGTTCCCGAGGTAAATACAGGAGACGAGGTTCAGGCGGGAGACGCGCTGGGATACGTGCAGGAAAACATCCTTATCAAGCATAAAATCATGGTTCCCGCAGGACTTAGGGGAACGGTAAAGTATATTTCCGCCGGAATGTATACGGTGGACGATACGGTCGCCGAAATCAGCACTCCCGACGGACAAAACGTGCCCGTCAGAATGCTTCAGAAATGTTCTGTGAGACGCGGCAGACCATATAGAGAAAAGCTGCCGCCCGTTGTTCCCATGATTACCGGACAGCGCGTCATAGATACCTTCTTCCCCATCGCGAGAGGCGGTGTGGCGGCGGTGCCTGGGCCTTTCGGAAGCGGCAAAACCGTTGTGCAGCATCAGCTTGCCAAATGGGCGGACGCGGATATCATCGTCTATGTCGGATGCGGCGAGCGCGGCAACGAGATGACCGACGTTTTGAACGAGTTTCCGGAGCTGAAGGATCCGAAGTCCGGCCGGAGCCTCATGGAGCGCACGGTGCTGATTGCCAACACCTCCGACATGCCCGTGGCCGCCCGCGAGGCGTCCATCTACACCGGCATCACCATCGCGGAGTACTTCCGCGACATGGGCTGCTCGGTGGCGCTGATGGCGGACTCCACCTCCCGCTGGGCCGAGGCGCTGCGGGAAATGAGCGGCCGGCTGGAGGAAATGCCCGGCGAGGAGGGCTACCCCGCCTACCTGGGCAGCCGCCTGGCGCAGTTTTACGAGCGCGCGGGCCGCGTGGTGGCGCTGGGGGCGGACGGGCGCGAGGGCGCGCTGTCGGTCATCGGCGCGGTCTCCCCGGCGGGCGGCGACATCTCCGAACCCGTCAGCCAGGCGACGCTGCGCATCGTCAAGGTGTTTTGGAGCCTCGACGCGCAGCTGGCCTACGCGCGCCACTTCCCGGCGATCAACTGGCTGACCAGCTACTCCCTGTACTTTGACAGCATGAGCCTGTGGTACGATCGCAACGTGCGCGAGGACTGGACGGCCCGGCGCGAGCGCATTATGCTGCTGCTCCATGAGGAGAGTGAGCTGCAGGAGATCGTGCAGCTGGTGGGTATAGACGCGCTGTCCCCGGCGGACAGGCTGAAGCTGGAGGCCGCCCGCTCCATCCGCGAGGATTTTCTGCACCAGGACGCCTTTCACGAGGTGGACACCTACTCCCCGCTGGAAAAGCAGTATGCCATGCTGACGCTGACGCTTTCGTACTACGACGCCTGCCGTACGGCCCTCGAGCGGGGCGTCGCCATTGGCGAGCTGGTGCGCCTGCCGGTGCGCGAGGCCATCGGCCGCTTTAAATACCTGCCGAGTGACGGGGTCGAAGCGGGCCGCGAGGAAATTGAGCGCCAGCTGGACGTCGAAATCGCCGCGCTGATCGCGGCGCTGGAAGAGGGGGATTCGTAATGCCCAGAGAGTATCGCACGATTCAGGAGGTCGCGGGCCCACTGATGATGGTCGACGGTGTGACCGGCGTCGCCTACGACGAGCTGGGCGAGATCGAAACCGCCGCCGGCGAGGTGCGCCGCTGCAAGGTGCTGGAAATCAACGGCACCAGCGCGCTGGTGCAGCTGTGTGAAAGCTCCGCCGGCATCAGCCTGGCGGACAGCAAGGTGCGCTTCTCCGGCCGCAGCATGGAGCTGGGCGTTTCGGAGGACATGCTCTCCCGGGTGTTTGATGGCCTCGGCCGCCCCATCGACGGCGGACCGGAAATTCTGCCGGAGTTCCGGCGTGACATCAACGGCCTGCCGATGAACCCGGCGTCGCGCAACTATCCGCAGGAATTCATTCAGACCGGCGTTTCGGCCATCGACGGCCTGAATACGCTGGTGCGCGGCCAGAAGCTGCCGATCTTCTCCATGTCGGGCCTGCCCCACGCCAACCTGGCCGCCCAGATCGCGCGCCAGGCCCGGGTGCGCGGCACCGACGAGCCCTTCGCCGTGGTGTTCGTGGCCATGGGCATCACCTTTGAGGAATCCAACTTCTTCATCCAATCCTTCCGCGAGTCCGGCGCCATCAGCCGCACGGTCATGTTCGTGAACCTGGCCAACGACCCGGCCATCGAGCGCATCGCCACGCCGCGCATGGGCCTGACCGCAGCCGAATACCTGGCCTTTGACAAGGGCATGCACGTGCTGGTCATCATGACCGACATCACCAACTACGCCGACGCGCTGCGCGAGGTATCCGCCGCCCGCAAGGAAGTGCCCGGCCGCCGGGGCTACCCCGGCTACATGTACACGGATCTGGCCAGCCTCTATGAGCGGGCAGGCCGCCTCAAGGGCCGCCAGGGATCGATCACGATGATCCCGATCCTCACCATGCCCGAGGATGACAAAACCCACCCCATCCCCGACCTCACCGGCTACATCACCGAGGGGCAGATCATCCTGTCCCGCGACCTGTACCGCCGGGGCATCCAGCCGCCCATCGACGTGCTGCCCAGCCTTTCGCGCCTCAAGGACAAGGGGATCGGCGCGGGCAAGACGCGCGCCGACCACGCGGGCACCATGAATCAGCTCTTCGCCGCCTATTCCCGCGGCAAAAATGCCAAGGAGCTGATGGCGGTGCTGGGCGAGGCCGCGCTGACGGACATCGATCTGATCTACGCCCGGTTTGCCGATGAGTTTGAGCGCCGGTACGTCAACCAGGGCTACCAGTCCGACCGCAGCATCGAGGAGACGCTGGAGCTGGGGTGGACGCTTTTGCGCATGCTGCCCCGCGGCGAGCTTAAGCGTATCAAGGACCAGTTCCTCGACGAATACTACGGAACCTGACCGGGAGGCGCAGCATGCAAAAGGGACAGATCAACCCCACCCGGATGGAGCTGACCCGGCTCAAGCGCAAGCTCGTCACCGCGCTGCGCGGCCACAAGCTGCTCAAGGATAAGCGCGACGAGCTGATGCGCCGCTTCCTGGATCTGGCGCGGGAGAACCGCGCGCTTCGCGCGCGGGTGGAAGCGGGCCTCCGGGCCTCCGCGGCCGATTTTGCGCTGACCCGGGCCATGACGCCGCCGCAGCTGGTGGATACCGCGCTTCTGGCACCCGCGCAGGAAGTCGAGATCGAGGTGGGCGCGCGAAACGTGATGAGCGTCAACGTGCCGGAGTTTTCCTTAAGGTTCCGCAGCGCGGACGGTTCGGCGCTTTACTCCTACGGGCTGGGCTTTACCACCGGCGATCTGGACGCGGCGGTGGCCAGCCTCGCCGACGTGTTTCAGGACATGATCCGCCTGGCCGAGGTCGAAAAAAGCTGTCAGCTGCTGGCGCTGGAAATCGAAAAGACGCGCCGCCGCGTCAACGCGCTGGAGTACGTGCTGATCCCCGAGATGCGCCAGAACATCCGCTACATCGCGATGAAGCTGGATGAAAACGAGCGCGGCACCCAGATCCGCCTGATGAAGGTCAAGAGCATGATCCTCGAGCAGGCGCACCAGTACTCGAAGCGGTCCGCGAAGGGCGCGGACTGACCGATGTTTTTTGCCGCCCGGCGCCTTTTGCGTCGGGCGGCGCGCGTTTGAGTAGGGCGGACGCCGTGTATACTGTAGGTGCGGC
Source organism: Eubacteriales bacterium (assembly GCA_029974035.1). The sequence continues at coordinate 1,750 of JARKQG010000123.1, read as the reverse complement.
GCGTGGACGCCGGGCTTTAGTAAGGAGGGATCCTCATGAGCGGGGAAATCGACAACCGGGCGTTCCGACAGAGGGTTCTGAAGGAGTTGATTGCGCTTTTGCACGAGGGCAAGAGCGTGGACGAGGTCAAGGAACGCTTTGCCGCCGCGTTTGACGGCGTGTCGGCAGAGGAGATCGCCCAGGCGGAGCAGGCGCTGATCGCCGGCGGCCTGCCCGTGGCGGAGGTGCAGCGACTGTGCGACGTGCACGCCGCGGTGTTCAAAGGTTCCATCGAGGAGATTCACGCGGACGTCCCGGCGGACATCCCGGGGCATCCGGCCAACACGCTCAAGCTGGAAAACCGCGCCATTGACCTGCTGGCGGGGGAGATCCGCCAGCAGCTTCTCATGCTCGGCGCCGACGGAGACCGGAAAAGGCTGGGGGACAGGCTGCGGCGGCTGGGCGCGATCGACCGCCACTACCTGAAGAAGGAAAACCTGCTCTTTCCGTACCTGGAGAAGTATGGCATTACCGCGCCGCCCAAGGTCATGTGGGGCGTGGATGACGAGATTCGCGCCCAGCTTCGGGAGGTTGCCGGCGCCGTGGAGGCCATGGACGGCGCGGCGCTCCGCGGAAAGATTGAGGCGCTCCTGGGCAAGATCCAGGAGATGGTGTTCAAAGAGGAGAACATCATGCTGCCCATGCTGCTGGAGAACCTGACCCAGGATGAATGGCGGCAGATTGCTGAGGAAGGCGCGGAGTTTGGCTACTGCCTGATCGAGGAACCGCCCGTCTGGGCGCCATCCGCCCAGCCCGCCCGGCCGGAGCCCCGACGGGGCATGCCGGGCGTGGTGACGCTGCCCACCGGCAGCTTTACAACGGAAGAACTGGCGCGCATGCTGAATGCGTTGCCCATTGACATCACCTTTGTGGACAAGGACGATACGGTGAAGTACTTTTCCGAGGGCGCGGAGCGGGTATTTCCCCGCACGAAGGCGGTCATCGGCCGCAAGGTGTCCAACTGCCACCCGCCCGCCAGCGTGCACATCGTGGAGAAACTTGTGGAGAATTTGCGCGCGGGCCGAAAGGATCACGAGGATTTCTGGATCAACATGGGCGAAAAGTATGTGCTGATCCGTTACTTTGCGGTGCGCGGTGAGGCGGGCGAATACCTCGGCGTATTGGAAGTCACCCAGGACATCCGCCCGATCCAGGCGATCACCGGCGAAAAGCGCCTGGTAACGGGCTGACATCGACAGAAAGGAGGATTTCCGATGAAGGCGAAGATTGACAGGAGCGGTTGTATCGGATGCGGGTTGTGCGCCGAAACCTGCCCGGAGGTGTTTCGGATGGCGGAGGATGGGCTCGCCGAGGCATACCGCGAGGAGGTACCCGCCGGTGCGGAGGACAGCGCCGTGGAGGCGCAGGACAACTGCCCCGTCTCGGTGATCACCGTGGAGTAAGACCAGCGTAGAATCTAGACCCGCTGCAATCATACTGCGGTCTGTTCTTCTTCGGAAAGAAGAAAACAGACCGCAGTGTTGTTATTAAACGGCTGTGGCGATCAGATTGACGTCGAATTTCTCCTCCTACGGCGGGAAAAAGTTATATAATTGGGTAGCATCATACGGCGATGCGTTACGGTTTTACAGAAAACATGCCAATTGCGGCACGCTCCGGCGGAGCGCGTCGGATTGGCCCAAGGGACGATCGCTGGAAAGGGTTCCTTCATGTGACCGAGGCGCGGAAACAAGCCGCCGCATGCATGGAA
>JARKQG010000113.1 GCA_029974035.1 Eubacteriales bacterium | reverse complement strand
CACCTCTACACAAATTTCGCGCCCACCCCAAGCGGGCTGAGCGCACTTTGTTTATGGGCTGACGCGGCGGCGGAGCGTTGGCTCCGCCGCCGCTTTATGGTCCCCGGTCACTCCAGCTCAAAGGCGCCGGTATAGAGCTGGTAGTAGGTGCCTTTTTCCGCGATTAGCTTTTCATGGCTGCCCCGCTCGATGATGCGGCCGTGGTCCAGCACCATGATGACGTCGGCGTTCATGACGGTGGACAGCCTGTGGGCGATGACGAACACCGTGCGCCCCTCCATCAGCTTGTCCATGCCCTGCTGCACGATCTGCTCGGTGCGGGTGTCGATGGAGGAGGTGGCTTCGTCCAGGATCATCACCGGCGGGTCGGCCACCGCCGCCCGGGCAATGGCGATCAATTGGCGCTGCCCCTGGGACAGGTTCGCGCCGTTTCCGCGGAGCACGGTATCGTAGCCCTCCGGCAGGCGGCTGATGAAGTCGTCCGCGCCGGCGAGCCTGGCGGCCTCCACGCATTCCCCGTCGGTGGCGTCCAGCCGGCCGTAGCGGATGTTGTCCATGACGGAGCCGGTAAAGAGGTTCGTCTCCTGCAGCACCATGCCCAGCGAGCGGCGCAAATCGCTCTTTTTGATCTTGTTGATGTTGATGCCGTCGTAGCGGATCTTTCCGTCCGCGATGTCGTAAAAGCGGTTGATCAGGTTCGTGATGGTGGTCTTGCCCGCGCCGGTGGCGCCCACAAAGGCCACCTTCTGCCGGGGCTCGGCGTAGAGCGTCACATCCTTCAGCACGGGCTTGCCCGCCTCGTAGGCAAAGTCCACGTCCGTCAGCCGCACGTCGCCGGCCAGGCGCGTATAGGTCACCGTGCCGTCGGCGTGGGGATGCTTCCACGCCCAGGCGCCCGTGCGCCGGTCGGATTCGGTGATGGCGCCGTCCGGGGCAATGCGGGCGTTGACCAGGGTCACGTAGCCTTCGTCCGCCTCCGGGGGCTGGTCCATCATCTCGAACACGCGGCTGGCGCCCGCAAGGCCCATCACCACCGCGTTGATCTGCTGGGACAGCTGGCCCACGTTGCCCGCCAGCTGCTTGGTCATGTTGAGGAAGGGCACCACGATGCTGATGCCGATGGGCAACCCCGACAGGCTGATGTTGGGTGCCCGGAACAGCATGAGCAGCCCGCCCGCCATCGCCACCAGCACGTACAAAACGTTGCCCACGTTGCCCAGGATGGGCATCAGCATGTTGGCGTAGCGGTTGGCCTTCTGCGCGTCCTCAAAGAGCGCCTCGTTGATCCGGTCAAACTGCGCCTCGCTCTCCCGCTCGTGGCAGAAGACCTTCACGACCTTCTGGCCGTTCATCATCTCCTCCACATAGCCTTCCGTTCCGCCCAGCGCGATCTGCTGGCGCACAAAGTACTTGGCGGAGCTGCCGCCCACCTTGCGGGTGATGGTCACCATCAGAAAGAGGCCCACCAGCACCAGCGCGGCCAGCCAGCCGCTGAAGTACAGCATCACGGAGAACACCGTGATTACGATCACGACGGACTGGATCAGCTGCGGCAGCGACTGGGAGATGAGCTGCCGCAGCGCGTCGATGTCGTTGGTGTAGTAGCTCATCACATCGCCGAATTTGTGGGTGTCGAAAAAACGCACCGGCAGCGCCTGCATGCCGTCAAACATCGCGCGGCGCAGCTTATACAGCGAGCCCTGGGTGATGAAGGCCATCATCTGCGTGTAGAGCACCACGGAGGCGATGGAGATCAGGTAGAAGGTGCCCAGCTTCAAAACGTTGGGCAGGATCTCGGCGCGGGCGCCCGCCCAGTCGCCGCTTTTGTACCACGCCTCGATGATTTCGAGAATCTTCTGCATGAACAGCGTCGGGATCGCGCTGACCACGGCGGAGAACACGATGCAGGCAACCGTCAGCGGCACCAGCGCGGGGTAGAATTTCAGGAGCGTGGCGATCAGCCGCCTGAACGTGCCGGGCTTGGCCTTGGGCCGCCTTCCGGCGGGTTTTCGCTCAGCCAACCTGCTCGCCTCCCCTCATCTGCGAGGCGTAGACCTCGCGGTAGATCTCGTTGGTTTCCATCAGTTCGCCGTGGCTGCCCGTAGCCACGATGCTGCCGCCCTCCATCAGCACGATCATGTCCGCGTCCTCCACCGAGGCCACCCGCTGGGCGATGATGATCTTCGTGGTTTCCGGGATGAATTCCCGGAAACCCCTGCGGATCTGCGCGTCGGTACGGGTGTCCACGGCGCTGGTGGAATCGTCCAAAATCAGGATCTTCGGCTTTTTGAGCAGCGCCCGCGCGATGCACAGCCGCTGCTTCTGCCCGCCGGACACATTCGCGCCGCCCTGCTCGATCCAGGTATCGTAGCCCTTGGGGAAGGCGGACACGAAATCGTGGGCCTGGGCCAGCTTGCAGGCTTCCACCAGCTCCGCGTCGGTGGCGTTCGGGTTGCCCCAGCGGAGGTTGTCGCGGATGGTGCCGGAGAACAGCTCGTTCTTTTGCAACACCACCGCCACCTGGTCGCGCAGGCTGGTAAGATCGTAGCGCCTTACGTCCACGCCGCCCACCCTCACCACGCCCTCGGTGGCGTCGTAGAGCCGGGGGATCAGCTGCACCAGCGTGGACTTGGACGCGCCGGTGCCGCCCAGGATGCCCACCGTCTGACCGGAGCGGATGTGCAGGCTGATGTCCGACAGGGTAAACCGCTCGGCGCGCTTCGCGTATTTGAAGCTGACGGACTCAAAGTCCACGGAGCCGTCCCGGACGATGGTTTCCGCGTTCTCGGGGCTGGTCAGCGACGGCACCTCGTCCAGCACCTCCACGATGCGGCGGGCGGACTCATCGGCGATGGTGATCATCACGTAGACCATCGACAGCATCATCAGCGACATCAGAATCTGAAAGCCGTAGGTCAGCATCGCGGAAAACTGGCCCACGTCCAGCTCCAGCCCCGCCGAGCGGATGATCAGCTCCGAACCAAAGTAGAGCACAATCACCATGTTGGTGTACAGGCAGAACTGCATCAGCGGCGCGTTCACCGCCACGATGCGCTCCGCCCGGGTGAAGTCCGCCCGGATGTCCTCCGCCGCGGCGCCAAACTTCTGCCGCTCGTAGTCCTCCCGCACGAAGGACTTGACCGCGCGGATGCCCCGCACGTTTTCAGCGATGGACTCGTTCAGCCGGTCGTAGCGGCGGAACACGCGCTTGAAGGTGGGTAGCGCCTTGCGCACCACCAGGATGAGCCCGAAGGCCAGAATCGGCACCACCACCACGAACATCAGCGCCAGCCTTCCGCCCATCACGTAGGACATGATGATGGCGAACAGGAACATCAGCGGGCTGCGCACGGCCACCCGGATGATCATCATGTAGGCGTTTTGCACGTTGGACACGTCCGTGGTCATGCGGGTGACCAGCGATGCCGACGAAAACCGGTCGATGTTTTCAAACGAAAAGGCCTGCACCCGGTAGAAAAGGTCCTTGCGCAGGTTCTTGCCGAAGCCGCAGGCCGCGGTGGCGCTGGCGGCCCCCGCCGCCGCGCCAAAACCCAGCGCCAGGCAGGCCATCCCAAACAGGATGCCGCCATAGTAGGCGATGGTGCCAAACCCGCACCCCGCCTTGATTTCATTGACCAGCATGGCGATGATGAAGGGAATCAGGCATTCCATGATCACCTCGCCCATGATCAGCGCCGGCGTCAAAATCGACGCCTTCCGGTATTCGCGGATGCTTTGCATCAGTTTTTTGAGCATTCAGCCGTTTCCTCCCGCTCTGGCGCGCGCCCGCGCGATGAAATTGTCCGTCCAATCCCCCGCGCCCTCAGTTTTCCAGGTTCCTCCGGATGCGATCCAGGTAGTCCATGAGCGAATCAATCTCCTCTGGGCTGAATCCCGCCGTCAGCTCGCGCTCAAAGCCCTCGGCGTAGGCGCGCATCTTTTCATGCAGCGCCATCGCGCGCTCGGTCAGCACCAGCCGCCTCAGGCGCGCGTCGCCCGCCTCCGGCTGCCGCTCCACCAGGCCCTTGCGCTCCATCAGGTCCAGCACCCTGGAAACGGTGGATCGGGTGATGCCCAGGACCGCTTCCAGATCCCGCTGATAGACCGTCCGCCCCGCGCGCTGCTGCTCCACCAGATAGCCGATCACCCAGCGGTTGGTGCCGGTGACCCGCTCCAGCACCACCCGATCGGGCCGGTTCCGGTCAAAGCGCCGCATGATCATGTTGTCCAGCATGCGGATCGCCTTGCCCACGGCGTGCATCCCGTTCAACCCCATCGCCCCCAGTTTGTTTGACGTACAACATACGGTATTGTACCCCAGCGCGCGAATTTGTCAACCCACTTTACCGGGATATTACCCGGAGCGCGGCCTTCCGCGGGCCAAAACGGAGCGTTCGGGCCCTTTTCGGCATTGCCGGCACGGCCCAAATCCTGTATACTATGTACGATCAAGGGGTGGAAAAACTCTGAATGAATATCGCGGACTACTTTGATTCCCGCGCCGCGCGCTGGGACGAGCATTATGTTCCGGGCCTTCCGGTGCGGCAGGCGGTGGCGTTTTTGTCGGGCGCGGGGCCGGGGATGCGGGTGCTGGACATCGGCTGCGGCACCGGGGTGATGTTTCCGGAACTGCTGGCCACGGGCCTCGCGGAACTGGTGGGGGTGGACGTGTCCCCCGCCATGGCGGCGCTGGCGGCGCACAAATTTGCCGGGGAGCCCAGGCTCCGGGTGTTCTGCGGCGACATCCTGACCTTTCAATCCGGCGCGTTTGACGCCGCGGTGCTCTATGACGCCTACCCCCACTTTCCGGACAAGGCCGCGCTGATCCGCAGCGTGCGCGCGCTCCTCGTTCCCGGCGGCCGCTTTACCGTGGCCCACGGCGCGGGGCGGAGCAGGATCAACGCCTGCCACGGCCGCGTGCCGGCCTCGGTCAAGACGGAGCTGAGGCCCGCCCGGGAGGAAGCGGCGCTCTGGGCACCCCTTTTCCACGTGGACGCCGTCGTGGACGCGCCGCATTTCTACATGATTTCCGGCGCCGCCGCGGCGCACTGACCCTGCGTCAAGCGCCACCGGCTGGGCCGGTGGCGCTTGACGCAATTGCGCTCATCCGCCGGAATCCCCAGGCGCGGGCGGGCGGCGGCGGAAGGGAACGCCCAGGCGCTTGCGGTACAGCCTGTAAAAGTTTGACATGTTGCGAAAGCCGCACCGGGCGGCAATTTCCTCGCTGGTGAGGTCCGTTCCGTCGCGCAGCGCCTCGGCCCGGCGCAGCCGCAAGAGCGTGAGGTAGGTGCTGAAGGAAACGCCCGTCGCCTTCCGGAACTGCGCGGACAGATAGCTGGGGCTCATGTAGACGGCCCGGGCGGCCTCCTCCAGCGTGATCGGGGTGCAATAGCGGCTGAGCAGCAGGTCAAAGGCGGGCTGAAGCCGCAAAAGCGCGTTTTGCCGGGCGGCGGACAGGTCGCTTTCCGGATCGGCGTAGTGCCGGATCAAAAGCGTCAGCATCCGCAGCACGTCCGCGCGGATCATCAGGTCGTAGCCGGTACTTTGCTGGGTCCATTCCGCTTCGATGTCGTAGAACATATCCCGCAGCAGCGGAGCGAGCCGGTCTTTGCCGTCCACGCGGTTTTTATAGCGGGCGTCCCGATCAACAAAGGGCCGGAGGTAGTCCGCGCCCCGCGCCGTTTCGCCGCTTTGGACGAATTCCGGATCGAACACGATGACCAGCAGCTCGATTTCGCCGGAAAGCGCCTGCCACCCGTGGGGTTCCGCGCTGTTGAAGACGATCAGATCCCCCTTTTGCATCCGATAGCACCGGCCGCCCACGTCGTACTGCCCCACGCCCCGCTCCACCAGCGTGATTTCAAAGGGCCTGTGCCAGTGCTCGAAGGGGGTCTGCGTCGAGGGAATGACCTCCCGGCGGATCCGGAAGGGGAAGTCCTCCGCAAGCGCAATCTTTTCGTATTCAAGCATGGGGAATATCCTCCGGAAAGAGCCGCGCTTCCAGCTCGGCCAGCAGCGGCTCGCGCGCGCCGTCCACCGCGATGCGCAGGGTCAAATCGCCCTCGATGCCCTTCATATGCCAGCCGTCGGTATCCAGCCGGAAGAAGGGACGCCTCAACTGCGGGAGATAAATGAGCCGCCCCAGCGGCGCCAGTGCCAGAATGTCCGACCGCGCGATGGGCGCGCCGACGAGATAATCGTAGGCGTACCACCCGGATTCCGCACAGGGCTCGCGCGACGCGCACTTTTTCAAAAGCCTCACGGGTCTTCGCCTCCCCCGGTGATCTCGGCCAGCGCACGGATCAGCGCGTCAATTTCCGCTTCGGTGGTTTCCGCGCCGAGGCTCGCGCGCACCACGCCGCCCGCGTCCGTCCCGAGGGCCCGGTGGATCAGCGGCGCGCACTGGAGCCCGGCGCGGGTGACGATTCCGTATTCGCCGCTCAGCAAAAAGGCGGCGTCATCGGCTGAAAGCCCCCGGACGCGAAAGCCGATCACCGGGCCGAACCGGTCCGCTTCGCCCGCGCCAAACAGCGTCACGCCCGGAAGCCCGGCCAGTCCGGCCGTGAGGCGGGCGCGCAGCGCCGCCTCACGCGCCCGGATCCTGTCAACGCCCAGGGAGAGGACGTGCTCCGCGGCGGCGGCCAGCCCCGCGATGGCGGGGACGTTCCGCGTGCCCACCTCATAGGGCGCATCCCCGTCCCCGTAGGTCAGGCGGGCGCTGTCAAAGCCCGTGCCGCCGTAGCAAAGGGGCGGCGGGGCGAAGGACGGCGACAGGTAGAAGCCCCCCGTCCCTTGGGGGCCCATCAGCGCCTTGTGGCCGGTGAAAAACGCGCCGGAGGCGTGCCACCGCTCGGGATACACCGGAACGCAGCCCGCGCTCTGAGACAGATCCAGAATGTACGCGAGGCCGCGGGCGCGGGCGATTTCCCCGATGGCGGCGGCATCCTGGATGGCCCCGGTGACATTTCCCACATGGTTAACGAAGATCGCCCGGACGTCCGGCGTAATCGAGCGGGCCACCTGCTCCGGCGCGACAAAGCCGCGCTCGTCGCAGGGGACGATCCGCACCCGCGCCGCCTTCTGATTGTACAGCGGACGGAGCACGCTGTTGTGCTCCGTCTGCGTCGCGAGGATCACGCCGCCGCCCGCGGTCAGGCCGCGGACGAACAGGTTGGCCGCCTCCGTGGCGCCGGATGTCAGGTAAACGCCCTCGGGCCGGCTCACGTTCAGAACCCGCGCGAGGGCCTCCCGGGCCTGCCGGACGGGGTCCGCCGCGCCGAAGTCGGCGCTGCTGCGGAACTGGCCCGCCGGCGGCCCGGCAAGCGCGCGGGCCACCGCCCGGAGCACGCGCTCCGGCTTCGGCCAGCTTGTGGCGGCGTGGTTGAGGTAGATCAATACAGCGTCGCCTCCGGCTCCTGGATCGAAAAATGCATCACCCGGGCGAGTGCCTTGAGCTGCTTTGTGTAATCGCCGAAGATCAGCACCTGATGATGGCCGAAGTCGGCGAGGTTGTGCATGAAGGCGCTGGCGTCCTCTACTTTAAGGTAGTAGTAGGGGCTGCAGTAGTATTGGTCGTACTCCGTTTTGAGCACTTCGGCGGTGGCGAGGCTGATGGTGTCGCCGGCGGGATTGAAGCGGCAGAGGGTCACTTTGTCCTGCTCGTTCTGCGCGAAGTCCACCTGCAGCTTGCCGCCAAAGCCCTGGCCGGTGAAGGCCCACAGCTTGTACTCCAGCGGCTTCGTGCCGTACCCGTTCATGCACAGCGCCGGCACCGCGTGATGGATGCGGATGATCTCCTCGGACTCCATGTTTGGGTTGCCCATGAAGGCGGGGCGGTTGCCCAGAAGCTGCAGGATGGTCATCGCCGCCAGCGCGTTGAGGTCTTCCTCACAGGCGCTGGGAATGCCTTCGTCCTTCATCAGCGAATGGCACACACAGGGCGTGAACTTGCGCTTTTGCGGAATCTCCGACGTGCACAGCTCGTGGCAGGCGGTGGAGAAGGCGTTGCAGTCGTACTTGTCCATCATCTTGCGGGCGGCCAGGTAGTACTTGATGTCGTTGAGGAACCACTCGGGGTTGACCCGGGTGTCGCCGGAGCCCTTCAGCAGCCTGTCGGCGACGGGGCGGGCCTCCTCATCGGTGATGGAATCCAGATACGGGACGATGGCGCGAAACGGCGCCTTGACGATCTCCATGCCGTAGCGCTTTTTGAGGACGGCGGGATCGCGGATCAGGCTGAGGATGCCGAAGGTGGGCTGCTCGCCCTGGGTCAGCACCAGCGCGCGGGTGCCGGCGACGGCCTTGCGCACCCACAGAAGGTGTACAATTTTGTTGAGCTCCTCCAGCGTCATCGCCACGTAAGCCTCGACGCCGATCGAGCGGCAATAGGCCGCCATGTCGATGCCCTCGTTGCCGTTCTGCCAGATGACCAGCGGTTTCCCGTAGCGCTCCAGCTTGGGCACGCGCCAACCCATCACCAGGAAGAAGTCCACCTTCTCGATGTCCTGCTCGATCTTCTCCATGGTTTCCCGCGGGACGATGAAGTCCTCCTGATAGATCGCGTTGACCGCGTCCAGCAGCCGCACTTCGTCAGACAGGCCCCCGAGCGCCTCGCAGGACTGTTCAAAGGCGATGTTCGCGTTTTTCAGTTCGACGTCCGGCTGCATGTCCTCGTACCGGCCCGCGCGGCAGGGCCCTTCCCAGAAGTGGGTGTGCGTCAGGCATCCGACGACCGGCCGGGCGATCAGCCGGGTGTTCTTGGCCAGTTCCTTCATGCTCCGCTCCTCCAGTATCCGTTTGTTTAAGCCGCCCCCATTATACCGGTTTGCCCGCGGCCGCGCCATCGCCTATCTTGCGCAAAATGTGTACTATCTTACGAAATGCTGCGCCTTTACTTGCGCCACCCGGAGGGGTTCACCCCGGTCTGGCGCTTAAACACCGCGGCAAAGTAGCTGGCCGAAACGTAGCCCACCCGCTCGCTGACCTCCTGCACGCGCGCCTGCGGCAGGAGCAGCATTTCCTTGGCCTTCTGAATGCGGTATTCGTTCAGGTAATCGCTGAAGTACTGGCCGGTGTCCCTGTAAAAGGTCCGGCCCAGGTAGGCGGGGTTTACGTGCAGGCGGCCGGCGATGGTCTTGACGGACAGCCCCACATCGGCGTATTGCTCCGCGACGATCGCCATGGCCTCCGCCGTGTAGCGGCTGAGCGCGGGCGCGTCGGCGGGCCCGCCGTGGCGGAGCATCTCCGCCAGGCCGTCCCGCATGATCTGCCGGGTATCGCAAAGAAAGCCGCTCTGCACAATGGCGCGGATGGTCCTGTGGCGGATCTCGTACAGGCTGTCCGGCGTGGAGAGCGTCACGGACAGTTCGTCCGAAACCGCCACGATCATCTCGATCAGGCGCACGTGAATCAGGCGCAAATCGGGCAGCGGCACCGCCCGGAGATTGTCCAGGTACCGGTCCACGTACGCCGTCAGCGCGTCCAGATCGCGCGCTTGGGACAGCCGGCGAACGCCCGCCTCATCAAAGGCGGGGGCTCCGTCCGCTCCGAGGACGGCGGCACCGGTTTCGGCGGAATCGATCACGCGGTCGGTGCCCAGGATGTAGATGTAGTTGAGCGCGGACAGCGCGCTCCGGTAGGAGATGTGGACGGCGCGAATGTCGTCCACCGGAACGCCCGCGACCATGCCCACGCTGCCCGAAAGCCGCTCCTCCAGCCGCCCCTTCAGCCCGTCCAGCCGCGCGAAAAAGGATGCCGGGCCGTCTTCCGGGAGAATCAGCACGATGTTGCCCAGCGTGTCGTAGCACGCGTGGCCGCCCTGGGGGGCCATGATTTCCTCGGATAGCGCCAGCGCCTCAAAAAGGCGGCTGTCCCCCTTGCGGATCTCAATTTCCCGGTTCAGCGCAGGCTTGACCACCACGACGCGGTACCCCCCGCCGCAGCGCGCCGCAAGGCCCAGAAGGGCCATTTTTTCCTCCAGTTCGCCGGCGGAAATGGCCTGCATAAGCAGCCGGTTCAGCACGTTGATCTTCATGAGCCGCAGGGATTCCTGACGGTACCGGAAGTCCGCGGCTTCGCGCTCGATCTGCATCGCCACGTCGCACATGGCGTCCAGCAACTCCTGCCGCTGCACGGGCTTGAGCAGATACGTGTGGGCGCCGGCCATCATGGCCTCGCGAACGTAGGAAAAGTCGTCATAGCCGCTGAGCACGACGCTCTTCATGTCCGGATGACAGGCCCGGACCGACCGCAAAAGCGCGAGGCCGTCCACATCGGGCATGCGGATGTCGGTCAGCAGGATATGGATGGGCTCCCGCGCGATGATCTCCAGGGCCTCGCGGCCGTCTCCGGCGCAGCCCGCCACCTCGATGCCGTACTGCTCATAATCGACAAAGTGCCGAAGCCCCTCGCGGATGGTTTCTTCATCGTCAACGATCAGCAGCCTGTACATGGGCGTTCATCTCCTCTACGGTCATGGCGGGAAGGCAGAAGGACACGCGCGTCCCCTCGCCGACGGCGCTTTCGATCAAAAGCGCGCACTCGTCCCCGAACATCAGCCGGATGCGCTGGGCGACGTTGGGCAGCCCGATCGACGCGCTGCCGGAGAGCGCCTCGCAGATCCGCTCCCGCGTCATGCCCGCGCCGTTGTCGCTGACCGAAACGCGAATGCGGCCGTCGCCGGCGGCCTCAATGGATACATCCACGCGGGCCCCCGGCTTCAGCACCCGGTGGCCATGGATCACGGCGTTTTCCACCAGCGGCTGCACGATCAGCTTGGGGATCGCGCGGGCGAGCAGCGCTTCGTCGGCCTGAACGCCGAATTGAAGGCGCGGGCCGAAGCGCGCCACGTGGATGTTGATGTAGAGGCGGATGTACTCCAGCTCGTCCTCGATCCGGACGATGCGGTCGCGCGAGCGTATGCTGATGCGGAAGAGCCGGCCGATGTCCGCCGCCAGGTCCGCCAGCGCGTCGTTGTGCGCCCGCGCGGCCAGCATGCTGAGGTTTTCCAGCGAGTTGAACAGAAAGTGCGGGTTGATCTGCGACTGCAAAAGGGCGATCTCGCTGTCCCGGGCGGCCAGTTCCGCCTGGTAGGTGCGCCGGATGTAGGTATCCAGCTTCTCGGTCATATCGTTGAGCGCCTCGCCCAGAACGCCGATTTCATCGCGCTTCCGAACCGCGATCCGCCGGTCGAGGCGGCCCTTCTGCACTTCGCGCATGTGGTCGATCAGCCGCTGGGATCGCCGGTTGTAGGAGTAGACCGCCACGAAGATGACCACAAAGGACAGGCCCACCGCCAACAGCACGAAAAAGACCGATCGCTGGATCAGCGCGTTTGTCTGCTCCCGGATCATGTTGGAGGGCAGCAGGCTCCGAACCGTCAGGCCCGTCGCGCCGACCGGGTAGAGGATGGGCTCGTCCATGGGGGTATCCGGGGCGTTGTTCCCGGAGGAGTAGATCTTCTCCCCGCGGGTGTCGTAAATTTCCAGGTCGCCCAGCATCACGCCGGAAAAATCGCCGTAGGCGGCTTCGTAGCGGTCAATCGGAACGTTGACGATCAGAAGCCCCACCCGCTCGCGGCGCGGAAGGCGCGCGGGGTTGTAGATCGACCACAGGATGGTGATCACCTCGCCGCGGCTGGCAATCTTGTAGCGGACCGGGTTGTCATGCACAAAGCGAAAGCCGCTGTCCGATGCGAGAAAGGCCCGGAAAAGGGGATCGTTCAAAAAATCGTAGCTGGCGACGGCGTCGCCGTACTGGGTGGCCGTCTGGGAGTAGACCGCCCCGTTCTGGGCGATCAGGATGCAGTCCTCGATGTCCGCGTCGCTGGACAGGACCATTTCCGCAAACGACAAAAGCGCCTGAATGTCGGCGTAACGGTAGGCCCTGTCCGGCTGCTGCGCGATCGCGGCGAGGCGGGCGGCGACGCCCGTGCGGGTGCTGGTGTAGTTGAGCATGTCCGAGATGCGGGTGTACTGGCCCAGCACGTACTTTTGCAGCTTTGCCGCGGCCTGCCCCTCGATCACGCGCTGCTTTTCGTCCAGCGCCTGGGAGAAGATGTTGAGCGCCACGCCCACCGTGATGGCCACCGCGGCCACGATCGTGACAAAGGAGATCAGCGCAATCCGGAAAAAGGTGCTGCTGAAAAAACGGTGCTTCACCCTGGGCCTCCCCTCGGTTGTTCCCTGAATGCATCATATCCCCGAACCGGGGCGGATGCAACATCCCTTCGGTAAAAATGCACCCGGACTTCACACAGTAGTATAAAATGTGGGATTATTGTATAATTAATGAGATTGCCGTTGGGCAATTTCGGATATATACTGAAATCATCCGGAGAACCCAATGCGCGAGAGGAGGAAACCCCCTTGAAAAAGATCCTGTCCGTTCTAATCCTGACGGCGGTGCTGATGGCCGCGGCGCCCCTGGCGCTGGCCGAGGACATTACCCTCACCTGGGCAGTGTTCGAGACCAACAACTACACCGCGGAATTCTATCAGACCATCATCGACGCCTTTGAAAAGGACAACCCGGGCATCCGCATCGAAAAGGTGCTCATGACCGGGGACAGCCGCCCGCAATTTCTGAAGACCATGCTCAGCGCGGGCAACATGCCCGACATCAACATCGACCCGGTGGACCTGGCCAACATCGAGGGCGTGTACGCCGAGGTGCCCGATTCGCTTTTGGATCAGTTTGATCCCTCTGCCGTCGTCACCAACAACGGCGTAAAGACCCTGATCCCCGCCTACACCGCCATGCGCTCGCAGGTGTTCTACAACAAGGCGCAGTTTGCCGAGGCGGGCATCGAAGGCGTTCCCGCCACGGTGGAGGAGTTCACCGCCGCCTGCGAAAAGCTGGCGGCCGCGGGCTTTACGCCGCTGATCACGGCCGGCCCGAAGGACATCTGGGCCACCGACTTCGGCTTCTGGGTCGGTCAGACCAATTCCGACATCTACGCGGCCTACCCCACCTTCAACCAGGATCTGGCCGAGGGCAAGGTGGACTGGGATATCGAACCGCTCAAGCAGTCTCTGACCTACTGGCAGGGCCTGATCAACGCCGGGTACTACCACAAGGGCTCCATGTCCTTCAGCTACAACCAGGCCAGCGAGGAATTCCTGAAGGGCAACGCCTCCATGATGATGGACGGCGCCTGGGTGGCCTCCACCATTGACAACGGCGACAACGACTACGCCAAGGAGAACATCGGCTGCTTCGTCATGCCCAACTTTGCGGGCGTAAAGACCTACTGCACCATGCCCCAGTACTGGGCGGTTTCCGAAACCTGCGCCCACAAGGACGAAGCCTTCAAGTTCTGCGCCTACGTCCTCGGCGGCAACCCCGACATCTACCGCCACTACCTCAAGGCCGACGGCGTGTACTCCATCACCAAGGAGCCCGTCGCCTACGATCTGGGCAAGCTCCAGGCCGAGTACATGGCCAACTTTGAGGGCTACACCCTGGTGCCGGAAATCACCAAGCTGCAGGGCGACTACGCGCTGCCCGTGGGCTTTGAGGATTTCATCCACAAGTCCATGCAGCAGATCTTCATCGGCGCGGACATCGACGAGCAGATTGTGGAGTGGAACCGGGAATACCAGACGCTGAAGAACGGCTGACGCTCCGCCCATACCCTGTGAACGGGAGCAGTTCTTCCGGCCGCCGGCCCGCCAGGGCGAAGAAACGACCTGGGTCCGCGGGACGGCCATCCGCCGGGGATTGCTCCCGTCTTTCAAAGGAGAATACCCCATGATCAAAAGACCCATCGCTTTTCTGATGCCGGCGTTTATCCTGTACACGATGCTGATGATCGTGCCGATTCTCGCGGCGCTGGCGCTGAGCCTCACCAACTGGAACGGCATTGCCGTGAGCGGCATGCAGTTCGTGGGCCTGAAAAACTTTGAAACCATGCTGACGGACAAACGGCTGATTCACGCCCTCGGCGTCACTTTGCGCATTACGCTGACGGTGGTCGTGGCGACAAACGCGCTGGGGCTGATGCTGGCCCTCACGCTGAACCGGCGCGGCCGGCTGACCTCCACGCTGCGCAGCGTCTTTTTTCTGCCCTACGTGCTCAGCACCGTGGCCATTTCCTTTATCTGGCTCTCCATGCTCTCCTACACGGGCGCCATCAATACGCTTCTGAACCAGGCCGGGCTCGGCTTTCTGGCAAACGACTACATCGGCAACCCAAACAACGCGGTCACCAGCATTTCAATTATCGAAATCTGGCAGACGCTGGGCTTTTGCATGGTGATATACCTGGCGGCGCTGCAGATGGTGCCCCAGGATCTGTACGAGGCCTGCACCATCGACGGCGGCAATGCGTGGCACAAATTCCGCTACGTCACGCTGCCGGGCATCCGGGCCGGACTCACGATCAGCATCCTGATGAGCATGATCGTCGAGCTGCGCCAGTACGACATCGTCAAGGTCATCACCGACGGCGGCCCCGGCTACGCCACCGAAACCATCGCCTACAACATCATCACCCAGGCCTTCGGCATGAACCGGCTGGGCTATTCCTCGGCGATCGCGGTGGTGCTGTTCGTCTTGATCGGGCTGCTGTCCATTTTGAATATCAAGCTGTCGCAGAGAGGAGAAGGCGCATGACAAAGCAACGCGTGGCATCTGTTCTGCCAAAGGCGTTTTTGTGGCTGATGGTGGCCGCGTGCGTCTTTCCGCTGTACCTGACGCTGATCAACATCTTCAAGCCCACCGCGCAGATCAGCGCCAACCCGCTGGCGCTGCCCATCCCGCCCACCATCGACAACCTGATGAACGTACTGACAAACCCCAACGTGAATCTCCCGCTGATGTATAAAAATTCGCTGGTGCTGGCGCTGGGCGGCACCCTCGTGTGCGTGTGCGTATCGGCCACCGCGGCGTACTACCTGGCGCGCGTCAAAAACCGGTTCACCGACTTCGCCTACGTGTATTTCCTGGTCGGCCTGATGGTGCCCTACGTGATCGTCTACGTGCCGATGGTCACGCTCTACAAGGGCATCGGCCTGATCGGGAGCACGCTGGGGCTGATTTTGATCTTTGCGTCGGGCTCGGTATCCTTTTCGGTGTTCATGTACTACGGCTTCATCCGGGGCCTGCCGCTGGAGCTGGAGGAGGCCGCCTCCATTGACGGGGCGGGCAGCGGCACGATCTTCTTCCGCATTCTGTTTCCGCTGCTCAAGCCCTGCACGGCGACGACCGTGATCTTTATCGGCCTTTCGATGTGGAACGACTTTCTGACGCCGCTGATCATCGGCCAAGTCAAGACGATCACGGTGGGCATCTATTCGGCCATCGGGCCCTATTCCTCCGACTACGGCACGATCTTCGCGTTTGTGTTCCTCGCGACGCTTCCGGTCCTCGTCACCTACCTGTGTCTGCAGGATCAGTTCATCAGCGGGCTTACCGCCGGCGCCATGAAAGGATAGGGCCATGAAAACGCACAGCACCTTTGAGGGGAAGCACCTGACGCTCCGCTACCTTTTGAGCGACGATGGCCGCGTGGGCATGCTGGTCATGCCCGCGGGCCGCTTTGCCCCGTTTGCGGGCAAAGGGTATTTTGACAGCCTCGCCCACGTCTGCCTGGCGGGGGACGGGTTTGATTCCGGCTTTTCAAACGGCGTGACCATGCGCAACTCCACCACCACGCAGGCGCTCCGGTTTGCGGGGCAAACGGTTCTGGACCTGGGCGCGTTTCGCCGCGTGACCACCCTAATTCGCGGCAACGGCGTGGAAGTATCCCACGAGGCCGACTTCTACCCGGAGGGACGGGCGCTGCCCGTCCGCACCGCGGTGACAAACATCGGGGCGCAGCCGGTGACCGTCCAACTGCTGACTTCCTTTTCAATGGGCGGCCTGACGCCCATGGCGGAGGGCGAGGCCAACGATCATCTCAAGATCCACCGCCTGGCCTCCTTCTGGAGCGCGGAGGGGCGGGTGCTCTCCGACACGCCGGCGCGGCTCAACCTGGAAACCTCGTGGCTGAAGATCGGCTACCGCGCGCTGCGCTTTGGCCAGCTGGGCTCGCATCCGGTAAAGGGATATTTCCCATTCCTCGCGCTGGAGGACGAAAAAAGCGGCGTCACCTGGGGCGCGGAGCTTTGCGGCGCCTCCTCCTGGCAGATGGAGCTGACCCGGCGGGCCGAGGAATTCTGCCTGAGCGGCGGCCTGGCCGATGAGGACTTCGGGCACTTTTCCAAGCGCCTTGCGCCGGGCGAGCGCCTGACATCGCCGGACGCGCTGGTGACGGCGTGCGCGGGCTCATATGATTCGGCATGCCGCGCCATCGCGTCATTTCTGAACGACGCGCTGCCCCCGCGCTGCGAAGCGGAAAGGGATCTGCCCATCGTCTTTAACGAATTCTGCACCACCTGGGGCAACCCCAGCGACGCCAACATCCGGGCCATCGCGGACCGGATCGCCGGCCGCGGCATGCGCTATTTTGTGATCGACGCCGGCTGGTACGCCCGGCCGGAGGGCAACTGGGAGACCGACATGGGCGACTGGCAGGTGTCCGGGCACATGTTTCCGGAGGGCATCCGCGCCGCCGCGGATTACATCCGCTCCAGGGGGATGATCCCGGGGCTCTGGTTTGAGCTGGAAAACGTCGGGCCGACCGCCCGGGCCGGCGAAAATACCGAATGGCTTTTGAAGCGGGACGGCCGCGTCATCCGCGCGGGGCTGCGAAGAATGCTGGACCTGGAAAACCCGGAGGTGACGCGGTATCTGGACCAAACGGTGCTGGGGCTTCTGAAGGAAGGAAACTTCGGCTACCTGAAGGTGGATTACAACGAATCGATCGGCGTGGGCTGCGACGGCTATGAATCCCTCGGCGAGGGGCTGCGGCGCAAGGTGCTGGCCAACCAGGCCTATCTCGCCCGCATCGCGGAGGAGCTGCCCGGTCTGGTGGTGGAAAACTGCGCCTCCGGCGGCCACCGGCTGGTGCCGTCCATGTTTGCCGTCAGCGACATGAGCAGCTTCTCCGACGCCCACGAGTGTCCGGAGATTCCACTGATCGCCGCCAATACCGCGCTTCTGACCCCCGCGCGCCACAACCAGATCTGGGCCGTGCTCCGCGCGGAGGACACCCGGGAGCGGCTTTGCTATTCCCTGAGCGCCGCCATGCTGGGGCGCATGTGCCTGTCGGGAGACGTACACCGCCTGGCCGACTGGCAGTGGGCGATCGTGGACGAGTCCATCGCCTTTTATGACAGAATCCGCCCCATTCTGGCGCGCAGCGACCAGTACGTGGAGCGCCGGGGCGCGGAGGAATACCGCCGCCTGACGGGGTGGCAGGCGGTGCGGCGCGAAGGCGAAAACGCCGTATTGCTGGTGGCCCACAACTTTGGCGGCGCGGAGCCGGTGGCCGCGGCCGTTC
The DNA here is from genome assembly GCA_029974035.1 of Eubacteriales bacterium. Next base: position 45,920 of record JARKQG010000113.1, on the reverse strand, counting down.
CGGGGCTCGGGCGCCTCTCGCCCGACGCGTATTTTGGCATCGATCCCGGCGCCGTTGAGATGCGGGGCGAAACCGTCCTGTTCCACGGCCTTAAAAAGGATTCCGGCTGCGCCCTCGTGCTCGGCCGATGACGGAGGAACCATGCGCAAGTACACGGCGTGCGTCATCACCCACGGGCATCTGGACGTCGAATGGTATCAGCCCCTCAAAAGCTTCGCCTTCTGGACAGCGCAGGCCCTCGAGCGCCTGATGGCGCAGGAGGACCCCGCCCCCTATGTGCTGGACGGACAGGTCTTCCCGCTGGAGGAATACCTGGAGAACATGCGCCCCGAAAACCGGGGCGCGCTCGAGGCGCTTATCCGGCGGGGCGCGCTCAAAATCGGCCCGTTCTACACGCAGTTTGACGAGTGGATTCCGGACCCGGAGGCCATGGTGCGCAACTGTCTCTGGGGATGTCTCCGGGGCGAACGCATGGGCGGCGCCATGAGGGTGGGCTACCTGCCGGACAACTTCGGCCACCCGACGCAGCTTCCGCAGATCCTTCGCGGGTTCGGCATTGACAGCCTTCTGTTCATGCGCGGCATGCCCTATATTGAAGAGGATTTCCCGGACGAGTTCACGCTGGCGGGGCCGGACGGGTCCACCCTGCGCGCCACCCACTTCCGGGACGGCTATTCCCGCATCTACGGAAAGGGCATTGAAAACTTCGCGGAGGACTTCCTGCCCCAGTTCCGCCCCGCGCCGTATTACGACGATTACATTTCCTACGAGCACTACCTGGAGATGACGGTCATCGACGACCCCGACCGCCACGCGCGCGAAATGATCGCCTACGTCCAAAAGACGGGCGCGCACTTTCCGTCGCGCGTCATACCGGTCATGCTGGGCTGCGATCACTCGCCGCCCCACGAGGGCGTGGCGCAGGCCGTGGCGCGCGCCAATGCCCTTCAGGACGAGATCTTCTTTGAAATCAGCGACCCCGAGGCCTACTGCAAAAAGGCGCGCTCGCGCGAAGCGGCCCTGCCGCAAGTCAGCCGCGAACTGATCGGAACGCGCCATCAGTTCATCCTGCTGGGGGCGCTTTCGACCCGCGCCTTCATCAAGCAGGCAAACTTTGCGGCGGAATCCCTGCTGATCCGCTACGCCGAGCCGCTGGCGACGATTGCCCGCGCCCTGGGCCTCGGCGGGTGGGACGCGCCGCTGGAAGAAGCCTGGAAGAGCCTGATGCTCAACCACGCCCACGACGGCATTCACGGCGCCTGCGTCGACATGGTCCACGACGAAATGTTGGCGCGGTACCACCGCGTCCGCCAGAGCGCCGCCGGCATTGCCCAGGAATCCATGGCCATGCTGGCCGGGGCAGCGGGGCGCTTCTGGCGGGAGGGCGAGCGGGGCGTTCTGTTTTTCGATCCGAGTCCGGCGCCCGAGGGACGGGTCGCGGAGCTGTGGCTTCCCGTGGACGCGCGCGGGCTGACGGTCCTGACGCCGGAGGGCAAACCCCTGGCGTGCCAGGTGCTCTCCCGCGCCGGGATAGAACCCAATGGGCGCGGGGAACCCTCCGCGCTCAGTTACCCCGCGGCGGAGCTCAAGCGCGTGCTGGTGGCGCTTCCGCCGGAGGGGGCGCAGTTTTCGCGGGCACGCTGCCTCCCCGGGCAGTCCTTGCCCGAAAATCCGATGAAAACCGGCGAAAATTGGCTGGAAAACGAACATCTGCGCGTGACGGCGAAGGGTGCGCTCCTGACCATTTGGGACAAAAAGACCGGCAGGGTCTTTGAAAGACAGGCGGAGGTGATTGAGGAGGCGGAGGCCGGGGACTTCTGGGACTCGTCGCCGACCTGGATAAAGTCCCCCGCGTACACCTCCGGCAGCGCCGCCGCCGAGGTGGAGATCCTTGAGGCGGGGCCGGTGCGGGCGCGGATGCGCGTGCGCTTTGTCATGCGGGTGAACGCCCGCCTCGAGGCGGGCCGGCGCAGCGCCGAAATGGCGGATATCCCCATGAACCTGGAGGTGGCCCTGCTTGCGGGCGTGCGCCGGGCGGACGTGTGCCTCACCATCGACAACCGAGCGGACGACCACAAGTTTTCGCTGGATTTCTCGCCGGGCGCGGAGGGTGCGCTCCGCTGTCAGAGCGTCTTTGCCGAGCTCGCCCGCGATCACGCTCGCGAGGCTCCGGCCGAGTGCGTACAGCCGGCCACGCCCGTCTACCCCATGCGGGAGTGGCTGGCGGTGTGCGGGCCCCGGGGCGGCCTCGCGCTGGCGGTCCGCGGGCTTTACAACTACGCGCCCCTCGAGGGGGAACCCGGCCGGCCCTCGGCGCGCCTGACGCTCATGCGGTGCGTGGGCAACATGAGCCGCATCAACATGGTGATGCGAAAGGGCGTCGCCGCCTGGTCGGTGCCCTCGGAGGGCGCCCAGTGCCGCGGCCGGACGCGCTTTGAATTCTCCTATCTGCCGCTGGACGCGGACGAGTGCTTCTACCCCCGGGTCGGCGCGTACCTGTACCCGCCCCTCGCCCACGCCGTCCGCGGCGCGCGCGCGGGCAAATGCGTCTCCCTTCCGCCGACGGTCTTTTCCTGGGACGCGTCCAACGTCCGCTTCTCCGCCTTCAAAAAGGCCGAGGACGGCCGGGGCGCCATCCTGCGGCTCTGGGAAAACAGCGGCGCGGAAACTCTGCTGACCCTCCGAATCGGCGGCTTTTCCAGGGTCCGGAAGGCGGATCTGAACGAGCGGGCGCGGGCGGAACTAACGCTGGCCGACGGCGTCTGCCATCTGGCCGTGCGCCCCTATGAGATCGTCACGCTCCGGCTGGAACGCAGCGCGGACGCACAGGGTCCGGAGGCTATTCCTCCAGCCGCAGCGTCTGAATCTGCCACGGGCGCAGTGCCACCAGGCCGCCCTCGAGATCGCCGGCATCCCCCTCGGCGAGGTCCGTCAGACTGACCCGGAACGGCCGGGAGAACCGGATGGGTGCGCGCACCGCGTCGTCGCTCATGTTCACCAGGCGCAGAATGTACCCCGCGCCGTCCTCCGCCGCCTTGAAGGCGCTCAGGAAGACCCGGGAATCGTCCACCCGGATGAGGCTCCGGGGCGCCAAGAGCTCACCCGCGCCCCGCCGGGCGGTCTGCAGCGCCACCGGCTCCGTAGCGTATTCCACCGCCTGACGGTACAGCTCGTGCGGCGCGTCGCCCGCGTGGGGGTGGATCGCAAACTCAAAGTGCCGCGGGCCCGGAAGCTGCGCTTCGGGCGTTTCGATCGTCCATCCGCCGTTTCCGTCGCGGCTGGCCAGATCCTTGCGCGAGAGCCAGCCGACGCACCGCAGGAGCGTGAGCCGCAGCTGATCCCCCGCGTCGCCCGCCTGCACCTCGAACTGCGGCAGGCCCCGGACGAACACGCTCAGGCCGGCCTCCCCCGCGGACAGGTCGGCAAAGTTCTTCTGGAAAAAGCTGTTGTTGGGCTTTTCCATCCAGCCCTGATAGGCGTCTTCATCCGCGCCGCGTACGATGTCGCGGCGCTCGATGGAGAAGATCGAATCGCTCAGGCATCGCTCCGCGCGCGCGCCGAGGGGGAAAAGGGCCATCAGGCGGTGATCCTTCGCCAGGTTGTCGACGGTCACGCCCACGTCCACCCGCGGCAAATTCCGGGGCAGGTCCACCGTGATGGTGACCGCGCACGCGACCGCATCCTTCGAGCGGGCCTTCCGGTCCGCCGTGCAGGACGCCGGCAGGTTCATCACGCCCCTGATCAAAAGGCGGCCTTGCCGGATCTCGGACTGGACGCTGTCCGGCGCCAGGCCCACGGGCACATCGCCCGGCAGCGCGTCAAAGGTGTATTCGTCCCCCACGTCCGCCATGTCGATCAGGCGGGCCAGCCCGGCATAGGCGCGCCCGCTGCGCTTGTCGGTGATGCGGAGCGTGCCGTCGGGCGCCGCGCCGACGGTAAAGAATTCGTTTTCAAGCGCGTCGGCCTCCGCCGCCTCGTCATAGGTGAAGCGGTAGGCAAAGCGGGATTCGCTCATCGCCGGCAGCACCGCCGTAAATTCGCAGTCCACCCGCAGCACGCGGTTCATCGTGGGCTGGGTCATGAGGCTGGTTTCGACGGTATCCTCCACGGCGGTTTCCAGCACGCGGCCGGGAATCTCCACGCCGTCAGCCCCCCACAGCACGACGCCCGTCGGGCGGGGGCAGTCGTCCGCCCCTTCGAACTCCAGAAGCTTCTGATCCTGCTCGTACTCCACGTAGCGCAGCGGGTGCAGAAGGCGCTCGAGCCGCGCCCGGATCTGCCGGGTTTCGTCCCTTAGTCCGCAGGAAAAGACCGCGATCTCGCCGTCCGCCCCGCCCTCGGCGTCGTGGGCGAGGGTGCTCCGCGCAGAGGCCAGAAGGTGCGCGCCGATTTCATGCATCTGATCGTAGCGCAGGAGCATCTCCCGGTGCACCGGGTCCGCGCTGCACCCGCAGATGCTGTCATGCGGCAGATTTTCAAGCGCCAGCCTCCACAGATGGCGCAGCTTTTCCCTGGGATAGGGGCATCGGCCCGTCAGCGCGAGGAGCGCGAACAGGGGCTCGAGCTGCCGCTCCAACAGCCCTTCCACGCGCCGCTGCGCCTGCTTGATGGGCATGCGCGTGGAGAGCGTATCGCCCAGGAGGTAGGCGCGGTAGCCCGAACGCAGCTCTCCGGACACCCGCTCAAGCGCCGTATACGCCCGGCGGCGCTTGGCCTCGTCCACGTACGCCCGGAGCGCGCCGTGGGTGATTTCAAGCGCCGGATGCTCCGCCTGGTATGCCTTGATCCACCCCGCCACCCGGCCGTCCGGCGCGATGTGGTCGCTGCCGTTCATCAGGAGTGCCAGCCGCAGCCGCGACAGGCGCATGACCTTTTCGATCTCACGGTTCAGGCGCCTTTCGCGGACGGGCGCGTCCTCCTTCAGGTTGGCGGCGTTGGAATACCCGTAGACCATGTTCAGCGCCAGGACGCTCGACCCGTCCCTGCCGACCCATTCAAACTCGGCATGCCGCACCTCCGGGCCCGGGCCGCGCCAGAAGATCATCTCCTCCATGCCCAGCCCGCGGATGATCTGCGGCATCTGCGACGGATGGCCGAAGGAATCCGGCAGGTAGCCCAGCCGCATGCCGCCGCCGTGCGCCCGCGCAACGCGCATCCCCTCGATAAAATTGCGGATGTGCGCCTCCCCGCTGGCCAGGTACTCGTCCGGCAGCACGTACCAGGGGCCGACCGCCAGGCGCCCCTGCCGGATGAGCGCCTCCACGCGCGCCCGCTCATCGGGGCAAACCGCCAGATAGTCCTCCAGCGCGATCAGCTGCCCGTCCAGCATGAACGAGGGAAACGCCGGATTTTCCTCCAGAATGGCGAGCAGCCGGTGCATCATATCGACGTTCATCATCTGGAACCGGGCTTTTGTCAGATACCATTCCCGGTCCCAATGCGTGTGAGAAACCACGAAAACCCTGTCTTTCATCTGCCGTTCCCCTATTGAAATACTCTTGACACCATATCGATAAAGCGCACGAGGTGCCGATTGGTATGGGCGACGGTCCGGATATCCTTGAGGATGATTTCAAGATAGCAGTTCCCGGTCGCGGCCTTGACCCGCTTCAGCAGCGCGAGGATCGCCTCGTCCTCAAACCCGGTGGTGATCAGCGCCGGATTGGGCTTCCAAGAATAGATGGCGCGGTCGCCGATTTTCTCCGCCGCCAGTTCGATGTTGGTCCAGGGGCTGACCGAAAGGCGGCGAAGGTTTGCGACGTGCCGGAACACCGCGTCGTACTTGTCATCCAGCGGTTCGCAGCAGCCGTAGCAGCCCATGCCGAACAGGTTCAGCCCGATCTTCTGGTTTTTGAGCGCGAACCGTTCAAACATCTCGGCGGACACGTTGCCAAACTCCTGCGCGTCGGCGAACCCCCACATGTCCCCGAGCAGGATGTCCCCGTCCTGCTTCCGGGGCGCCGTCGTATACCCGAGCCCGCCGGATCCGGTGTAGATGTTGACGCGGTTTTCAAACAGCCTGTGCTCCCGCTCCAGCCTGGTCAGCAGGCGCGCCTTGGACCGTGCCATGTGCCCGATCACATCCATCAGAAGATCCGGAATGTCGTACAGATCGTACAGCAGGTTTTCCAGCCCCCGCAGGTGCACGAGCTCGATCAGGTGCGACTGCACCAGCACGCTGTACGGCAGCTGGAATTTGATCTCAAGGATGCCGTCCAGCGCGTCCTCGTACTTTTCCTTCAGGCGTTTCAGCGCCCCGGTGTCCTCGATAAAATCCACCTCGTGGCTCATCAGCGGCTCAAAGCCGCCTTCGTCCTTGATGAACGCGTCCAGATGATACGCCGTCTGCCCCACCCTGGGCTTGACGATGTCGATGCCCCAGGCGGTTTTCTGGTCCACGTTGCCATACAGGTACCCGGTGTACGTCCCCGGAATGTCAAAGTACAGGCAGGGCTCGAACACAAAGTCGTCGTGGAAATGCTCCGCCTGGTACAGGTAGCGCAGCAGCCGGATCTCCGCCTGGCGCAGCTCCCCGTCCTGACAGACCAGCGCCCCCTCGGGGATCAGCTCCGCCCAGCCGCCGTCGTCGTCCGGACACACCCACAAAAGCGGGCCGTCCTTTTGCAGCAGGTCATTGTGCCGCGCCCAGCGCAGCCGCTTCGCGTTGTTTTCCTCCGTATGGACGCGCTCCACGAGCGCGCGCGCAAGGGTTTGCAGGCGCGCTTTGTCCTTCTGAACGGTCACGGCAATCCCTCCCTCAGTAGCGGCAGCGCGCGGCCGCGTCGGCAAAGTACCGCAGGTTCTCCGCGGGCACATCAAAGAAATGATCGGACGCCGAGCAGATGTAGCCGCCGTCCCCCCCGTACAGCGCGAACAGCCGCTCCACCTCCCGCTCGATGTCGGCCCTCGTCCCCCGGCCCAGGATGTTGAACTGATCCATGCCGCCGATCAGCGCCACGTGGGGATGAAGCGCCGCGTGTACGCGCCGCGCCGCCTCGTCGGTTGCAATGTCGCCGCCGACGCCCGGCGGGGAGAGGGTTTCGGACGCGTCGCAGCGGTTCTCTACGATCGAGTCCAATATCTTCGTCATGCCGCCGCAGGTGTGGTACACCGCCCGGAAGCCCAGCGCGTGCAGTGCATCATGCTCCTTCTGATCGTAGGGCAGGCAAAACTCCCTGTGCAGCGCGGGGGAAATCACCGTGTTGCTGGAAGCACCGCCGCCCGTTTCCACGAGATCAAAGGGCAGCCCCTTCAGATTGTCCTCGATGTAGCGGAGCTTCTGCGCAAGCAGGATCGACAGAAACTCATGCACCCAGTCGGGATCATCGCAGGTGGCGTAGATCAGGTTTTCCATACCGAACAGCTCACAGGCGTCCTGCCAGCATCCGCCCTGCTTGCCGCAGAGGAAAGTGCGCAGGATGCCGCCGTCTTTCAGCGCCTCATGAGCCTTGATGGCGCCCTCGCGCCGAAGCCGCGGAACGGGCCGGTACTTTTCGATGAGGCGGATGTCCTCCGGGCGCTTCACCAGGGGCTCCATGACCCAGGTGGTCATGGCGTTCCGGCCCTCGGCCGTGGTGAGGGTTCCGCCGGGCGTGGTGATCGCGCAGCGGGTGACGGCGTACTCCGGGCCGGCTTCCTCCCGCGCCTCCACCCGCCAGTCGCCGCTGGGCTCGTCAATCGTTTCGTAATAGTTGACGGAGGCATCGAGCCCCGAGGCCCTGAACGCCTCGATGTCGCTCATGCCGCCCATGAACGCCTTTAAGTGGTAGGGCTGCCACTGGTGGACGGTGACCGGCAGGCGATCCGGCTTTTCGCGGCGGAGGGCGCACAGCATACGCTCTTTACTCGTCATGGGCTACTCCTTGCTGAGTCGTTCGGTCAACCGGATCAGGTCCCGCGCTTCCTCGGTGCTGCCGGTTTCGGTGTGGATGTAGAGGCCCCTGGCGCTCAGCCCCTCCAGCAGCGGCTGCACGTCCGTGGGCGGCGCCATGATGATCAGCCGCTTTCCGGCCCTTTGCATGCGCTGAAGAATGGGCAGGTAGTGCGCGGCGGAGGGCTGCCCGGCGACCGCCGTCCACTGGATGCCCTTCAGTTTTTCGAGGCTGAGAAGCAGGTCAAGGTGCCGCGCCTGCTCGGCGCCGTCGAAGTGGTAGATCGGGTATTCGCACCATTCCATCTGCCCGATGAGCTCGGGCATCACAAACTTCTCGTACATCTCCGGCGAGAACATGACGGACATATCGCATTGCAGGTGCTGAATCCGCCCGGGCGCGATGAGGTGCATCCACGCGTGGCATCCGCCTCCGTTTACATCGCGGGCAATCTGGTAGAACATCTCGTTGGTCCTGGCCCAGCCGTCGTTGACGACCTGAATCGCGTGCAGCACGGCCTCGGGCTCGGCGACCATGTCCATCAGCATGTTCTCGGTTCCGTAGAGGTGCCCGAGGGCGTCGAGGGTACCGGTGCTGTCGGGCATGCCGAGAAAGTACGCGTCGCCCGCCCGGTCGGCCAGATACCGCGCGATGTGAAGATGCTTCTTCAGAAGCGTTTCGGTGTACGCGCCGTCGATGTCCTCGAGGCTTTCCAGGGTGTGGTCAAACCAGATGGTGTCGTTGCCGTACTTGGGCTTCGCGCCAAAGTAATTGCAGTGCCCGCTGGTTCCGTAGTTTTGGAAGATCACGGGCAACGCCTCTCCGCCCAGGAACGTGCGCTCCAGCCGCTCGATGTTGATTTTGCGGATGGTCTGCGGGTCCTCCCAGTAGCGGACGAGCGCCTCCCTGTCGCTTGTCAGGTCTTCCGGGTTGTGAAACTGGGAGATGTGCGCGCCGGGCGTCTTGGGCGCGACGACGCTGATCAGCGCGCGGTCCGCCATTTCCATCGCCCAGAAGGCGGAAAGCCTTTCGCGCACCTTGCCGATGTCGGGCTTGAACCTCACTTTCAATCCCTCCCTACAAAAGCACCCCGATCATGGAGCCCTTCGCGTAGAACACGGGCACCACGTCGATGGGCGCGTCCACCCCGATGGTCGTTCCGCCCGCGTATTCGCCGCCCCGGAGCGACACCCACGTTTTGCCGGCGGGCAGATAGACGTCGCGCCGGGTCATGCCCTCGTACAGCACGGGCGCGATCAGAAGGTCCTCACCCAGCATCATCTGCTGGTGCGCCGTCCAGCACCTTTCGTCCCCGGGGAAATTGTAAAAGAGCGGGCGCATGATCGGCTCGCCCTCCGCGCTCGCCTGATCAAAGCAGCGCCTGAGATACGGCGTCAGCTTTTGGCGCAGCAGCACCAGGTCCTTCATGATGCCGTAGGCCGCCTCGCCGAAAGACCAGAGCTCGCCGTCCCCGCAGGTGTCGAAATCAAACAGCCCGGTATCGACCTTTTCGGTGTCCTCTCCGGTGGGCATGCGCCAGCCGTGGAGGCGGAACACCGGGCAGAACGCGCCGTACTGGAACCAGCGCACCATCAGTTCCCGAAAATACGGAGTGTCCGGGTCGCCGCCGTAGAAGCCGCCGATGTCGGTCGTCCACCAGGCGACGCCGGCCATCGACGCGTTCAGCCCCGCCGTGAACTGGGTGCGCAGCACCTCAAAGCGCGAATGGATGTCGCCCGACCACAGGATCATGCCGTACTTCGCGGCGCCCACCCAAAAGCTCCGCGCCAGCGTGACGGGCGCCGCCTCCCCTTCCGCGCGCAGCCCCTCGTAAAAGCCCTGCCCATAGCAGCGCGGATACATGCCGGCGGTTTCCAGACAGGTGCCGATGTGGTAGCGGTAATTCTCAAAATCGTAGGTGGAGTACTCCGGCTCGGCGACGTCCAGCCAGAACAGCCGGATGCCGTGCCGCATGTAGTTGCGCTTGACCTTTTCAAAAAGGTAGCCGCGCGCCTCGGGGTTGGTCGGATCGTAGAATACGTCCGCGCCGAGGCACACCATCTGCGTCCGGACGCCGGTATCGGTGCGCACCAGGTAGCCCGCCCGCTTCATTTCCGCGTAGGAGTCGCTCCGCGGATCGACGGTCGTCCAGATGGAGACCATCAGCTCAATCCCCATTTCGCGCAGTTCGTCGACCATCGCCTTGGGGTCGGGCCAGTATCTTTCGTCAAAGCACCAGTCGCCCTGCGTCGGCCAATGGAAGAAGTCGCACACGATGACGGACAGCGGCACGCCGCGCCGCTTGTACTCGCGCGCGACGCGCATCAGTTCGTCCTGGGTCCTGTACCGGAGCTTGCTCTGCCAGAGCCCCAGCGCCCAATCGGGAAAGGCGCTGGGCAGCCCGGTGGCGCGCATGTACCGGCAATGGATCTCGCGCGGCGTTTCCCCCGCGGTGATCCAGTAATCGATGACGTCGCCGACCTCGGCCGTAAAGCGAGTGTGGTTGCGCGCGAACACCGCGCGCCCGACCGCGGGATTGTGCCATAAAAAGCCGTAGCCCAGGCTCGACTGGTAAAACGGAACGGGCACCTGCGAGTTGCGCTGGGCCAGCTCCAGTTCGCAGCCCTTCAAATCGTGCTGGGGAATCTGGTACTGCCCCATGCCGAAGATCTTTTCGCCGTCGTTTGCCTCAAAGGTCATGGCTATCCGGTATTTCCCGCCGTGGATGGGCTTCATTTCCCGCGCGGCGGTGATCAGCGACATCCGCCTTTGCGCGTCCTGACGGTCCTGCCACTGCTCCCGGAGCAGCACCGTGCCATCCGGTTTTTCAAAGCGCAGCGCGCCCACGCGGCTGATGACGGCGGTCAGCCGCCCGTTCTCAATGCGCGCCTCGTCGTCGGTGATTTCGCACCGCGCCGCCCCCGCCGGCTGCGGAAGAAGCGCCCAGTCCTTTTCGGGCATTCGGCCCATCCGCGTGGCGCGCACGCGCAGGCTGTCCTCGCCCCACGGCTCAATCCACAGAATTTCGTCGTCATAGCGCCAGACGAGGCGCGGGCCCTCCGTTTTGACAATCCCTTTCAAAAAGTATCACCCTTTCACTGCGCCGCCGGTGATGCCGACGATAAAATGCTTTTGGAACGCGATGAAGAACAGTGCGGGCGGAAGAATCGCCAGGCAACCGCCGGCCATCATCATCCCCCACTTGACGCCCTGTTCGCTCATGAGCCCCCGGAGCACGATCGAAAGGGGCTGCACATCGTTTGTCGATGTCAGAACCAGCGCCAGCAAAAATTCGTTCCAGCAGGAAAAGAACGCCAGAACCGCCGACGCCACGATGCCCGGCTTCACAAGCGGCATGATGACCCGCCAAAACGCCTGCCACATGTTGCAGCCGTCAATCATCGCCGCCTCGTCCAGCGACCGGGGAATGGAATCGAAAAACGTCTTGAGAATCCACACCGAGAACGGAATGTTGATGGACGTATAGACAAAGATCAGTCCCTGGCGGGTATTCAGTATCTTGAGCGCGTTGAGCATTGCGTAGAGCGGGATCATCAGGATCGCCGCGGGCAGCATGCGGGACACCAGAAGCACGTTCAGCACCGACTTCTTGCCCCGGAACTCATAGCGCGAAAAGCCGTAGGCGGCGAGCGTCGCGAGAACGGTTGTGATGCCGGTCGTCGCCGCGCTCAGAATCAGCGAATTGGTGAACCCCTGCACCAGTTTGGATTGACGGATGACGGTGGCGTAGTGCTCGGCCGTCGGGTGGAACGTGAACCACATCGGCGGGTTTGCGAACAGCTCCGTCGGCTGCTTGATGCTGGTGACAAACGCCCAGTAGATCGGAATGGCAAACGTCAGAAAGGTCAGCGCATACAGGGCGTATACCGCCGTGTTCCCCGCGATTTTCCGCGCTTTCACAGCTCCTCACCCCGCTTTTCCCGGAATAACAGGAGATAGGCCAGCGTGTAGACCGTGCTCATCAGCAGCATCACAACCGCGATTGCCGAGCCTTTGCCCATGCTGTGGGATTTAAACGCCACGTTGTACATCAGCATGGGCAGCACTTCGGTCCGCCCGCGGGGGCCGCCCTGGGTGATCGCGTAGATGATGTCAAAGTAGCCGATGGAGGCAATCGTGATCATGATCAGGTTGATGCGAAAGGTGTCCTTCATCAGGGGGAGGATGATATGAAGCAGGCGCTGCATTGGGTTGGCGCCGTCTACGGAAGCCGCTTCGTGCAGCTCTTCCGGTATTTTCTGCAGGCTCGCCATTTCCAGCATGAACGAGAGGGGGACGCCCGTCCAGACCGTGATCAGAATCACCGAGGGCATCGCGAACTGCGTGCCGAACCATTGCACCGGCTGCACGCCGAAGGTGATCAGCACGCTGTTGATCAGGCCGGTGTTTCCGGCCTTCAGCACCCACGCCCAGATCAGCGCCAGCGCGATGGGCGGCAGCACCCAGGGGAGCATGACCGACATCCTGACCGCCGAAACCAGCGGGCGCTTGTTGGCCATGAGAAGCGCCAGCAAAAACCCGAGCAGAAACTGAAACAGCACAACCCAGCTCGTAAACGTGAGCGAAATCTGAACGCTCTTCAGGAAATCCTTATCCCGGAACAGCTGTCTGTAGTTTTCCAGCCAGACAAAATCCGTGCTTTCCGGGCGCATCAGCGACATGTTTGTGAGCGATATATAGATGCTGTAAAAAAAGGGATACACCGTAAACGCGACGACCCAAAGGAGCGCGGGCACGATAAACAGCAGGAACAGCCTGTTCTTTTTCACATCGGTCTTCATACGTTACCACTCCTTAAGGGGATGGCCGGGGGCGAAGGGAGGCCTTTGCCCCCGGCGGGCCAGAGCGCGTTTGATCAGCCCTCGGGGTACACCTTGGCCTCCTGCGCCTTGGCGATGGTATTCTCCGCCGCTTCGGCGACCAGGCCGTCCACATCCTCTTCCAGCGCTGCGGCGCCCTGCAGGATCTCCTGGAATTCCAGGTCCATGATGCCCTGATAGGCGACGGCGTCGCGCGTCTTGCCGTTCTGAAGGATGTCATAGAAGGACATCACGACGCCGTCGGACTTGACGTCTTCCTGCTCGTAAACTTCCCTGAGCGTCGACATCTGCCCGCTCTTGGTCAGCACCGTCTGCAGCTCGGCATTCGTGGTCCAGAACTCCATGAACTTCCAGGCCGCATCCTGCTTGGCTTCATCCTTGGTGAACATGGCCAGCGTCCAGCCGCCCGCGCAGGCAACCGGCGCGCCGTTTTCGTCCGGATAGGGAATCGGCGCGATGCCCGTGTTCTCCGCGAATTCATCGCCCGCGTTCGCGCGGATGGAGGCATGCTGCCAGCCGCCCAGGATCGCCATGGCGCACTGGTCGGCGATGTAGTTGCTCTCGATCTCAATGAAGCTGAGCGCCGGGGCGTTGGGGTCGGTCGAGCCGTCCTTGATCAGGTCCTCAAGGTAGTTCACCGTCTTGACCATCGCTTCCTTGTCCGCGCCCTCCCCAAAGGACACCTTGCCGTCGCGCGTCATTTCCGCGCCCGCGTTGCCCCAGAAGAAGGGATACATCGTAAACGTGGTGACGACGTGCTTCGCGCCGGGGTAGGAGAAGCCGTAGCGGTCGATAATGCCGTCGCCGTTGGTGTCTACGGTCAGCTTCCGGGCGATTTCCTTCAACTCGCTCCAGGTCCTGGGCGGATTTTCGTAGCCCGCTTCCTTCAGGAGGTCCTTGCGGTAGTACAGTCCCGAGGAGCCGGTGTGGAACCAGATCGCCTTCACCTGGCCGCCCAGCGTGGCACCCTTGACGGCGAAATCCAGAAACTTCCCCTGAAGCTCGGGCGTAAACCACTTGTCCAGCGGGACCAGCGCGCCAATCGCGTCAAATTCAGGCAGCCAGGAGCCGTCGCAGAAGGCGACGTCCGCCATGTTGCCCGCGGCGATGTCCTGGAGCAGCTTGACGCGGTAGGGATCGTCGTTCACGGAGACGGTGAGCTCGACCTTGATGTTGTTCGCCTGCTCGAACTCGGCGATGAGCTCGCCGATCCGCGGCAGCGTCTGCGGCGACGCGAAGGGTTGTACGTCCACCTTGAGGGTGATGGGCTCTTCCGCAAGGGAAACGCCCGCCGGCACGGCCAGGAGCAGCGCAAGCATCAGAACCAGCAACCGGAAACCGTTCTTCATGGGACCAACCTCCTTAAGTTGTATCGTTATTGCACGCGCGTGCAACAGCGGCCAAAATGATAGGGCCTCCGCCCTCGCCCTTTTCCGTTTTCCTGCATTTTCCTTCACGCGGCGCCGGAACGAGCCGCCGTATTTCACATTTGTCCGCCACAATTATACGACATAGCGCCATATCTGTCAAGCGCAAACAAGGCCCTCCAAAATTTTTTTGAACGCGCGTGCGGAAGCGGCCGACGGGCATCGGCCGCTCAGGCATTATAGTAGTTGGATGCGCTCAGCGCGTCTTTGTGGTAGTAGATGCTGTTCCGGGACGTGATCACATCCAGCCGCGCATGGATGACGCTGCTCTTGGGACGAATGCCGCGCGCGATGTAATCGTGCAGCAGACGGATGCTGAGGATGGCCTGCTGCTCGGGCTCCTGACTGATCAGCGCGGAGATCACCCGCCGCCGGAGGAGCATCAGGCTGTCCTCGGTGGCGTCGTAGCCCACCAGCTGAACCTGACCGGCGAGGCCCATGTCCTCAATCGCACGCGCGACGTCCTCCACCTGGCCGTATGTCATAAAGATGCCGTCGGGTCGGGCCGTCCGCAGAAGCTCGCACGTTCTGTCGTACACATCCTCTCCGGTTCTGGAAAACATGTAGGGGCCCAGCATCTCCACATCGGGAAAGTGACCGATCTCCTCGCGAAAGCCGGTCAGCTTCTGCGGTGTCATCGTGCCGGAATCGTCAAACACGATCGAGGCGATCCGTCCGCGGCCCATGAGAAACCTGCACAGAAGCTCGCCGGCCAGCTTGCCCGCCTGAACGTAGTCGCTGCCGACACAGCAGAGCCGGCTGCTCTGCGGTACATCGGTGTTGAGCAGCACGATGGGAATGCCCTTTTGCATCATCTCGTCAATCGTGCCCGCCACCTCGTTGGGCGCGGACGGGGAAAGCACAATCGCCTGTGCGCCCCGCTTGACCAGATCGCGCATGGCCTCGCCCTGCGCCTGCTTTTTGCTGATGTCGGTGATCACGGTTTCAATCACGACGCCGTAGTCGTGCAGCATGTCGCCCGCAATCTTCACCCCGCGCAGCACGCGCTCCCAGTACAATTCCGGCTTTGTATAGACCACAAAGCCGATCAGCAGGGATTCGCCCTTGGCCAGCGATTGTGCGGCGTGGTTCGGACGGTATCCCATTTCCGCGGCCGTGGCGAGAACGCGCTTTCTCAATTCGTCGTCCACATAGGGATAGCCGCTGAGCGCGCGGCTCACCGTGCTGCGCGATATTCCGAGGCGCTTTGCGACCTCTGTCGACGTAATCTTCATGGGCCCTTCCTCTCCGGTCATCTTGCCGCCGCGGCCTTTCCGTCCCGCCCATACGAAGGCCCGCCCGAGCGCGCGCGGGGTCGCGGAAAATCACGGACCTTATAATAATAGAGATTTGGCAACCATTCGTCAAGGGTGCGCAACCCGATCCCCCATGTTTTCCCGTCGCGGAGGCGGAACGGGATTCCGTTTCAAAAGTTCCATCAAGCTTGCGGCCCCGAATCCCGGCGGCACCCTGGACATTCTTACGATGGACAAAAACCAGACATAATCCGCCGGCTGAGGGGCCGGGAAAGCCTTTTCCACCGCAATAATCCGGCTTTTCGGATCGAAAAGCAACAGATGAGCATAAAAAATTTGTCTGAAAACTGGCGTTTTCAGACAAATTGTGGTGGAGCATAGGAGACTCGAACTCCTGACCTCTACACTGCCAGAGCGATGAAGTGTGTATTTCCCAGTATTTTTAAGTGCCGCATAGTTCATTAAAACCCCTGTATTTGCTGGTTTTTCGTCCATACAGTATCATTGCGTGCTATCGCGGTTGGGGTATTTATTGGGGTCAGATTTATCCCTGTTGGGGTCAAAGTTGGGGTCAAAAAACGGGTCATATCGCGGGCGGAATAATCTCGGTCCCCCCAGGGTTTCCCAACCAGAGAGTATACGTCTTTTCCATATTATACATTTTTTCTTTTAATAATATTAATACAATATATGTATTTATAAGGGGGGGTTGACAGAATACGCATACCCCCAATGACATAATGACAAAATGACAAAATTCCACCAAAGGACCGTGACAAAACCCCTCTCAACAATGACAAAACCCCCCTCCACAATGACAAAATTACCGGAAGGGGTTCACTCAAACAAAGCTCCTGTCTTGGTTGGGGAACCTCCGGGGATATTGTTGAAACGCCGTGCGCCGCCCTTCCCCTGTCCGCCATTCGTCCACAAACAAAGACGAGGCGCTGTGCAACGCGCCTCGCCTCCCCGGCCTGCCCCTCTGTGCTACGGTGGTTGTGTGCTGTCGTTCCCCGGCGAGCGGCACACGGCGCGCGCTGTCGGGTGGAGGCTCCGCACGGTGAGCCGCCCGGTGCCTAGCGAATCGAGAGGTACCCCGCAAATCACGGAGCACCGCCCGGCATGCCCTTCCTGCCGCTCCTGCGGCCCCTGCGACCTCTGTCAGGCTGTGCGGGTCTTCCATTCCCTGTCTGTCTGCGCGCCTCCAGCGCCCCTTGTACGCGCTCCTGCGCGGCCTCCTGCTCCGCTGTCGGGCGCTTGCCCAACAGGTCAAGCATGAGCTGTGCGCCCGCCTGCATGCCTCTCTGAAAGGCGTCCTCCATGTACGCGACGGCGACGCCCATCGCCGCATTGTCCAGCGTACTCCGTGCGGCGAAGTGCTGCGGCCCGGCGCCAATCAGATCCTCAACGACCCGGTGGTAAGCATCTTCACTCCGGCGCAGAACATCCTTGGCCGGCGTCATGACGTGCTGATAGGTAGGCACCGCGCCCTCATCCAGGGCGAACGTCGCGCAAAGCCTGACAAAATCCATCTTTCAATCTCCTTTCGTGCTTGACGGGCTGGAGGCCCGGCGGTATACTGTGGTTGAGCCTCCAGCCCTTCGGGGTTTGGTTGATCGGGTGAAAGCCGTCGCTGTGGTAGGTGGGCGGCTTTTACGCTACGCAGAAGCGCCGCACGGTGGTGATCTTGGTGAACCGCTCCGCGACTTCGGGCAAAGCCTTCTTCAAGGCTGCGGTATCCAGCCGGGCGCTCGTGACGGGCTTCCAGGTGACCTTGAAGGCCCCGGCCATCAGTTCTTCTCTTTCTCCCATGAACGCTTTGATTCTGTCCTGCGCGGCCTCGATGGCCGTCTGAAGCTCTTCCTGCATCCTGCGCAACTCCTGAAGCTCCGTGACAGTGGCGACGATTTCTTGTTGGGACATGGTAGAAACCTCCTTCGCATTGGTGGGTTGAGGGCGGGGCGGCGTTCCTCTGGACTTATTGGCGCTACCGTCGCATCCGATCCCCGTTGGGCTTCTTGGCTTCCCTCAACCTCCGGACAAAATTATAATACTTCCGTAAGTATATAGCAATTGACCAGATTAACAATCTTCCGGAAGTATGTTTGTGCAGAAATATACTTGCGGAAGTATGCATCTTGTACTATAATGCAGATAGTGGAGAGGGAGCGCCACAACTGGGCGCCCGACATTATCTGGAGGTGGGTACATGGAAGATCAGCAGGGGAAGTCAAGCACAAGGGCAAAGAACAAGTACAAGGCAAAGACATATGATCGTATTGAACTTGTCGTTCCAAAGGGTCAGAAAGCCGCCATACATGCCCACGCCGAAAGCAAGGGCGAATCCATCAACGCAATGGTCAATCGAGCCATACTGACCGATATGGGGCTGGAGGAATGGCCGGAGGGGCAATCGGAGGACGAATTATGATCGGAGAAATCTGTGTAAAGTTCCTTCCGCACGAATCGGATTATGTATACTGCCCAGAAAAATACATTGATTACATAAGCAAAGACCATTATTACCGATTCGACGAAACGACTACATACTATCAGCTTTGCAAGATGATAGCAACCGATAGTAATTTTGATGGAAATTCATTCTCGATGACTAGAAATTCCAAAGGCGGATTCGATTGCGAATACTTCATCGACGAAGGTCACAACATAGAAGATGAGCTTCATATTTATCAATCGGATAAAGTATACGAGGCATCCCGTAAGAACGTTGAATTGACTAAAATATTAGATGCTATCGGTAGCAATAACGAAATTATTCTTGTGTGGTGCGTCCAATGGGGCGGAGGTAGAGGCGTAGGAGAAATTGAAGGAGTGAAGTTCAATATAAAACCAAATGAAGGGACTCATATGTATCTACCTCATGTTCATGCGAAGTATGGTGGGGAGGAAATTAGAATTGGCCTTGACCCGGTGACGATTTTGGATGGGCGCCCTTTTCGTAGTCCTGCAAAAACTCGAAAAGCGATTAGTTACATAGAAGAAAACAAAGAAGAATTGATGATAGAGTGGTGCCTCACCGCTAATGTTGGATTGGTTAAACTGGATTTGCCAACGGGTATATGACCTTATAAAGAAGCCTGTCTGGGCAGACGGCCACGGGGAGGTCTGAAGGCAGAATTATTGAGGGAAATCAGCCAGGTAGAAGCTGTCGCGTCCGGCGTCAGCGTCCGCCGCACGTCCAGCCCTCGCCAACCTCCACGGCATTCCTTGTTGGCTCGTAGCCCTCAGCGAAGAACCGCACCGGCAGGAAGCGCGGCGCCCTGTAGATCCTCCGCGGTTGTCTGGCCAGAGGCAACGGAAAGCCGCTCTGCCATTCAAGGCGCGTGATAGGATCATCCGGGTCTGTCATAGCGTACATCTTGATTAGGAACCGCTCATGCAGCTCCGCCAGCGCACCGGCCGCGACACTGTTCCAACCCTTCCAGAAAATCGTGTTATTGTTGAAGACCATGCAGAGCGTCAGCTCCCCGCGCCACGGCACGCCATGCGCCTCCATGAAGCCGCTCAGCACGCCGAACGACGCGCCCATGTAGCCGCGGCCTGTGATGAAGGGGAGCAACCCAAAGGCGAGCTTCGAGAGGCTGTCAGGCGTGTCCTGTGCCGCCTGTATTGGCTTCCGATCGAGTTCCGGCATAGTCATTCACCTCCTATCAACGCATCGATTGGCGAGGGGTTAAAGCCGCGGGAGTTTTGAAGCACCCAAAGTTCCAGCAGATCGCGCCGCACGACGCGCGCACCGGGCGCAACCTCGGTTGACGGGAAGCCCTCGCGCTGGAGGAGCGCCGCCGCCTCGTCCTGCTCAATGCCCAGGTACAGCGCGACGGCGGGCGCCGTCAGAATGTCTGTCGGATTCGGTTTCATGGTAGATTCACGTCCTTTCTTTGGTTCGGGCCTCTCAGCCCAGCCAGCGAGAAATACTCCCCCGTTATGAGTTTTGCCCTGACCGTTTTTCAACCCCGAAAATACTCCCCCCTTCGGAGTTTCGCGACCGTTTACGCCTCACTCCAGAACGCTTCGAGGGCTTTATGCACTAGAGATTTTACCCCCCTTCCCCCTAGGCGTCGAGCGTTGCGCGGCGTTCAATCCTCCAAAGCGCCGTCCCCTCGGTGGTGCTCGTCCAGTCAGACATGAACGCCGTGATGCCCTTGTGCTGATAGAACCGCGTCTCGTCATCCAGCGCCCGCAACTGCCTTGAATGGCGCAGCGTGCGGCGCGCTTTGCCCCTGAGCGCGCGGACCTCCGCAACGCTGAGGCCCAGCCGCTCGGCTGCTACCAGGACGGACAGCCCGTCCAGATCGATCAGGCGCACCACGTCGCGCTGGTCAGTGGGCAGCGCGTCAACCTCCCCCCGGACAATCCGGATAAGATCGCCAGACAGCGCCTCGTCCTCCGGCGCCAGCGCGGCCTGGTCGGGCGTGACCTCGGCCAGCGTGAGCGACCCGCCGTCCGCGTCCTCGGAGAGTGGCGCGTCCAGCGACAGGGTACCCGCGCGCTCCCGCCGGTCGGCCCGCTGGAGGCCCAGCGCGTCGCGCATCGCACGCCGGATATGCCAGAGGGCCACAGTGGACCACGCGCCCCGATCCGGCTCCCAGGCGCTCACAGCATCCATCAGAGCGGCCTTGCCGGCCTCCATCAAATCCTCGTAGTCAACCGCCGGGTCGGTGTCCAGCGCCCAGCGATAGCGCCGGGCGGCCTCCGCAATCAGCCCGGCATTCCGCTGACACAACGCCCCAAACAAAGCCCGGTCTCCTGCCTTGATCGCCCGGACAAGCTCCAGCATTCCACACCCCTCCGAACTGTGGTATAATGGTTTTGCATGCACCACGCCGCCGGAGGGCGGCTTTCCTTTTGGGTGCCGTCGAAGGGCTCCATCAAAACGGGCACTCCTGCGCCGCGCGCAGCGCGTCGGACAGGGCCAGATACCGCGTATTGATCGCCTCCGCCTCGGCCTCGGTCAGCTCTGCCGCGCGCGCCTCCGCATCCTCCAGCAGGGCGTCGAGCGCCGCGCGTAGCTCCTCCACGCACCGGGCGTCGGGTCTGTCAGGGTCGGGCCGTAGCGGCTCCAGCGGCGGCGCTGGAGGCTCCAGCTTCGTTTGCCGGCCAGCCAGCGGGGCACGGGGTCGGGCACGGTATCGTAGCTCGTTGACCAATTCGCTTCGGTTAGCGCGTAGGTATTCCAGCAGGGGCGCCGCCTCCGGCGGCGCAGGAATCCCGCCGGGCAGCACCGCGCGCACCACGTCGCCCGGCGCAAGCTGGAAAGTGAAGCCCAGCGCCTCCAAACGGTCGAGACATGCCGCCGTGTTCATATTGTGACTTCCTCCGGTTCGGGAAGCGTTTTTGCCGCTGGAGGCACATCGTTCAGCCGCGGCGTGATGATCCACAACGGATCAGACGGGCGACCGGCCCCGGATTCGCCGCGCTCCGGGTATTGGCCGCGGCGAACCCAGCCACGGCTTTCAAGTGCCATCAGCGCGGCGCGCACCGCGTCAGCGTTCGGAAACATCGCGCGCTTCCCCTGGACAAGGCGATGAGCGTCGCGCGTCGAAATGACGGCCTTCCCCGACCGGCGCAGCGCCTCCAAAAGGACTTGAGCCGCTGGTTCACTGCCCGATGCGGCGGGCATAGACGCAGACGCTGCGCGGGCGTGCTCGATGGCCCAGCGGGCGATGCTCACCGCTCGGCGAAGCTGCGAGGCGTTGATCTCCGACATGTGCGGGTCCTCCAACAGGGCCAGCGTCGCCGCGATGCGAAGCGTCAGGCCATCGACTTTGGACGCCCAGCCCCAGTCCGATAGACCTTTCAGATCATCCTTGCGGCGCTCCTCCAGCTCAATCTGGAATGCTCGGAACACGGCTGCGGCCTCCGGCGTCAGCGTCATTTCGCGCGGACGTTCGGGGTATGGAGCCTCTAGAATCGCCCGTATAGCGGCGTCATAAGCCCGATCCAGTTCCGGCGGAACCGCGTCAACGTCAATCTTGCGGGACCCAACCATCGGCGGCGGAACGGCAAGCAGGAATCGCGCTGGCAGGCCCCGTCCGGTTGCATCCGGGTTAGCGAAAAGCTGCGCCAGCACGCGCGGCTGCGTTGCCAGCACGACAGAAACGCGGATGCTGGGAATCCTGATCGCGTCCCGGCCGATTCGATGAATGGCCAGCGGCTCGGACGAATACCCGGCCAACAAGAAATCGAAATTCCCGGTGCCGTTTGAGTATCGGCCCGCGGCGGTTTCCAAGATACCGGCCTCTGCTGAAACGATAGCGAGCCGCCCGCCGTTTGCCGCCGCCAGCACTGCACACGCTTCCGCCGTCGCATCGGAAACGGTCAACGTTACAGGCGCTTCATCTCGAAAGGCCACCAACTCGCTTGTCAGGCGGGCAACTTCAGCGGAATCGCCCTTGTCGGTTGCCTTCGCAAGCGACTTTTCAAGCAGGCGCCGCTGCGCGCGGCTTTGTGCGACGGCCAGCGCGCGGCCTTCGTTCGTGTGCCGCTCCCATTCGGCAACGGGACGGAAAACCCTCGAAAAAGCAGGTGATTTTCTCTCGCCAGGCGCAAGAACCGCCGCAACATACAACTGCGCGGCTTCGACCCAGCCAGGCCTAACGCGAACGGCGACCTTTCCAAGAGCGGCGACGGAGGCAGCGCCCAAGATCAGCGAAGCCGTCAAATCCACCGGGCATTGCAGATTCTCCGCCAGCGCCGCAGCGAAGTCCCCAACCGGGCCACTAACCCAATCAGCCTTGAATGCCGGCGGAGGCGGAGACCCAAACCTTTCCGGCTCCGGCCAGGCGTCAGGGGAGGCCAGCTCCAGCGGACGGAGGCCGCTCCCGGTATTCAGCCGATAGGACGCCTCCGCCTCGCGGGCGGGTCGGGCTTTTTCCCAGGCTCGGGCTGCGGCGCGCTCGGCCTGCTCGGCCTCCATCTGTTGTTGTGCCGCGGCCTGCAAGACCGGGTCTACCTGCATCCGTGCAGCGAGAATCACCCGGTCCGCGGCCTCCAACTCACGGCGAACCTCCGCCCATGACCGCGACGCCTGCGATGCGGAAGCCGCCGCCGGAGTATCGGCGGCGGGCGCTCGGTTGGTCTGTCCGTTCATTAGTGATTCCTCCCATCAAGAGCTCCGCTCAGTTTTCAAAGCGGCCTGACGCGACAACCACGCCTCCAGCTCCGCGACCGGAACAAGAATTCGCCTACCGAGGGTTACTGTCGGGAATCCGGGCGTGTGGGCGAGTGCGAAAGCAGAACTTCGCGAAATGCCCATGCGTCGTCCCATCGCCTCGATCGAAATGCAAATGGCCTCTTTGTTCTCCATATCCGCGCCTCCTTCGGGTTGTTTTGTACTTGACAGTACGCCCTGCTGACGCTATAATAGCATTGCGTTGTCCGCTTTTCCACTTTAATCGCGGACATCGAGCGGACGGGATTGTTAATTTGCCCGCGCGTTCTGGAGGGGAGCAACAATGTTTGACCCTGGAGTGATCGCCGCCACATCTGCGGCCCCGGTCGGAACGAAGCTTTTTAGGTGCAAGCGATATGAAGTAGGACCTTGCCTTTATAGTGCGGATACCTTCATCTGCGACGATTGGCTTAATTGCCCAAGAAATCGAGTATGGGGCGAGTTTGGCGACCATCCCAACATCGTTCGCCAACTGGCAATCAACGGCTACGGCCTACCCGACGGGTTCAGGATCAGCCGTCACATCAATGACGCAGGAATAACGCCCGACACATACGAAGGACTGGAGGCGCTGAAAGTATACGGCCCCCGGCATCTTCTCGCTGCTCTCAGTGTCGGCGCACTTGACTTCTTGAAAGGGGAACTACACCCCGAATATGGCATCGGAATAGATAGAAGGATCAGCGAGAATGCTGCGTTTCAAGAAAAGCTGTTAGCCTGGGTTGAATCGTATGGGTTCCCTACGGGAGTGGGCGCCATCATTTCCGGAACAAACGGGCAAGAGTGCATCCATCCAGAATTGTTTTTCTCTCATGCGTTCTCAGGCACAATGGCTCTGCTACCAGTGAATGAGGCGATTATCAGTGTTCCGATTATCGCCGTCCTTCGCCAGTTGGCAACCCTCGAAGCAGCCGCGCGGGTCCTCCTTGGCTTTGAATCGGAAGATAAATACTCCGTTCTGGACAAGATCGAAGTGCCATGCAGGCGGACACTGGAAAAGCGGGACGGCCGTTTTCGGCTCGGGACAGAAGCCGGCTGCATCTTTGACGCGCTCGCCCTCCAGCTTCTCGACATGGCTCATTATGGCATGCGGGAAGGGCTTCGATTCTGCAAAGAGTGCGGACAGCCCTTTGTAGCCAAAGGCAAGGCTTACTACTGTAATAACCCCTGCAAAAAAGATATGGCGTCCAAACGGCGCATGCGAGCAAAGGCAAGGGAGGGAGTACGCGATGGCAACCAAGAATAAGCGCCCGGACGGTGAAGGGAATATCCGTCAGCGCCCCGACGGGCGCTGGGAGGCGCGTTACGTCGCCGGTGCCAAGCCTGACGGCTCGCCGCTGCGCCGATCTGTATACGGCCTCACCCAGGAGGAAGTCTCTAAGAAATTGCTGGAGGTCCGGCAGCAGATCGCGACCGGCCAGTTTGTAGAACCCGACCGCATGACCACCGGGCAATGGCTTGATACCTGGTTTACGGAATATGTGAAGCCCTCAAAGAAGGCTTCCACCGCGACCGGGTACGAGGACACCATCCGGCTTCACATCAAACCGTATGTGGGCGGCTACAGGCTCCAGAAAATGCGGCCGCACCAAGTGCAGGCGGGTTTTAATCAACTCGTGAAGAACGGCTTTGCGCCGGCGACCGTCGCCAAGGCCCGGACGGTTTTGCATGCTGCCCTCAAACGCGCCGTGCAAAACAGGCTCATCCCAACAAACCCGTGCGAGGATATTTCGATCCCCAAACAGGAACAGGATGAAGTACGCTATTTCACACTGGAGGAGCAACGGCGGTTTGTCGCAGCGCTCCCGGACACCACGTCAGGCCGGGCGCTGGCCTTCATACTCGGAACCGGGTTGCGCGCCGCGGAGTGCTGCGGGCTCCGTTGGTCCGACGTCAAGAAGGACGAAATCACCGTTGCGCAGACCATCCGCCGCAACAGAAACTTTGAGAAAACCGAGGGCAAGACCACCTTGACCACCAGCACGCCCAAGACGCGCGCCGGCGCGCGGACCATCCCCCTCACGCCTCGCCTCAATGAAATCCTTGCCGAACAGCGGAAAGGTCAGCTCGCCGCGCGGCTGCGCCTCGGCGCCTCCTGGAATGAGCGGGATCTTGTCTTTTCAACTTCAGCAGGCACGCCGCTGGAGGGGCGCAACCTCACGCGCGCGCTTCATGTGGTCCTCCGAAAAGCGGGCATAGAGCGGCTCGGCGTTCATGCGTTGCGACACACATTCGCGACGCGGGCAATAGAAAACGGTATGGATTACCGCACTCTGTCTGAAATCCTCGGCCATAGCAAGGTGGCAATCACCATGCAGCTTTACGTTCACTCTACACCTGAGACAAAGCGTAAGGCGATGGCTTCCATGGATAAATTCTTATAGCAGACAACACACCGCCGGGCGCTGAGCACGGCGTTTTTTTTGCCGTCCGAGGGGAATTTTGTCATTTTGTCATTGTGTCACGGGGGGGTCCGCTTAAAACCTCAAAACGCCGGCATCCGCCTTCAAACCAGAGGTAATTTTGTCATTATCAAGAGGGGTTTTGTCACGATCGGAGGGGGTTTTGTCATCGTCCTTTGTAAACAGCCAGTAAACAGCAGGCAGATGGTCATATTCACCTATGCACGGACGGTATTCATCCTCCAGTCTGACGGAACTTTCAGACCGTAAGCCCTCAACAAACCGTAAAAGCGATGAGGTAAAAAGCTAGTTGGGGTATTTTGTGGGGTAAAACCCGGATGGACGATTTAAGGTGTTTGCCCGATTTTGTGCAATAAGCTATAAATCAAAAGCAAAAACCCACCGTTTTCTGGTGGGTTTTACTGGTGGAGCATAGGAGACTCGAACTCCTGACCTCTACACTGCCAGTGTAGCGTACTACCAACTGTACTAATGCCCCGTGCGCGGTCAACGCAACATATTATAGCAAAGACCCGCGCGGTTGTAAATACCTTTTGCGCGTTAATTCTAAAAAAACTCGTCAAGCCGCCGACTCCACCGCGCGCATCGCCAGGATGGTCTTTTCAACCAGCGCCTCCAGCGGCCAGCGCAGCATGTCGGCCCCTCGCCGGATCACTTCCCGCGAGCAGCCCGCCGCGAAACTGGGCGACTTGAACTTCTTCATCACCGACTTGACCTCGAGGTCCATCACGCTCTTTGACGGCCGCATCAGCGCCGCCGCGCCGATCAGCCCGGTCAGCTCGTCCGTCGCGTAGAGCACCTTCTCCATCGGGTGCCGGGGTTCGATGTCCACGGCGATGCCGTAGCCATGGCTGGCGGTGGCGCGAATCAGCGCCTCGTCAAGCCCTTCCGCGCGCATGATCTCCTGGGATTTTACGCAGTGCGCTTCCGGGTACATTTCAAAATCCAGATCGTGCAAAAGCCCCACCAGCGCCCAGAAGTCGGCCTCGTCCGCGTAGCCCATCTCCTCCGCGTACCAGCGCATGACGCCTTCCAGCGTGCGGGCGTGCTTCAGGTGGAACTCTTCATGGTTGTAGCGGGTGAGAAGCGCCCAGGCTTCGTCGCGGGTCATGGTACTCATGGCGGATCGCTCCTTCGTATGGTTTGATTGCGGATGGATTCATCCTACCGCAGCGGCCCTCCCCTGTCAAGCCGCCGGAGCGATGTAAAATTCCCGGTGCCCCTTGACAGCCGGTCATCGCCGCGCTACAATAAATCATAATTTCATATGGGCTTTATATGATTTCCGGGACGGTCGCGAGAAAGGGGCGGTTTTATGAAAATGCACAAGAGCATCCGGGAGCTGATTGGCAACACGCCGCTGTTGGAACTGAGCAACTACGAGCGGGACAACGCGCTCAAGGCCACCATTGCGGGCAAGCTGGAGTATTTCAATCCCGCCGGCAGCGTCAAGGACCGCATCGCCGCCGCGATGGTCGAAGCTGCCGAGCGCAGCGGGGCTCTGCGCCCGAACTCGGTGATCATCGAACCCACCAGTGGCAACACGGGCATCGGCCTGGCGGCCATCGCCGCCGCCAAGGGCTACCGGCTGATTCTGACCATGCCGGAAACCATGAGCGTCGAACGGCGGAACCTGCTCAGGGCTTACGGCGCGGAGCTGGTGCTCACCGAGGGCGCCAAGGGCATGAAGGGCGCCATCGAAAAGGCGGAGGCGCTGGCCCGGGAAACGCCCGGCGGCTTCATTCCCGGCCAGTTTGTCAACCCCGCCAACCCCAGCATACACCGGCATACCACGGGGCCGGAGATCTGGCGCGACACCGATGGCAAGGTGGACATTTTGGTGGGCGGCGTCGGCACCGGCGGTACGATCACCGGGGCGGGCGAATTTCTGAAATCCAAAAACCCGGCGATCCGGGTGGTTGCGGTGGAACCGGCCGCCTCGCCGGTGCTTTCCGGCGGCAGCGCAGGGCCCCACAAGATCCAGGGCATTGGCGCCGGTTTCGTACCCGAGGTATTCAATCCGGAGATATGCGACGAGATCATCCGCGTCGAAAATGAAGACGCCTTCGCCACCGGCCGCGCGCTGGCGCAGCGGGAGGGCCTGCTGGTGGGCATCTCCTCCGGCGCGGCGGTCTGGGCCGCGACGGAATTGGCCAGGCGGCCGGAAAACGCCGGCAAGCTGATCGTGGCCGTGCTGCCGGATACCGGAGAGCGGTACCTGTCCACGCCGATGTTCGCATAAAAAAAGTCGGGGCGCGGGCGGCCATGCAGGCCGCCCGCGCTTCGCTTATTCAAAAGTCCTTTGAAACGCCTGTTCGAGATCCTCCAGGATGTCGTCGATGTGCTCGGTGCCCACGGACAGGCGGATCGTTCCCGGCGTAATGCCCGAATCCAGGAGCTCTTTTCCGCTCATCTGCGAATGGGTGGTGGAGGCCGGATGGATCACCAGCGACTTGACGTCCGCCACGTTGGCCAGCAGCGAAAACAGCTTCAGGCGGTCGATGAACCCCTTCGCCGCATCCGCGCCACCCTCGATCTCAAAGGTAAAGATCGATCCGGCGCCCTTCGGAAAGTACCTGCGGTAGAGCGCGTGGTTCGGGTGATCCGCCAGTTTCGGGTGGTTCACCCGGATGACCTTCGGATGGCCCGCCAGATAGTCCACCGCCTTCAGCGCGTTTTCGACGTGCCGCTCCACGCGCAGCGACAGGGTCTCCAGCCCCTGCAGAAAAAAGAAGGCGTGCATGGGGCTCAGCGCCGCGCCGGTATCCCTCAGAAGCGTCGTGCGCGCCTTGATGATGAAGGCCAGCGGCCCCGCCGCATCCGTGAACACCACGCCGTGGTAGCTGGGGTTGGGCTGGGAGAGGCCGGGAAATTTGCCGCTCTTCGCCCAGTCAAAGCGGCCGCCATCCACGATCACGCCACCGATGGCCGTGCCGTGACCGCCGATGAACTTGGTGGCCGAGTGTACCACGATGTCCGCGCCGTGCTCGAGGGGGCGCAAAAGATAGGGCGTGGCGAAGGTATTGTCCACAATCAGCGGGATGCCGTGGCGGTGGGCGATGTCCGCCACCGCCTCGATGTCAATGATGGTGGAATTGGGGTTTCCCAGGCTCTCGATGAAGATCAGCCGGGTTTCAGGCCGGATCGCCCGCTCAAAGTTCTCCGTGTCCTGCCCATCCACAAAGGTGGCGCCGATGCCAAACTCCTTCAGCGTGTGGGCGAACAGGTTGTGGGTGCCGCCGTAGATCGCCCTGTCGGACACGATGTGGTCCCCTGAGCGGGCGATGTTCTGCACCGCATAGGTGATCGCCGCCGCGCCCGAGGCGGTGGCCAGCGCCGCCGCGCCGCCCTCCAGCGCCGCGATGCGCTTTTCAAAGGCGTCGGACGTGGGGTTCATGATGCGCGAATAGATGTTGCCGCCTTCGGTCAGGCCAAAACGGCCCGCGGCGGTGGCGGAATCCTTGAACACGTAGGAGGTCGTCAGGTAGACCGGCACGGCGCGGGCATCGGTGGCGGGGTCGGGCGCTTCCTGACCGGCGTGCACCTGCAGCGTTTCAAA
Organism: Eubacteriales bacterium; assembly: GCA_029974035.1. Next base: position 17,348 of record JARKQG010000113.1, on the reverse strand, counting down.
GCGGTAATCGGACATGGTGTTCCCCTCTTTCCATGGATTTCAGGCCCTTGCGAACGGACGATCCGGGCACATTCGCTCTCCTGACCAATAGAAAGTCGGCACTCCGGCAAACAAAGGGACCACCTCCCTATAATTCATATATTTTTTATATGAATTATAGGATATCCTTTGTGCGCTGTCAAGCATTCACCCAAAAATAACAAGGCGTTCTATTCTCCCTCCGGCAGCCGAAAGCCGCCGCGGGCGCGCACAATGCGCCCCTCCCTCTCCAGCGCGGACAGCGTGCGCAGAAGGTGCCGGTAGCTGACGCCCAGCAGCTCTGCGGTGCTGGTCAGGCTTTCGGAGAACACCCCGCCGGACCGGGCCTCGCGCATGTACTGCAGCAGCCGGTCGGTCAGCGGGTAGAGCAGGTTCTGGGCCGCGGACTCCGATGCCTGGTCCAGCTTCGCGGCCAGTTCCGCGCTCATCAGGCGCAGAAGCCGCGCGTCGCCCAGCATGGCTTCCCGCCGGCCCGCCAGATCAAAGCCGATCAGCCATGCGCCGGTGACCGCCTGGACGCTGGTCCGGGCAGTGCGATCTCCCCGGCACAGCTCCAAATCCCCCAGCAGCGACACGCCCCGGTAGAAGGCGTGCAGCATCGTCCGCCCGTTTTCCATCAGCCGCACCACCTTCGCCCGGCCTTCCATAAACACGTACAGGCGGTCCAGCGCCTCCCCCTGCCGAGCAATGAAGGCCCCCGCCGGGCACCGGTACAACGCCGACGGGAAATCCGCCGCCACCTCCGCGAGGCCCGCCCGCCTCAAAAACCGGTCAAGCCGCCTGGGGTCCGAAACGCGCTCCATGGGCCTTCCCTCCTTTTGCGCCATTATGACATATGTCATCCCCTTGCGCAAGCGGAATCAACTATAATGGGCGAAGGAGGTGAGCCCGGTGCTGGATCTGCTTTCCGCGCTCAGCGGCGTGATGATCGCGGTGATGATTCTGATGAACGCGCTCCTCTCCACCGCCTGGGGGAGCTGGACCGCGGCGGTGATCATTCACCTGACGGGGCTGATCGGGGTGCTTCTTTGGATGGCCGTGCGGCGGGAGGCGCCCTTTTCCCGGGACAGGATGCCGCTGGTCCTCTACATGGGCGGCGCGGTGGGCGCGGTTTCGACGGTGTTCACCAACATGTCCGCGCCGGAGATCGGCGTATCCGCCACGCTGGCGCTGGGGCTGATGGGGCAGACCGCGGCTTCGGCGCTGATCGACGGCTTTGGCGTTCTGGGCGCGGCGCGGACGCGCTTCAGGCCGCGAACGGCGGCGGGCCTGGCGCTGATCGCGCTGGGCGTATGGGTCATGATGTCGGGATGAGGAGGCGTCGCGGATGATGGAGCTCTTGGCCGCGCTGTCCGGCGCGTGCATCGTGGTGGGGCGCATGCTCAACGCCCAGGCCTCGGCGCGCACCGGGCTGGGGCGCTCCACCTTCAACAATTACTGGGTGGGGCTGATCGCGAGCGTGGCGGCCCTTTTCGCCGCGGGCGGCCGCCTGACGCCGCCCGCGGCGGCCGGCGGCGTCTTCATGTACCTTGGCGGCGCCATGGGTGTGGGCGTGGTGATGCTCTCGTCACTGGTGGCGCTTCGGGTCTCGACGCTGCGAATGACCCTGGTGGTGTTTGTCAGCCAGATGGCCACAGCCCTCGCGCTGGATGCCTGGATGACGGGCAGCTTCAGTGCCCGCCAGGCGGCGGGCTGCGCGCTGGTCCTGGCCGGGCTCTGGGTGGCGAGCCCCGGAAAGGCGGATTCTTCGGCCCTCTGAAAAACGTGCGATGCCCATATTTTGTGGTGTTTGACTGTTTACCGCCCAGATATTGGTGGTATAATGGTGCACATACGAAGGAGGTCGACCAGGATGAGCATCAGCATCAACATCGTCAACGGCACTCTGCCCCAGGAGGAAATCGATGCCTACATCGCGCATGCGCGCGAAAAATACGGCCGCGAACCGGTCGCCATGGACATCCGCGTGGATGGGGAATACGTGGACATCGACTACGATTTTGGCCCCGTGCCCTTTGACCGGATCCGCCGGATCACCGGCTACCTCGTCGGCACGCTGGACCGCTTCAACGATGGCAAGCGCGCTGAGGAGCACGACCGCGTCAAGCACATGATGGCCTGCGGCTGCGACTGATCCGGCCCCATCGGCGGGCCCGGATGAACCCGGGTCCGCTTTTTTGCGCGTTTTCGTCTTGCGCCCCCCGCTTTTGCATAGTATAATGGCTGAGAATCATTAAAGCGGGAGTGGTTTTGCATGACGAAACCTGCACTCGTCATCATGGCGGCGGGGCTGGGCAGCCGCTACGGCGGTCTCAAGCAGTTGGCCGGCGTCGACGGGCAGGGCCACAGCATCATCGACTATTCGATCTACGACGCGCGCAAGGCGGGGTTCGAGCGGGTGGTTTGTGTGATCGCGCCGGGCATGGAGCGCGATTTTCACGAGGCGATCGGCCGCCGCATCGCCTCCAGCGTGGACCTGGCCTATGCGGAGCAGCGCCTGGACGCGCTGCCCGAGGGCTTTTTGTGCCCGCCGGAGCGCGCCCGTCCCTGGGGAACCGCCCACGCGGTATTCTGCGCCCGGAAGGCGGTTCACGGGCCCTTTTCGGCCATCAACGCCGACGACTTTTACGGCGCAGGCGCCTTTTCCGCCATCTACGGCGCCCTTGCGGGCGGCGCGCCGGACCATCACGCCATGTGCGGCTACCGCGTTGAAAACACGCTGACGGAAAACGGCACCGTGTCCCGGGGCGTGTGCAGCGTGGAAAACGGCCTTCTGACCGGCGTGGTGGAGCGAACGAAGATCCGCCCCGACGACGGCGGCGCCGCCTACACCGAGGACGGCAAAACGTGGCGGCCGCTGCCCGCCGGCACGCCGGTATCCATGAACATGTGGGGCTTCGGCGCGTCCATGATGGACGCCATCGAGGCCTATTTTGCGCCCTTTCTCCGGGAAAACCTGCCAAAAAACCCGCTCCGGTGCGAATACTACCTGCCCTACGTGGTCAATCGGCTGATTGAGGACGGCCGCGCCACGGTGCGCGTGCTGCCCTGTTCGGAGAAGTGGTACGGCGTCACCTACATGGAAGATCTGCCCAGCGTGCGCCGTGCCATCGAGGTGCTGGGGCGAGGCGGCAGATACCCCGAACGGCTCTGGCCTTCGGAGGAATAAACCGGGCGCCGGGCGGCCTTGCAAGGCCCCCGGCGCATTATGTCTCCCCGGCCCAGAAGGCGTGCAGCATGCCGGCCGCGGCCTTCGGGTCCGCCGCGGGCCGGACCCGCCAGAAGCGGGGCAACAAGCGCCGATACTCGGGCGCCTGGTACCGTTCGTCCAGCAGCAGCACCACGCCGCGGTCGGTTTCAGTGCGGATCACGCGGCCCGCGGCCTGCAGCACCCGCTCGATGCCCGGGTAGACGTAGGCGACGCGAAAGCCCTCGCCCTCGTCGTCCTCCGTCATCGCGCGGAGCACCTCCCGCTCAAAGGACGGCTGGGGGATGCCCACCCCCACCACCGCCGCGCCGATGAGCTTTTCGCCAGGCAGATCGATGCCCTCGGCGAACACACCGCCCATCACCACAAAGGCCAGCATGGACCGTTCGGGCGATTCGGCAAACCGCTCCAGAAACGCCCCGCGCTCCGCGCCGGACATGCCGCCGCGCTGCACCGCCACGTCTGCGCGCGCCCCAAGCGCCAGGAAGCACTCCAGCGTCAGGTTCAGATATTCATAGGATGGAAAGCAGGCCAGATAGTTGCCGCTTTTCGCCTCGCACATCGCCTTCAGCGCCCGCGCGACCATCGGCGCGGTCTGCCGCCGGGCGCAATAGCGGGTGTCCACCGGCATGCGGCACACCATCAGGTTGCGCTTGGGGAAGGGCGAATCCAGCGCCAGAAGCGCGTCGCCCTCCGCCTCGGAGAGACCCGCCGCGCGCATATAATGGTCCATCGGCGACAATGTGGCAGAAAAAAGCACCGAGGCGCGCACCCGCGAAAGCGCGGCGCTCAGCGCGCGGGCAGGGTCAAAGCACCAGAGCCGGACGGAGAGCTCCTTCTCCCCCGGCTCTATCAGCGCCCGGTAATCCGCGCCAAAGGCGTCTGCCACGCGCAGGTAGTTGAGCCCCTCGAAGTACCGGTCGTAGAGCTGGTCGTGGGCGGCGAGCCCCTCCGAGAGAAGCGGCCGCGCCGCCTCCAGAAAGTCCGCCACCGGCTGGTACAGCCCTTCCGGCGGCTCCTCCAGCGCGGCGGGGCCGTCTTCGCACTCCAGCGCCAGCTTTTTCATCGCCTTCAAAAGCTCGCCCAACGCCTCGTAGGCGCCCCGGGCCATCTCGTCCGCCCTCAGCGCGCGCCGCAGAGCCGCAAAGTCCCGTCGCTTGATCCCGGCGGACAGCATGTCCCGCGCCCGCTCCGGCAGGTGGTGCGCCTCGTCGATCAAAAGCGCGTATTCGCCCTTGTCCAGAAAAAACCGCTTGAGCCGCACCCGGGGGTCAAAGGCGTAGTTGTAATCGCAGATGATCACATCCGCCTGTTCGGAAAGATCCAGCGACAGCTCAAAGGGACACAGCGCCCGCTCTTCCGCGAGGGCGGCGATGGCGCCCTCGTCCAGCCGGGTCAGCGACAGCGCCTCCGTCAGCGCGTCGCGCCGCCGGTCAAAATAGCCCGCCGCCCGGGGGCAGGCCCCCGGGTCGCAGGGGATGCCCTTGAAGGGGCAGGCCTTCTCCTTGGCGGTGATCGCCACCGAGCGGATCATGAGCCCGCCCACGCGCATCTTCTCCAGCGCGTCCTCCGCCGCCCGCCGCCCGGTGCCCCGGGCCGTCAGGTAGAAGATGTGGGTGATCAGCCCCTCGCCCAGCGCCTTGATCGCCGGGAACAGCGCCGCGGCGGTCTTGCCAATGCCGGTGGGGGCCGACACCATCAGGTTTTTTCGGGCCTTGATCGCGCGGTAGGCCGCGACGGCCATCTCCCGCTGCCCTTCCCGATAGCTGCCGAAGGGAAACGAAAGCGCGCGCATCGTGGGGCGGCTCGCCTGCTGCCAGCCGTCAAGGTGCGCGAGCCAGGCGGCGTACGGCTTCGCGTACCGGTAAAACAGCGCACGCAGCTGCGCGGCCCCGTAGTCCCGCTCAAAGCGGGCCTGATCGCCGGAGAGGTTCAGATACGTGAGCCGCACGCGCACGGTGCCGTAACCGCGCTTTGCGGCCAGCATATGGGCGTAGAGCTCGGCCTGCGCCCAGTGGACGGGGAAATCGCCTTCGCCAATCGCGCCCGGCGCCAGCCGCGTGGTCTTGATCTCCTCTACGACGGGCGGGTCCGTCCGCTCGTTCAGGCCGTCGATGCGCCCGTACAGCGTCAGCGCCCGGCCGTCCACTTCCTCCGTCAGCGAGATGCCCACCTCGCTTTTGAAACCGTCCGCATAGGCGCCCTGCAACAGCCGGTGGCCCTCCGCGCCCTCCAGCATGCGGTCCAGCGCGCCCGACGCCCGGGCCAGATCCCCGCGCTCCAGCGCGAATTCCGCCAGCGCGCGCACGCTGATGCGATCTTTTCCCGCCATCCGGCCCTCCTTGACAAGCGATGTGCAAGAACTTACACTGGTACCATTGTAAGGGTTATAATGCAGGAACGCAAGGGGAATGATATCTTGTACCCGATGAAGATGCGGCCGGCCTTCCGGCACGGCGCGGACACGCCCTGGGGCGGCGAAGGGCTGCGGGAACTCTTTTGCAAGGCGATCCCGGACGATCTGACCGGCGAAAGCCTGGAGATCTCCGCGCTGCCCGGCCACGAAAGCGTGGTGGAAAACGGCGCGCTCAAGGGGCGGACGCTGCTGGACGTGTACGAAACCTACGGCGCCCGGCTGACGGGCCTGCCCGACGGCGACGGGTTCCCCCTGCTGGTCAAGCTGCTGGACGCGCGGGAGATGCTCTCGGTGCAGGTGCATCCGGGCGATGCCTACGCGGCCCGCCGCCACGGCAAGCGGGGCAAGACCGAGGCCTGGGTGGTGCTGGACGCGCCGCCGGGCGCCAGGATCGTGCTGGGGCTCAAAGCGGGGGCGGACCTTGCCGAGGCCGTGCGGGCAGGTACGCTGGAGGACGCGCTGTCCTGGCTCAGCGTTTCCCCCGGAGACGTGGTGTACATCCCCCACGGCCTGGTGCACGCGCTGGGCGGCGGCGTCCGGGTGTACGAAATCCAGCAGTCATCGGATGTGACCTACCGCCTGTGGGATTGGAACCGCGTGGGGCCGGACGGCAAGCCCCGCGCGCTGCACACGGAAGACGCGCTCAAGGTGGCCCGACGGCTCCCGGGCGAGGTGCTCACGGGCGTCGCGCTCGAAGGCCCGGGCGGGCGGAGCACCTGCTACATCTGCGATGACAACTTTGAGCTATGGCGGCTGGATGTGGCCGGCCGCATGGCGCTGCCCGCCGGGCAAATGCGCCTCGTCACCGCGCTGGGGCGCGGCGTACTGGGCTCAGACGGCGGCGCGGAGGCCTTCCACGCCGGCGACAGCATCGTGATTCCGGCGGAAACGGAGGCCTGGCTGGACGGCAGCCTGACGGCCCTCGTGGCCGCCCCGGCCGACCGGGCGCGGCTTGAGGCGCTCATGGGCGATCGCGCCCGCCGGGTGGCCGGCTTTATTCGGGAGGAAGCATGAAACCGGTTCTCTTTATCGTCACCCCGTGCTATAACGAGGAGGAGGCGCTCCCCCACACCGCGCCCAAGTTGACAGCGCTCCTGGAGGAGATGGCCCAGCGCGGCCTGATCCACCCGGACAGCCGCCTGACGCTGGTGGATGACGGCAGCCGCGACCATACCTGGAAGGTGATCGAGGCGCTCGCCTCGCGCTATTCCCGGGTGGAGGGGCTGAAACTGGCGCACAACGCCGGCCACCAGAACGCGCTGTGGGCCGGCATGATGACCGTTCGGGAGCGGGCGGACGCCATCGTCACCATCGACGCCGACCTTCAGGACGACATCGCCGCCATTCCCCAGTTCGTCGAAAAGCTGAACGAGGGCGCGGACGTGGTCTACGGCGTGCGCCGGAAGCGGGACAGCGATACGTTCTTCAAGCGCGCCACGGCCCACGCCTTTTACCGCTTCATGCGCACGATGGGCGCGGACGTGGTGGACGACCACGCGGACTACCGCCTCCTGAGCCGCAGGGCACTGGACGCGCTGAAGGACTTTGGCGAAATCAACCTGTTTTTGCGGGGCATGGTCCCCCTGCTGGGCTTTCGCAGCAATACGGTGTACTACGACCGGGGCGAGCGGGTGGCGGGTGTTTCAAAGTATCCGCTGCGCAAGATGATCTCCTTCGCGGTGGAGGGCGTGACCTCTTTCAGCGTCAAACCCATCCGCCTTGTGATCACGCTGGGGTTCGCGTTCGCGCTCCTCGGGGTGTTGATGGCGCTCTACGCCGTCATGCAGGCGCTGGCGGGGCATACCGTGTCCGGCTGGGCATCGCTGATGGTCAGCGTATGGGTGGTGGGCGGCGTGCAGCTGATGGCCCTGGGCCTGATCGGCATCTACGTGGGCAAGACCTACACCGAGGTCAAGCACCGGCCGCGCTTCATCGTGGAAGCCTACCTGAGCAAATAGCCTGGGAACCGTCAAAAAGCGCCCGCGGCATGGCCGCCGGGCGCTTTTTGCGGGTCCATCATCCCTCCACCAGGTTGTGGATCCACTTTCCGCTCCGCAGCCGCCAGATGCCGAAGATCGCTTTGGCCACGTATTCCGCGGTGGACACCAGGTACACGTACTCCACGTCCCAGCGCAGCACCAGCGCCGCCAGAAACGCCAGCGGCACGCCCAGCGCCCACATCGGCACCACGTCCATCAGCATGGAGACCGTGGAATCCCCGCCCGGACGGAAGATGCCCACCACCATCACCGAATTGGCGGCGATCAGCGGCAGCACGAAGGCAAAGATCCGGATCAGCCGCTGGGCACTCAGCTTTGTCGCCTCGCCAACGCTGAACCACGCCGTGACATGGCCGCCGAATGCCAGAATGGGCACCGCCGTGAGGGCGGCGATGGCGATATTGATCTTCAGCATGCGCCAGGCGCGGTGCCTGGCCTCGTCCTCCCGGCCGGCGCCGATGGACATGCCGATGAGGATCGCGGTGGCCTGGGTGGTGCCCCGGAGGATCACCGACGCCATCTGCTCGACGTTGCTGTAGATGATCACCGCGGAGGTGGCGGCCGCCGCGTTTTCCATGTTCCCATAGGTGGCGGAATAGGCGACGACGCCCAGCGCCCAGAGCATTTCATTGCCCACCACCGGCAGTACGACCTTGAGAAACCTCGCGGCAAAGTCGCGCCGAACCCGGAAAAAGCCCGCGCAGGACTTGGGCGAAAAGTACCCCTTGGCATGGCCCACCAGGAGCAGGATCAGAAGCTCGGCCAGCACCCCCAGCACGGAGCCCGCCGCCGCGCCGGCCACCTCCAGCCGCGGCGCGCCAAACTTGCCGAAGATCAGCACATAGCTCGCCAGTGCGTCGATGCCCGCGCCGGCAAAGCTGGCAAACATCGGCAGCAGCACCCGCTCGGTGGATTTGAAGGATGCGCTCAGCATCGCGGAAATCGCGTAGGGGAAGAAGGAAAGGGCGACGATGCGCAGATAGATGGCGCCGTACCAGAGCGCCTCGCTGGAGGCCAGCAACGGCCTCAGGAAGGCTTCCGGCGCCAGGATGGACGGAATGGCAAACGCGAGGGCGACGACAAGCCCCGCGGCCACCCCCATGCCCAGCGTGCGGTTCACGCCTTCGTAATCGCGCTTGCCCCAGAGCTGGGAAAAAAAGGCCGAAGCGCCGCCCGCCATGCCAAAGGCCGCCATCTGGAACAGAAACGCGACCTTGTTGGCCTGCGCCACACCAGAAATGGTATACTCGCCCAGTTGGGTCCGCCCCTGCTGGAGTTGCCCCACCAGGACGTTGTCCACCACCTGCATCGCCGCGATCATCAGCGTCTGCGCCATGATGGGCAGCGCCAGCTTCATAAAGTTGATCAAAAAGAGTCGCCGCGGCTTTTGAACGGCCTTTTGCATAATCTCTTCCCTATCCGTCGTCCTTAACGGTCGGAAACTGCGCGATTCGTACGGAGGAATTGCCAAAGGGGGTCAGTTCGATCACCTGTTCTTCGGCCCGGTCCGCCTCCGGCTGGATCGGCGGCGGCGCCGCGCTTTCGCCCTCCATGCCCCAGTCCGGCACCGGAACCGCCTTGACCAGCACCCGCGCGGCGTCGGCGCCGCGCTTGAAGGCGGCGGCCTTCTCCGGCTCAATGACGGCCTTCATCGCCTCGCCCGCCACCAGCGCCCAGTTCCACGGGGAGCGGGCGGTGGCCTGCAAAAGCTGCGCGCCGTCCACGGGGCGGATGTCCTCTTCGGGCCTCAGGCACATGATGAGCGGCCCCAATTCCACCGCGGCCGACTGGTGAAACCACCGGCTCAGGCGCGGCTGCATCGGCAGGTCCAGCGTCACCCGCTCGCACCCCGTCCACTTGCGGCGCACGCAGGCGGGCGGATCACCGGCGCGAACCGACATCAGTTCGCCATCCGGCAGGCGGATCATCGCCTGCTCCGCCCAGGCGGGGATGCGAAGGTACAGCGGAAACTCCGTCGGCCGCTTGACGGCGACCTCGATCGTCACCTGCGTATCAAAGGGGTAGCCCGTCGTGACCTTCAGCCGGACGCGGGTGCCTCCGGCGACGAAGTTGACCTGGCAGGGCGCGTAGGACGCCGCCGCAAGGCCGTCGTCGGACGTGGCATACCACAGCGACGCGGCAAACCGGGGCCACGCCTGGGTCACCCGCGCGGCGCAGGCCGTGCGGGCCAGCGCACCGTAGAGGAGCGCGTCCTCCCCGTCGTTGTACCAGGGCCGCGGCGCGCGGGTGGCCGAAACCTGGTTCACCTGGCCCACGTGCTGACAGGCGGACATGTCCGCGCTGATCATCGAAGGCAGCGCGTTGAACGCCAGCTTTTCCAGAATGTCCGGTAGTTCCGGCGCGTCCTCCGCGCTCACCGCCATCAGCGTCTCCAGCGTGGTCATCGTCTCGACCACCGCCTCCAGGTTGACGCCCTGGGTGGGGCTCGCGCCCGCCAGATGGTCGTCGCCGGTGAACATTGAAAGTGCCACGCCGTGGTGCTTCATCAGCCGCTGCCAGCCCACCTTGAAGGCGCCGACTTCCTTGAAACCGGACTTGACCAAACCGATGATGCCCGGTGCGCGGAGCCCGATGGCCACGTTGACGGCGTCGGACAGCGCGGCCTCCCTGCGAAAGTAGGGCTGGGAGGCGCCGGCCATGGGCTCCTCCTGCTCCATTTTGCCGGAGAGCTCCGCCCAGGGGCGCTGCTTTTCCATCGGCCGGATGTGGGGAAAGTTGTGGAAGTGGCTGGTCCAGTCCAGCGACTGGCCCTGCAGCTTCTTCGCAAGGGTCAGCAGATGGCTCATGCCGGTCAGGTTGTACAGCCACAGCGCCAGCAGGATGTTGTCCGCGGCGCGGGCGATGGCGTCCCCCGTGAGGGGCGTGGCATCCAGATTAATCAGCTGATAGCGGAAAAACCTGTCGAGAAATACCAGCGCCCGCTTGTCAGAAGTGGCGGTGAAGTAGCTCTGAGCCGCCCGTGCGATCACAATGCGCGGCCACCAGTCGCCGTCCTCCGGGCCGAGCCATCCGTCCTCGCGCTGACTTTGAAACACCCAGTCCATGCGGTGCTGCACCCGCGCCTTCAGGGCCTCGTCCTCCAGCACGTAGGCCAGCCACACCAGCCCGTCCAGGTACAGCGCCGCGTGACCGGCGTCGCCCGCTAGCGCGAAGGGCCACCCGCCCGCCGGGACGCGCTCCGGCCAAGCGTCCGCGGTGCGGCGCACCTGCTCCGCCTGAGCCTCAAGCTGCTGGCGCAGCCATCCCTCCGGGCGGATTGCGCCCAGCGGCAGCGGGGCGAGGCGATTCTGCACCAGCGGCGCGCGGCTGAATATGGCTTTCCCGATCATTGGACAGATCCTCCGGTAAAGGTAATGAATTCGCATTCGATGCGGCCGTTGTACAGGCGCCTGCGCTTGTCCGCGCGGCGCCCGAAGGCGCGCTCAAAGCCCCGATCGGCCGTCAGGGCCGAAACCGACCAGCCCGAGCGCCCCATGAGTTTCCCGAGTTCCCGCGCCACGGCCCGGGCGGCGCGCGCGTCCCCCAGGCGCTCGCCGTAGGGCGGGTTGGTCACGATCGCGCCAAAGCCCCGGGCGGAAGCGTCCCGGACATCGCACCGCTCCAGCGCGATCCGGCCCGTCAGCCCCGCCTGTGCGACATGCCGCTCCGCCAGAACCAGCGCCTCCGGATCGATATCCGATCCGCGCACGGCAAGCGGGCGCGACGCGGCCGACTCGAAGCGATCCGCCGCCGCCGCGCGGGCCGCGGCCATCGCGTCTTTGGGCATAAACGCCCATGCCTCGCAGTCAAAGGCGCGCATAAGGCCCGGCGCCCGGTCCAGCGCGATCAGCGCCGCTTCGATCAGGATGGTGCCGGTGCCGCAGCAGGGATCGTACAGCGGCAGGCTGGGCCGCCAGGGCGACAAAAGCGCCAGGGCCGCCGCCAGCGTTTCCCGGAGCGGCGCCTCGCCGTTCCAGGTGCGGTATCCCCGCCGGGAAAGCGCCGCGCCGGAACTGTCCAGCGCCACCGTCACCTGATCTTCGTGGATCGACACGTCGACGGCGTAGCTTGCCCCGGTCTCGGGCAGCCAGTCCAGCCGATAGGCGGCCTTCAGTCGCTCGGCCACCGCCTTTTTCACAATCGCCTGACAGTCCCTGGGGCTCATCAACTGGGAGCGGGCGCATTGGGCGCGCACCGGGAAAGCCGCGTCCCGGGGCAGAAAATCGGGCCAGGGCAGCGCCCGGACGCCTTCAAACAGCGCCTCAAACGAGCGTGCCTCAAACCGACCCATCTCCAGCAGCACCCGGTCGGCGGTGCGAAGCCAGAGGTTGGCGCAAAAACCCGCCGCGCCGTCTCCCTCAAAGGCGACGCCGCCAGTAGGCAGCGGCCGAATGCCGCCTGCGCCGAGCCGCTCAAGGTCGCGCTTGACCAGTCCCTCGAGCCCGAACGCCGCGCTCGCAATCCACCGCATGTTCTTCCCCCATATGCAATTCAGATATTCTATTATACCGAAAGATTGGGCATTTGTACAGCGTCGCGCAGGAATTTAGCACACGTTTGGCGAGCGCCAAATGAGCGCCGGCGGCGGCCGGCGCTCATTTATGGCTTTGTTATTCCCCTGGATGCAGCTTCCGATAGAGGTTTCGCGCGTAGACCACCGGCACGGCGACGAGGACGATCAACCCCAGGGCAAACCCCGCGAAGGCCATCCACACCTGAAGCGCCATGCCCATCAGACTGCCCGCGACGATGATCGCGCCGCCGGCAACGCCGGCATAACCCGCCACCCGGTGCGCCCTGGTCCAGACCGTCTCATCCCGAAGCGTCCAGCGCACCCTGATGCCCAGCGAGCGGTTGGGGCGGATCTTCGCCATGTAGTTGCTGATGTAGATCATCAAAAGGCCCACGGCGGTGAAGATCAGACAGGCCCAGGATGTGCTGAGCCGCGTCACGCCCGATCGGACGGTCAGCAGGAAGAACCAGCCCACCACCGCCAGAAACAGCGCCGTCAGCGCGACCACCTTTTCCTCAATCGCAGCGTTTTTCCGCACGTTGGGGTTGTGGCGCGTCAGGTGACGGTAGATGAGGTACGCGGCCGCTTCCAGCGGCGGGATGAACGCAAACACCAGGTAAAACCACCGGCTCCCCCACCAGTCCGCCTGGCCGTCGGGGCCGAAGTGAATGGGCACCTGCGCCGGAAGCCCCGCGATTACGACGGCCATCGCGGCCAGGTTGAGCGCAACCGCCAGAACAAACAGCTTGGATTTCATGGCTTTTTCCCCCTTCCGGTCAAGTCGGCAATCAAATCCATCAGATCCTCCAGCACGCTGGTGTTGATGGAATAGACAATGTTCTGCCCGCTGCGCTCGGCGCGCACCAGATCCGCGTTTTTCAGGATGTTGAGATGATGGCTGATCGACGGCTTGGTCATGTCAAACCTGGACGCGATCTCCCCCGCGTTCAGGTCCCCCCCGCGAAGCAGCGACAGGATCTTTCTTCGCGTCGGGTCGGCCAGCGCGTCCCATGCGTCGCCCATACCGCTCCCCCTTTTTAGATGTTTAGATAATCTTCTAACTATCTGCCCATAGAATACCGCGATTCGCCCCGCCCGTCAAGGGGGAACCGCGGATTTAACGATTACAGCAGCTCCAGGACCACCGCGTTCTGCACGTCCATGCCCCGCTCGGTGAGGATCAGCCGGCCGTTTTCGCGCTTTACAAACCCACCGGTCTCCAGCCGGCCTACCTGTTCGCGCCTTCCGGATACCATTTCCAGCGGGATGCCCCGGGCGGTGCGGGTTCCCAGCAGAATGGCCTCCTCCCGCGCCTCGGCCGCGCCGATGGCGCGGCGGGAAACCTCCCGGACGCCGGCCAGGTAGGCGTCGAGATCGGCGGTGTTTTCAAACCGCTCGCCGCCCATCATCGAATGGGCGGCGCAGCCCAGCCCCAGATAGTCTCCGCGGGTCCAATAGATCGTGTTGTGGCGGCAGGCATAGCCCGGAAGCGCGTAGTTGGAGATCTCATACCGCTGAAAACCCCGCCGGGCCAGGATGCGCCCGGCGGCGCGCTGCATGGCGATGGAAATATCGTCCCCCGGCGCGGCCTGTTCGCCCGCGGCGACGGCGCGGGCCAGCGGCGTGCCCGCCTCCAAAATCAGGCTGTACAGCGACAGGTGTTCGGGGTTCAGCCCCAGCGCAAATTTCAGCGTCTCCACCCAATCCGCCATCGTCTGGCCGGGCAGCGCGTACATGAGGTCGAGGTTGATATTTTTCAGTCCCGCGTCCCGCGCCCGGGCCACGGCGAGGGCGGCCTCCTCGGCGGTGTGGATGCGGCCCAGCATTTCCAAAAGCTTCGGCTGCGCCGTCTGCAGCCCCACGGAAAGCCGGTTGACCCCGGAATCACGAAAGGCGCGCAGCTTTTCCGGGGACAGCGTGCCGGGATTGGCCTCCACGGTGATCTCCGCGCCGGGCAGCAGTTCAAACCGGGCGCGGGTCATGGCCAGAATGCGCATCACCGCGTCCGCCGGCAGGATGGACGGCGTGCCTCCGCCGATGAACACCGTCGCCACCGGCAGCCTGCCGTAACGGGCGGCGGAGGTTTTGAATTCCTCCTCCAGCGCGTTCAGATAGCGCCCCCAGTCGGCCTCACGGCCCGCCCAGGAGCGAAAGTCGCAGTAGGCGCACTTCTTCGCGCAGAAGGGGATGTGAACGTACAGCGCCGCGCTTTTCATGCCTTCCCCACCGCCTCAGTCCATCTTGAGCACGGCCATGAACGCCTCGCTGGGCACCTCCACCGAGCCCACCTGGCGCATGCGCTTTTTGCCCTCCTTCTGCTTCTCCAGCAGCTTCTTCTTCCGGGTGATGTCGCCGCCGTAGCACTTCGCCAATACGTCCTTGCGCAGTGCCTTGACCGTCTCCCGGGCGATCACCTTGCCGCCGATGGCGGCCTGGATCGGAATCTCGAAGAGCTGGCGCGGGATGACGTCCTTCAGCTTTTCCGCGATGGACCGGCCGCGGGGATAGGCGCGGTCCCGGTGCACGATGATCGAAAGCGCGTCGCAGGTTTCGCCGTTGAGCAGGATGTCCAGCTTCACCAGGTCGCTCCTGGCGTAGCCCTTCAGAGAATAATCAAAGGAGGCGTAGCCGCGGGTGCGGCTCTTCAGTTGGTCGAAGAAGTCGTAGATCACCTCATTGAGGGGCAGATCGTACATCAAAAGCACGCGGCCGCCCTCGATGTACTTCATGTCGCGGAAGGTGCCGCGCTTGTCCTGGCACAATTCCATGATCGCGCCCACGTATTCCTGGGGCGTGATCACCTGCGCGTCCACGAAGGGCTCCTCCATCCAGGCAATCTCCTGAACGGGCGGAAGGTTGGTGGGGTTGTCGATGGTGATCTTCTCGCCGTCGGTCTTGACCACGTGGTACACCACGCTGGGGGCGGTGGTGACCAGGTCCAGATCAAACTCCCGCTCCAGCCGCTCCTGGATGATCTCCATGTGCAGAAGGCCCAAAAAGCCGCAGCGAAAGCCGTAGCCCAGCGCGACGCTGGTTTCCGGTTCAAAGAAGATGGCGGCATCGTTCAGCCTGAGCCGCGCCAACGCGTCCTTCAGATCCTCATAATCCGCGCCGTCGGCGGGGTATATGCCGCAGTAGACCATGGGCAGCACCGGCTTGTAGCCGGGCAGCGGTTCCCTGGCGGGGGCGGCGGCCAGCGTAATCGTGTCGCCCACCCGGATGTCCGCGATGTCCTTGATGGAGGCCGCGATGTAGCCCACCTCGCCCGCCCTGAGGCAGTCCGCGGGGCTGTAGCCGCCGGGCAGAAAGGCGCCCACCTCGGTCACGTCAAACTCGTGCCCGCTGGCCATCATGCGAATGCGGTCGCCCACCCGCACAGTGCCGCTCATCAGACGAACCGAGCTGATCGCGCCCCGGTAGTTGTCGTAATAGCTGTCAAAGATCAGTGCCCGGAGCGGAGCGCCGATGTCGCCCCTGGGCGGCGGGATGCGGGTGACGATGGCGCTGAGCACCTCGCCGATGCCGACGCCCTGCTTGGCGGAGACCAGCGGGCAGCCTTCGGCGTCGAGGCCGATTTCATCCTCGATTTCATGCCGCACCACCTCCGGCTGGGCGCTGGGCAGGTCGATCTTGTTGATGACCGGCAGGATCTCCAGGTCGTGCTCCAGCGCCATGTAGACGTTGGCCAGCGTCTGGGCTTCGATGCCCTGGCTGGCGTCCACCACCAGCACCGCGCCCTCGCAGGCGGCCAGTGCCCGGGAGACCTCGTAGGTAAAGTCCACGTGGCCGGGGGTGTCAATGAGATTGAGCACATAGTCCACGCCATCCTCCGCCGTATAAGGCATCCGCACGGCCTTGGATTTGATCGTAATGCCGCGCTCCCGCTCCAGATCCATCGAATCGAGCACCTGCTCGGTCATGTCGCGGGTGGCCATCACGCCGGTCTTTTCCAGCAGGCGGTCCGCCAGCGTGGACTTGCCGTGGTCAATGTGCGCGATGATGCAGAAGTTCCGGTTGTTCTCTTGGTTGAATGTGGGCACGTATTTGCCTCCCGGCGCCAGAATCCATGGGTTTTGCTTCCTCATCATACCCTAAAACCGGCGAAAAATCAACCGTGGGCGCGCGCGTTCACGCCCGGCCGGGCTTAACATTCATTCACACAATGTGATCGGAAACGTTACCGTTCCCCAGTTTGGGCTTTACAATCTTCGGTTATCATAATACCGTCGGAAGAGAGAAGAGAAAAGACAAACCGAGCAAACGGGAGGGAAACGTTATGAAGCTCACGGTGAAATTCAAAGATGCCAATTCGGTCAAAGATTTCGTCAAAATCACGTCGCAGTACAGCGAGGAACTGGCGCTGGTGCACGGCCGCTATGTGGTCGACGCCAAGTCCATTCTGGGGATTTTCTCGATGGACCTGACAAAGCCCATGGAGCTGGTCAGCGACGGTGCCAACGACGACCTGAAAAACGATCTGAAGGCCTACGTCGTCTGAACCCAAACAAAAAAATAAACTTCGCCGCGGGCCGCGAGCCTATCGCGTCCCGCGGCGAAGTTTTGGGCGGGAAAGGCCCCGGCGCAAAGCGCAGGGGCCTTTCAAAGATCCGGCGGGCATCGCCCCGCTTCGTTACACCAGCTCCAGGATGACCATTTCCGCGCCGTCGCCGCGCCGGGGCCCGATCTTGAGGATGCGGGTGTAGCCGCCGCCCTGGCCCTTGTCGGCCGCGCGTTTTTTGTACTTGGGGCCGATTTCGCGCATCAGCTTCTCGACCACGGGGTGCCTGACGGCCTTGGTGCGCTCTTTGTATTCGGAACGGCTCTCGTCGTCCTTGCGCGGTTCGGGGATTTCGTAGAGGTAGCTCATCATGCGGCGGCGCGCGGCCAGTTTCGAGGGCGCGTCGTTGACCACGTTCAGAACGACCGTCTGTCCCTTGTCGTTGTTGGTGTTCTTGGTGGTTTCCACGTTGTTATCGCACTCGCGCGCGGCCAGCGTGATCAGCTTTTCGGCGACGGAGCTGACTTCCTTGGCGCGGGTGAGGGTGGTCTCGATTTTTCCGTACCAGATCAGGTTGGTCACCTGATTGCGCAGGAGCGCCCTGCGCTGGTCGGTCGGCCTGCCCAGCTTGCGATTGGCCATGTTACGTCCTCCTTGCTATTGTCGAGGTGGCG
>JARKQG010000111.1 GCA_029974035.1 Eubacteriales bacterium | reverse complement strand
GGAGAGCATGCCCAGAAGGTCCGCCGCGTCGGAGGCGTCCAGCCCGAACTGGGCGAGCAGGCGCGCGGTGGAATCCACCGCGTCGTTGACGTCGGTGTCGTTGATGGCCGCGAAGCGCAGAAACAGCGCCGACAGGTTCTTAAGCTCGTCGCCCGTGGCGCCGAAGCGGGTGTTGACCTCCCCGACGGTGGTTCCCGCGTCGTCCATGGTGACGGCCATGTTGGTGAAGAGATCGACCGCCACATCCTCCATGCCGGAGAGCGCATCCCCGGTGGCGCCGGTTTTCTTGGCGATGGTGTCGAGCCCTTCGTCCAGATCGTAGAACGATGCCACGGCCGCGGTGCCCACCGCAGCGATGGGCGCGGTGATGTTCTTGGAGAGGCCTTCGCCCACGTCGGAAATCTTCTCGCCGACCTTTTCCAGCCGTTCGCCCACGCCCTCCAGGTTGACGGAGAGTTGGTACCAGCCGTTCTGGTTGGCCGCGATCTGCTCGTTGACGGTTTTCAGCGCCGTTTCGGTGTTGGAAAGCTCCGCCCGCGCGGTCTCCAGCTTGTCCTTGAGTTTTTGGGTTTCCTCGGCGTCCGCGCCCTTGGTCTCGACGGATTTCTGGTAGGCGGCTTCCAGCTCCGAGACCTTCTCCCGCTGGGCGGCGAGTTTGTCGGTGAGCGTCTTGGCGCTGCCCTCGAGCTTGGTGACGACCTTGTCAAAGTCCGTGACGCCGGTGGCGGAGCTTCGGTACTGGGCTTGCAGCTTCGTCATCTGCTTTTCGAACTTTTCCATGCCGGACTCGAACTGGGCGCTGTCCAGCGACAGCTTGACGATGAGATCCCCGATGTCCTTTGCCATGCTCCGCCACCTCCCCTCAAATCAGATCGTCAAAAGGACTCCGCGTCGCGGCACCCGCGGAAGCCCGCCTGCGCCTGGGCGCGCGCAGCCGCACGTGATGCGCGTACAGCGCGCTGAGCTTCCGGAGCGTCGTATGCCAGAACTCCTCCCGGGTCATGCCCAGCACCACCGTGCCGATGTAGTAAAGCCCTACCCAGTCGATGCTCCCTTGTCCCGCATTGTTTTCCGCGGGCCGGAACGAGTCCCACAGCGCGTCTAAGTAGGGTTTTCTTTACCCTCCGCAGATTCCGCCGAATCGGTCTCCGGCATGGCCCGGTTCATGGCGTCGGCGATGGTCTCCATGATCCCGCCGATGTTTTGGAGCCCCACCATGGCGCCCACGCGCTTTTCGGTGAGCGTCTCGTCCTCGTGCAGAAGCCCCGCCCACAGAAGCGCCCGCGCCGCCTTGAGGCTGCCTTTTTTCATGGCCTGAAACGCCGCGTCCATGGAGCCGAACTTCTCCTCCAGTTCCGCAAACGCGTTCAAGTCAAAGCGCAGCGTGCGGGGCTTGTCCAGTGTAATGGGTACCGCGATCTCGCGGATGTCTTGAAGTGCCATATTCATCCCTCCATAGTCGATGGGCGGCCAACTTGATGCCGCTCATACACGCGGTGTTTAGGTCTCGGGCGCCGCAGTCTGGTCGCCGGGCACCTTGTCAAACCATGTGTCCGCGCCGGTGAAGTCCTCGTCGCCGCTGTCGGCCACCCGCTGCCACTCGCCGTCGTAGATGCGCTTGACGAAGGTGCCGGAAAGCTTGGGGTTGTTCCACTTGGGCGCGTCCTCCATGGTGGCGTAGTCGTCCTCCTTGAGGGCGAACTTGCCCTTGAGAAGCCACGCAAAGCGGTAGTTTCCCTTGGTGGTGCGGGCCATGAACCCAATGGCCACGTACGGCGGCACGTCCGTGTCCTTCTGCACCATGACGCCGGACGCGTAGGTATGCCCCAGCAGCACCGCCTGGGTCTTGAGCGGCAGCGTCGCA
>JARKQG010000108.1 GCA_029974035.1 Eubacteriales bacterium | reverse complement strand
GCTCAATCTGACGCAGCACATCATTTATTAGGAGGTATCCCCATGGCAAAACGAACTGCTGATCTCCGCGCGCAGGTGCGCGAGGTACTCAACGATGAACTCAAGGGCATTCTTCATGACGTCAGCTACCGTTTGGGCGTCTTGTACGACGCCGTGGAACGCACGGGTCGGATCGGATCACGCGACCTGAATCTCGCGGTACACCAGTTGGACGGCTTCACGCTCACAGACAACTCTCCTGCCACGGGCAAGGTCGCGTGGTCCGACTGCAACATCGTCTACAAAGGGGTTAACTACGCCATTACCGACGGCAGCACCGACAACAAGTACATTTGGTGGCAATTTGCGGCGTCGCCGAACACGGTATTTCAGACAAGCGCCACCAAACCCGCGCTGACCGACGACGACGTGCTGGTGGCGATCAACAACGGCGGCACGCACCAGCTTGTTATCGGGTCCGGCCGCATGACCAGCGGCGCGGCGATTTTGGATGGATCGGTTGACGGCTCGGCAATCGGAAGCGGCGCGATCACCGAGGGGAAAATTGCCGCGTTGGCCATCACCGAGGCCAAGCTTGCGTCCGGCGCAGTCACGTCCGGGAAAATTGGCAGCGGGGCCGTAGAAAGCGGCGCCCTTGCGTCCGGGGCGGTCACCGAGGCCAAGCTTGCGTCCGGCGCAGTCACGTCCGGCAAGATTGGGAGCGGCGCGGTGGCCGAAAGCAATCTCGCATCGGGCGCGGTAACCGAGGGAAAAATCGCCGGCAGCGCCGTCACTTCCGGAAAGATTGCCAGCGGCGCGGTAGGTGCCACGCAGCTCGCCGGCAGCGCGGTAACATCGGACAAGCTGGCCAGCGGGGCGGTGACGTCGGCGAAAATTGCGGAAGGCGCGGTGGGCAGCACGCAGATCGGCGCGGGCGCGGTGGCCACGGACAAGCTCAATACTGCGCTGCACATGATCTTTTAGGGAGGGCGGGAGGCATGGCGTTTACGATCTCCAACAACAGCCCGGCGGCAGGGCATATTTCCTGGTCGGGGCTGCACATCCAGTTCGCCGGGCAGACGTTCGCCATTACGGACGGTAGTACGGACAAGGTGTATGCATGGTGGACGCCGTCGTACCCGAACAACCTGGTCGTGTCCGACACCTTCCCGACGCTCACCGCGAACGACTGTCTGGTGTTTCTGAATAAGTCCGGCGTGGCGGTGGTGGTGCCCACCGCCACGGTGCTGGATGGCGATCTGATCGTCCCGGGCACCGTACTGGCCAACGCACTGGCGGCCAACAGCGTGACGGCAGACAAAATCGCTGCCGGTGCCGTGACTGCGGGCGCGCTGGCGGCCAACAGCGTGACGGCATCGGCCATTGCGGCGGACGCCATCGGCGCGGACAAGATCGCCGCCAACGCCATCCTGACGGAGATGATCGTATCCGGCGCGGTTACGACGGATAAGCTTGCCGCCGCAAGCGTAATAGCCAACAAGATTGCCGCGGGCGCGGTGGAGACGGCGAAGTTGGCGGCAGGGGCGGTCACGGCGGACAAGATTGACGTAGCCAGCCTGTTTGCCAACAGCGCGTTTGCCCAGAACCTGCAGGTTTCGGCCGCACCGCGCACCAGCACGCTGCCGTCCGATCCGGTTGTAGGGCAGTCTTTGATCTATACGGGCGTGACGCCCAACGAGTACCTGCAATGGACGGGAAACGGCACGAACCCCACCAAGCGGCGGTACGCGGCCACGAAATCCGGCGCGTCGGTAACGATCGGCGACCTGTCGGACGATCACGCATTGGACGTAACGGTCAAAACCATCGCCGATCAGGCGGGCAGCGGC
>JARKQG010000105.1 GCA_029974035.1 Eubacteriales bacterium | reverse complement strand
GTCACGCCGCGCCCGCCGCACTTGGGGCAGGGATCGGTGACGATCTTGCCCTCGCCGTGGCAGGTTTCGCACACGCGCACGTTCTGGATGCGCCCGAAGGCGGTGTTCTGCGTCACCCGCACCTGGCCGCTGCCCTTGCAGGTGGGGCACGTCTGAGGCTGGGTGCCGGGCCGCGCGCCGCTGCCCTTGCAGGTGTCGCAGGTTTCGTCCCGGACCAGCGTGATCTCCTTGGAGCAGCCCGCCGCCGCCTCCTCAAAGGAGATGGTGATGTCGTAGCGAAGGTCATCGCCCTGCACCGGGCCGCGCCGCGCGCCCGCGGCGCCCGCGCCGGTGAAAAACGACGAAAAGATGTCCCCGAAATCGCCAAATCCGCCGCCAAACCCGCCAAATCCGCCAAAATCGCCATATCCGCCCGCGCCGGGGCCGCCCTGGCCAGGCGTCTCATGGCCAAACTGATCGTAGCGCGCGCGCTTTTGGGCGTCCGAAAGCACTTCGTACGCCTCGTTGAGTTCCTTGAACGCCTCTTCGGCCTTTTTGTCCCCCGGGTTCACATCCGGGTGCAGCTTTTTGGCCATCTGGCGGTATGCTTTTTTGATGTCCGCCTCGCTGGCCGTCTTGCTGACGCCCAGAACCTCGTAGTAATCCCGTTTTGCCAAACGTCACACACCTCAAATCCGCCCGCCAGGCGCCGGTTTCGGCGCTTTGGGCAAGTATCGGCCCCTGGGGCCACATTCGCCTTTCCGATCGCCTCCGCACACCCGGAGGCGATCGGAAAGGCGCCGGGGCGGGGGCCCCGGCACAAATCCCCGCACAGTCCCCGAAGGGATTGCGCGTATTTTAATTCTGATCCGTGAAGTCGGACTCCACGGTGCCGTCGTCGTTCACGTGGGGCTCGGCCTGCGCGCCCTCCGCCGCGCCGGCGGACTGCTGGTAAACCTTGCCGAAGATCTCGTAGGTCTTCTGGGTGAAGGCCTCCATCTCGCGCTTGATGTCGGCGGCGTTGTTGGTGGCGCGGGTCTTCTTGAAGGCTTCCAGCTCGCTTTCGAGGGTCGCCTTATCGGCGGCGTCCAGCTTGTCGCCCATGTCGCGCATGGTTTTCTCGGTCTGATAGATCGCGGAATCGGCCTGGTTGAAGGTTTCGACCTCTTCCTTGCGGGCCTTATCCTCGTTTGCGAACTTCTCCGCCTCGTCCATGGCCTTCTTGATCTCGGCCTCGGTGAGGTTCGAAGACGCGGTGATGGTGATCTTCTGCTCGTTGCCGGTACCCAGGTCCTTGGCGCTCACGTGGACGATGCCGTTGGCGTCGATGTCAAAGGTGACTTCGATCTGCGGCGTTCCGCGGGGCGCCGGCGCGATGCCGGTGAGCTGGAAGCGGCCCAGGGTCTTGTTGTAGGCGGCCATTTCGCGCTCGCCCTGCAGCACGTGCACATCGACCGCGGTCTGCCCGTCGGCGGCGGTGGAGAACACCTGGCTCTTCTTGGTGGGGATGGTGGTGTTGCGGTCGATCAGCCGGGTGAACACGCCGCCCATGGTTTCGATGCCCAGCGAAAGCGGGGTGACATCCAGCAGCAGCACGTCCTTGACCTCGCCGCCCAGAACGCCCGCCTGGATGGCCGCGCCGATGGCGACGCACTCGTCCGGGTTGATGCCCTTGTAGGGCTCCTTGCCCACGATGCGCTGCACCGCTTCCTGCACGGCGGGGATGCGGGTGGAGCCGCCCACCAGGATCACCTTGTCAATCTGCGAAACCTGCAGGTTGGCGTCGCGCAGCGCCTGCTGGAGGGGGCTGATGGTCTTTTCGACCAGGTCCGCGGTCAGCTCGTTGAACTTGGCGCGGGTCAGCGTGATGTCCAGGTGCTTGGGGCCGGTGGCGTCCGCGGTGATGAAGGGCAGGTTGATGTTGGCCGACATCAGGCCGGAGAGCTCAATCTTGGCCTTCTCGGCGGCTTCCTTCAGGCGCTGAAGCGCCATGCGGTCCTGCCGGAGGTCGATGCCGTTCTCGCGCTGGAACTCCGCCGCGATGTAATCGATGACGCGCTGGTCAAAGTCGTCGCCGCCCAGCCGGTTGTTGCCGGCGGTGGCCAGCACCTCAAACACACCGTCGCCAATCTCCATCAGCGACACGTCGAAGGTGCCGCCGCCCAGGTCGTACACCAGGATCTTGTGGGCCTGTTCCTTGTCAAGGCCGTAGGCCAGCGCCGCGGCGGTGGGCTCGTTGATGATGCGCAGCACTTCCAGGCCCGCGATGCGGCCGGCGTCCTTGGTGGCCTGGCGCTGGGCATCGGAGAAGTAGGCGGGCACGGTGATGACCGCCTGGGTGACCTTGCCGCCCAGGTAGGCTTCCGCGTCGGTCTTGAGCTTCTGCAGGATCATGGCGCTGATTTCCTGGGGCGTATAGTCCTTGCCGTCAATGGTCTCGCGGTGGTTGGTGCCCATCTCACGCTTGATGGAAATGACCGTGCGGTCCGGGTTGGTGACGGCCTGGCGCTTCGCGACCTGGCCCACCAGCCGCTCGCCGTTCTTGGCAAAGGCCACGACCGAGGGGGTGGTGCGGGCGCCCTCCGCGTTGGGGATGACGACCGGCTCCGAGCCTTCCATGACGGCTACGCAGGAGTTGGTGGTACCCAGATCGATTCCGATAATCTTGCTCATATTGTTGTCCTCCCAAATTTCGACTGAAAAAACTTTATTGCTCGGCGGCCACTTTGACCATGGCGCACCGGATGTTGCGCCCGCGGGCGCGGTATCCCTTTTGAAAAACCTCCTGGATGGTGCCGGGATCGCCCTCGCTGCAGCAGACCACCGCGTTGTGGCACTCCGGGTCGAAGGCTTCGCCCATGGCCGGGATCTCGGTGACGCCCAGCTTCTCCATCGCGGCGAGCATCTGCCGCAGCGTCATCTCGACGCCCTCGGTCAGCGCGCCGGCCTCCCCCGCCTTTTGGGCGGCGTCCAGCGCGCGCTCCAGGTTATCGACGGTGGGCAGCATGGCGCTCATGGCGTCGCGCACGCCATCGTCGTAGGCATCGGCTTTGGCGCTCACGTTGAGCCGCTTGTAGTTCATGAAGTCGGCCTGGGTGCGCTGCGCGATCCGAAGGTATTCGTCCCGCTCCGCCTCGGCCTTCTCCAGCGCCTCTTTCAGCGCCCGCACCTCGGAATCGTCAACCGCCTCGGGGACGACGTCCTGTTTCTGTTCCGCCTGCGCCTCGGGCTCCTGCCCGGCGCCGTTTACCATCTTGTCCGTTTTTTCTGCCATGTCCTCACTTCCAGTCCTCATCATTCGCTGTCGGGCAGCAGGGTTGAGATCGCCTTGCCCATGAAGTCCAGCACCGAGATCACCCGGCCGTAATCCATGCGCGTGGGCCCCAAAATGCCCAGCGTGCCCGTAGAACCGGTGCCGACGCGGTAAACGGCGGTCACCAGTGAGCAGTCACTAAGCTCCGGCAGCTGGTTTTCCGGGCCGATGCGAATGGAAAACTCCATCGATCCGGCCTGCCTGAGCAGCGGGTACAGCTTTTCGCGGCTTTCGAGCACGCTGAGGAAGGTCCTCGCCTTCTCGATGTCGGCATACTCGGGGTAGGCCAGAAGGTTTGAGCCGCCGCCCACCGTGATCTCCTCCGGCTTTTCACGAAGCCGGTTTTCCATCACGTCCAATACGGACGCCAGAAGGCGCCTGTGCTCCTTCAGATCGCGGAAGAGAAGGGCAAAGCGGCCGCGCATCTCGCCCAGCGTCAGCCCGCCGAGCTGATCGGTCAGCATCTCGGAAATGCGGTACAGGAGGTCGCTTTTCACGCCCTCCGGAACCCGCACCGTCGCGTCCTTCACAAGGCCTCCGCTGGTGACGATGATCATCAGCGCGCTTCCGTCCGTCACCGGGATCAGCTGCACGCGCTTGATCCGGAGGGAATCCGCGTGCGGCGCCACCACCAGCGCCGTGTAGTTGGTCACGTCGCTGAGCGCCTGAGCGGCGCAGCGGATGACTTCTTCCACCTCGCCCACCCGCATCTTCAGGTGATCGTTGATGCGCCGCATGTCCAGTTCGGACAGCTTGTGCACCCGCATCAGCTGATCCACATACAGCCGGTAGGCCTTCGCGGAGGGCACCCGGCCCGCCGAGGTGTGGGGCTGTGCCAGGTATCCCAGCTCTTCCAGATCGCTCATCTCATTGCGAATGGTCGCGGGGCTGAACCCAACGCCGTGCTTGCGCGAAATCGTGCGCGATCCCACCGGCACCGCGGTGGAGATGTAGTCGTCAATGATCGTCCGAAGGATCATGAACTTCCGGTCATCCATGTGCATTGCCCCGCCCCCTTTCGCCGTTGTTAGCACTCTAACCTTTCGAGTGCTAATCCTTGGGTATAATGTACCATCCTGCGGTCCTTTTGTCAATAGAATTCTGGATTAAGAATGCGCAAACTTGCTTTGGCCCATGTGCGCCGCGAAAGGAAGGGCGCCGGGGGATTTATCCCCCGGCAAAGCGGGTGAAGGGGCGCGCCGTCACGAACCGATCAGGCTCTCGATGGCGCTGGTCAGCGTCAGCACCGAAACCTTGGGCGAGTTGAGCAGCCGGAATTTGGGCAGATAGATGCGGTCGGTCATGCCCAGGCCCGGCGTGGTGTACACCAGGGTGCCGCCCATCTGCTTCAGGCCCTCCACATCCTCCCGCGCCGGAAACCAGCCGTGGCGCGGCGAAAAGGCGGACGGAATGTAAAACGCGCCGATAAACGGCAGCTTCCACCCGCCGCCGCAGTAATGGCCCGCCAGCACCAGATCGGGGGTGTACGCGTAGGCGCGGGTGCCCTTGGTGGAGAGCTCCTGCGATACCGTGATGTACTGCTCCGTGGGCGGAATGTGGCTGAGCGCGATCTGGACGTCGGCGCTGTTCATCTTGGAAATCGCGTCCTGCGTGGCCTTGAACTGGTTGAAGCGCCAGGTGGTAAAGGGCAGGTTGTCGTGGTCGCCCTCCAGCCCGCTCAGGGTGCCCTCGGTTTCCTGAAGCATCTGGTCCTGCAAGAGCTTTACTGAATCGGTGATGTTCAGATTCAGCTGATATCCGGGCGTCAGCCATATCCTGGCCTGGCCCACGTCCACCGCCGTGGCGGCGGACAGAAGCTCCGCGCCCCGGCTCTTCGCGCCCAGCACCCAGTCGCTGAGCACCACCTGCTCCAGCGTGCCGCCGGCGTCCCGGGGCTCGTCCGACAGGATGTCCGGGTCGGAGTCGCCGGGGATGAAATAGCGCGGCCGCTTCGCGGCGAGGCCGTCCAGCAGGTCGTAAAAGGGTTGGGCGTTCCCGGAGGCGCCCACCATGTCGCCGGTGAACACCAGCAGATTGTAGCTCTCCGCGTTGATCGTGCGCAAAAGCGCCGCCTGGTGCGCGCCGAAATCCCGGCCGTGCAGGTCCGAAACCTGCAAAATCGTATAGCCCTCCAGGTCCTCCGGAAGCCCCACCAGCGAGATGGTCTGCCGGTCCACCTGCACGGAGGAGTTGTCCAGCGCCATCAGCGCGAAGACGAGGATCACAAAGCTGAGCAGAATGAACAGCGGGAACGTCATGTTGACGCCCCGGAGCTTTGAAAGGCGCTTGGCCTGCTGGCTCTGGGTGAATGTGTTGAAGCCGGTGATGAAGCTCCGGCTGCGCTCGATGACGGTCTTGCCGCCGGAGCGCCCGCCCTTGGAGAGCTTCATCACTGTGCGCGGGGAAGCGCTCCGCTTTCGCGTCTTGCGCTTGACTTTTTCGATGTCCACCTGGCGGGTGGGCTTCTCCCCCGCGGCGTCCGGCCCGGCGCCAGGGCCGCCGGGCCGGGCGCCGCTTTCGGGTTTCTTCTGATCGTCTTTTTGCATGGAACGCCTCCGAGCGATATCGTTACCATTATATGCGCAAACGCGGCGGATGGCAAGTCCCCGCGCTTTGTGCTATAATGGGGCATCATCGCGGGGAGGATACGTATGGCAAAGGCGAAGACGCGCTACGTCTGCACGGCGTGCGGCTACGAGGCGGCGCGCTGGCTGGGCAGGTGCCCGGAATGCGACAGCTGGAACACGCTGGAGGAGGCCCCGGAAGCGGAGCCCCCCCAGGCGCGCAAGATACGGCGCAAGCCCGGCGCCGGGGCGGAGGTTCTGCCCGTCGGCGAGATCCCGGACGAGGGCGTGCTGCGCCTTTCCACCGGAATCGGCGAACTGGACCGGGTGCTGGGCGGCGGCACGGTGGAAGGTTCCATGACGCTCATCGGCGGCGAGCCGGGCATCGGCAAGTCCACGCTGCTCACCCAGGCTTCCGCGAAGATGGCCGAATCGGGAAGGCGCGTACTGTACGTGTCGGGCGAGGAATCCGCGCGCCAGATCAAGCTGCGCGCCAGCCGCCTGGGCGCGCTGGCGCCCACCTTTTTCGTGCTGCCGGAGAACGACATGGACAAGATCGAGCAGAAGCTCGAGGCCGCCGCGCCGGACGTAATGGTGGTGGACTCCATCCAGACCATGTACCGCGCGGACATGGCCAGCGCGCCAGGCAGCGTGTCCCAGGTGCGGGAGGCGGCCGCCGCGCTGATGCGCTACGCCAAGGTGAGCGGCTGCGCGGTGTTTCTGGTGGGCCATGTGACCAAGGAGGGCG
Source organism: Eubacteriales bacterium (assembly GCA_029974035.1). The sequence goes on along the minus strand of JARKQG010000105.1, from coordinate 38,418 downwards.
CCATCGCCGGGCCCAGGGTGCTGGAGCACATGGTGGACGCGGTGCTCTACTTCGAGGGCGATCACCAGCGGCAATACCGGCTTTTGCGGGCGGTCAAGAATCGCTTTGGTTCGGTAAACGAGCTGGGCATGTTTGAGATGACCGGATCGGGCATGCGGGAGATCGCCAACCCTTCCGAGGCGCTTTTAAGCGAGCGCGCCCACGACCAGAGCGGGTCGGTGGTGCTGTGCGCCATGGAGGGGTCCCGCCCGCTCCTGGTGGACGTGCAGGCGCTGGTGGCGTCCACGGTGCTGGGCACGCCCCGGCGCATGGCGTCGGGCGTGGACCAGGGCAGGCTTTCGCTCCTCCTGGCGGTGCTGGAAAAGCGGGCGGGGCTTGCGCTGTACAACCAGGACGTATACATCAACGTGGCGGGCGGTCTGGAGCTGACCGAGCCCGCGGCCGACCTGGCGCTGTTGGCGGCGGTGGCCTCCTCCGCCCGGGGCCGGGCGCTTGACGCCCGGCTGGCGGTGATGGGCGAGGTGGGCCTGGCGGGCGAAGTGCGCGCGGTGCCCCAGGCCGAGCGGCGGCTGATGGAGTGCGCGCGCCTGGGCTTTACCGAAATCGTGCTGCCCAAGGCCAGCCTCCGGGGCACGCACCCGCCGGAGGGCGTCCGGCTCCGCGGCGTGGAATCGCTGGCCGAGGCGCTGTCCGTCATGCTCAAAAAATAGCCTTCCACAATTCTCCTTTCATACGCCGCGTGGCCCGCGCGCACACTATGCGCGAATGGGAGGTAGTCGCGTATGAAATGGAGAAAAACGGTTTCGCTGACCCTGGTCCTGCTGCTGACGGGCGCGGCGCTGGCCGGCTGCATGCGCTCCGCGGGAAATCCGGAACCCACCCCGGGGCAGCAGGCCGGCGGCGCCGTGAAACCCGATATTCCCTCGAAGCTGTCGCTGGAGGACGGTGTCCCCCAGCTGGACGTGTACGACACGGGCACGGAATCCGTCCAGTCCATGGACATTGAAAGCTACGTACAGGGCGTGCTGGCAGGCGAAATGCGCGCCGACTGGCCGATGGAGGCGCTGAAGGCCCAGGCGATTCTGGCGCGGACCTTCGTGCTCAAGTTCGTCAGCGAGAAATCGTCCAAGTACAAGGGCGCGGACATCTCGACCGACGTCACCGAGGCCCAGGCCTACGACGAATCCAAGATCAACGACCGCATCCTCAAGGCGGTGGACGAAACCCGGGGCGAGGTGCTCAGCTACGACGGACACTTCCCCTATGCCTGGTTCCATGCCCACGCCGGCGGCCGGACGGAGCTGGCCACCAAGGCGCTGGACTATGAGGGCCAGGAGCCGGGGTACACCGAGTCGGTAGAATCCCCCGATTCCGACCGCGCGCCCGATGCCGTGAAGCGGTGGACCGCCGCCTTCACCGCCGAAGAAGTGGGCGAAGCCGCGGAAAAGGCGGGCGTCAAAACCGGCGCCGTCAAGACCATCGAAATCGGCGAAACGGGCGAGTCCGGCCGCGCGGCGACCTTTAAAATCAACGGAAACGACGTTTCCGGCCCGGCGCTTCGGATCGCGCTGGACCCGGCCAAGCTCAAGTCCACGCTGGTCAGCGAGGTTTCGGTGGACGGCGACAAGGTGACCTTTACCGGCAGCGGCTACGGCCACGGCGTGGGCATGAGCCAGTGGGGCGCCTACGGCATGGCGGAGCAGGGCGCGAAGGCCGAGGACATTGTAAAACACTACTTCAAAAACGTCGAAATCGTCCGGCTCTGGGACTAGAAAAACCCTCGGGGCGCCCCGCGCCCGGAAATTACCAAGGAGAAAGCCATGCGCAAATTTCTTTTCATGCTGGCGGCGGCGCTTTTCGCGCTGCCGCTTGCGGGCTGCCACAAACTGGTGGCGGATGAGGCGAACCCTGCCCGCACCCTCTACGCGTCGCTCCCGCCGGTCTACGCGCTGGCGCGCCCCATCCTCGAAGGCGCGCCGGGCATCACCCTCAAGTGCCTGGTGCAGCCGCAGGACGGCTGCCTGCGCTCCTACGAGCTCAGCGACTGGGACGAGGCGCTTTTGGGCGACGCCGACGCGGTGATTTTGGCCGGCCGGGGGCTCGAGTCCTTTGAAAGCCTTTTGTCGGGGGGCTCCATCGCGGTCATGGGCGCGATGGACGGGCTGACGCTGATCAACAACGGCGCCCTGGCCCCCGAGGGCGACGAGAGCGATCACTTTGACGACGAAAACCCCTGGGCGTACCTGTCCGTTCCCCAGGCGCGGGAGATGTGCTCGGTCATCGCCGCGGGCATGATCGCGCTGGACCCGGACTATCAGTCGCTCTACGAAGAAAATTTCGCCCACTATGACGAGGCGCTGGAGGCGCTGGAAACCCGCGCGGAGGAGCTGATCCTGGCCGCGCCGGAGGCGAGCGTCGCGGTGGCCCACGAGGGGCTTTTCTACCTCACCGACTGGCTGGGGCTTTCGGTGGCGTCGGTCGTCCGGCGGGAACCGGGCAGCGACCTCTCCGACAACGAGCTTTCGGCGGCGCTGGCGTCCCTCCGGGAATCCGGCGCCCGGGTGATTTTGATCGAATCCCAGGCGCCCCAGGCCCTGCGGGACGCGCTGACGGATGCGGGCTTTCAGCTGGCGCTGATCGACACCCTGTCCACCCACGCCCCCGGGGACGCGGGCGACTACATCCGGACCATGGACAAAAACGCCCATGCCATTGCGGACGCGCTGGCGCGGGCGCTCTCCCAGTAGTCCACGAAGCCTAAGAACCGATGATAGGGCGCAGAGATTTTTCTGCCCGGCACGGAGCCGGAGCGCAGGCGCAGCAGCGCTGCGTCAAGCGGAGCGCGACACCATCGGACAGGAAAAGATCCAGCCATAGCGCGGTTCTTAGGCTTCGCGGACGACTAGCGCCGGGCGTTAAAAAGCGCCGGAAGCGTTGGCTTCCGGCGCCATTTCATTGCCCGTCAGTTGATCTTGAGCAGCATCGTGTGGGCCCCGTCCATCTCCACCGTCAGCAGCTTTTCCTTTTCCAGCCGCTTCATCACGTCACTGAAGCGCTTGAAGCCGATGGCCTTCTCCTCAAAGTCCGGGTAATCCGCCTGGATGGCGGCCTTGAGGATCGACGGGTTGATGCGCTCAAAGCCGTCGGCCTTGTACTGGCGCAGGTACTCGCGGAAGGCCGGCAGCCAGTTCTCCTTGTTGAGCTGGGGCGTGGGCGCGTCGCTGCCGTTGAGGCCGATTTTCAGGGAGGATTCCTCCGTCCACACCTTGACGCGGGCACTGTGGGCGCCCACCAGCGCCATCAGCTTGCCGAAGGTGGCGCAGCCGTAGGCGCGCTCGTCAAAGTCGGGCCTGAGGCGCGTCAGCGTATCCTTGAGCTCGCTGGCGTACATCATGTCCTCGTCCTGGTCGGCCAGCACGGTTTCGATCTGGACGATGAGCTCGTTGAGATCCGGCGAGCCCTCCTCCTTGTCCCGCGCGGAGGGCTTTACCGCGGGCTTGGTGATGACGGCCACCGATTCCAGAAAAATGAACTCGCTGCAGGCCTTGATGAAGATGCCCGACGCCACCTCGCTGCGGGAGATGCCCAGCACCTTCTTGCCCATGGACTTGAGCTTGCCCACCAGCGGCGTGTAGTCGCTGTCGCCGGAGACGATGCAGAAGCTGTCGATCAGCGGGTTGACGTAGGCCACCTCCAGCGCGTCGATGACCAGCTGGATGTCCAGGTTGTTCTTCTGGTTTTTGCCGTAGCGTATGGACGGAACCACGTAAAACGTATTGGAAAGCAGACATTCCTTGAGCTCGGTGTACCGGTCGGTATAGCCGTACACCTTGCCCAGCAGGATGTCGCCCCGGATCTTGACCTTTTCAATGATGCTCATCAGCATCGATTCCTTGGCCCCGGCATTTTCCAGATCCACAAACACCGCATAATTGCTGGTTCCCACGAACTCAATCCCCTCTTAATTCGGCTCAGGTTCAGTGTACACGTTCTGAAGGGGCTTGTCAAGCGCGGCGGCGCGGCCGCGGTCACTCCAGCACGAAGCCCGAAGGGTAGCGCACCACGTGCTCCTGCGCCCTGGACGCCCCGTGGCGAAATAGCCGCCACTGCTCCCCGTCCCGAACCAGGGAATCGGTCAGAATCTCGATGCTCGCATCGCCGTCCAGCGTGAGGATCATGTCGCCCCAGGGCTCGAGGGCGACCTCTGTCACCACGGCGCGGGGCGCCTTTTTCATAAACCCCTTGACGCAGAAATCGTAGGCGGAAAAATCGCGGTTCCACTGGAAGTCGCCCAGGCTGTCGCACTCGAGGTCGACGGCGGGCAGCGCCGCGTCCGACGAACTGGCCACCAGCCTTCCGCCGCCCATCAGCCGCACCAGGCAGCGCGCGTGCAGCGCCACCTCTCCATCGCCGCAAAAGAAAAAACGCATTACATCGCAGACCCGCTCGGCCTCAATCAGCGCCTTGCCCGCCAGCATGCCGCGAACCCGGTCCTCAAATTCCATCCGACATCCCCCCAGACGGTATCCTCGTGCAAGCGTTACACGCATTATCGCAAAACAGCCACGCCGCGTAACAATCGCGCAACCTTATTGTACCCGCGCGGGGCCGCTTCGTCAACCACGGAAAACCGGCCGGGCGCAATTGCCCGGCCGGAGAGGGGGATCGCGATGGCGCTCAGCGCGCTTCGATGGGCGTATACTCCGCCCGTTGGGATACCGCGCGGTAGGCGGGGCGCATGATGCGGCCGCCGGTGAGCAGTTCCTCAATGCGGTGCGCGCACCAGCCCGCAATGCGCGCGGTGGCAAAAAGCGGCGTGAACAGCTCGTCCGGAATGCCCAGCATCCGGTACACAAGGCCGGAATACATGTCCACATTGGCGCACATGGTCTTGCGGCCCTCGAGCTTTTCGCCCAGCACCTCGATGCCCATGCGCTCGATGCGCTCCATCAGCTGAAAGTCCTCGTCGTAGCCGCTCCGGACCGCCATGTCGCGGGCGTACTGCCGGAGCAGGATGGCGCGGGGGTCGTCCATGGTGTACACCGCGTGGCCCAGGCCGTAGATCTTGCCGGAGCCGTCGCCAGCCTTCCTGTCGCGCACCAGCCGCAGATAGTCGGCGACGGAGCCGTCGCTGGTGGGGTCCACCGCGTGGGCGCGCACATCCTCGAACATCTCCATGACCTTTTTGTTGGCGCCGCCGTGCAGCGGGCCCTTCAGCGAGGAGATGGCGCCGGAGATCGCGCCGTAGGTGTCGGTGCCGGTGGAGGACAGCACGCGGCAGGTGAAGGCGGAGTTGTTGCCGCCGCCGTGCTCCGCGTGGATGGTGAGCATCAGATCCAGCAGATGGGCCTCCTCGGGGGTAAACTGATTGTCCCTGCGCAGCATGTGCAGAAAGTTTTCCGCCAGCGCCATGTGCTCCTGGGGCACATGCAGGTAGAGCGACTCGCCGTCAAAATAGTGGCGCTTGACGGCATAGGCGTGGGCCACGATCACTGGCAGCCGCGCGATCAGCTCCATGGACTGGCGCACCACGTTCTCGATGGCGGTGTCGTCCGGATTGGGGTCGTAGGAGTAGAGCGCCAGCACCGCACGGGAGAGCTTGTTCATCACGTTTCTGCTGGGGGCCTTGAGGATCATGTCCTCGGTAAAGCCGTCCGGCAGCCGCCGTGCCACCGCCAGCGCGCGGTGGTAGTGGTCCAGCTGCGTCTGGGTGGGCAGCTTCCCGATCAAAAGAAGGTAGCTGACCTCCTCGTAGCCGAATACGCCGTTTCTGACGTGGTTTTGGATGATATCGCCCAGATCAATGCCGCGATAGTACAGGTGGCCGTGCATGGGCACCGGCGCACCGTCCTCCATATGATATCCTTGCACGCTGCCGATGGTGGTAATACCCGCCATGACGCCGGTGCCGTCCGAATTGCGCAGGCCGCGCTTGACGTTGGCCAGCTCGAACTGCCGGGGATCAATATGATAGCTTTGGCGGATGTCTTCACAAAACTGCCGGATGTATCCCCGGAGTTCCTGCTGCTGAATATACTGCATGGCTACCTCCTCGCAGCTTTGCTGCCTCCATTGGCTTTTGCGCGATTATAGCGCACGCCAAAAGAATATGCAAGCTTTTTTACGGAAAGTTTCATAAATTCGGCCAACCACATGACGCGGCCTGTACCAATGCACAACTGAAAACGTAATCCTGCAGCATCTTGATTTTTGCCCGGAGACTGTTGTATACTGGTGCCAAATGCCTTTCTAATGGAGGGAAGACCCATGCTGAAGCGATACGCCGGCGGCGTTTTGTGGCGAAGCGGCCGGGCGCATGCCGCGCCGGCTGCGCCCGACCGGGAGGCCCGCGGCCGCACCATCGCGGGGCGCATTCTCCGCGCCCACAACTCCGAAGCGGGCGGGGACGGCATGCTGCGCCTGAAGTTTGACAGCCTGATCTCCCACGACATCACCTACGTGGGCATCGTGCAGACCGCCCGCTCCAGCGGCATGGAGCGGTTTCCCCTGCCCTACGCGCTGACCAACTGCCACAACTCGCTGTGCGCGGTGGGCGGCACCATCAACGAGGACGACCACGTGTTCGGCCTTTCCGCCGCGGTGAAATACGGCGGCGTCTACGTGCCGGCGAACCTGGCGGTCATCCACCAGTACGCGCGGGAGGCCATGGCCGTCCCCGGCGGCATGATTCTGGGCTCCGACAGCCACACCCGCTACGGCGCACTGGGCACCATGGGCGTGGGCGAGGGCGGACCGGAACTGGTCAAGCAGCTTCTGGGCAACACCTACGACGTGAAGGACCCGGAGGTCGTGCTCATCTATCTGACGGGCGCGCCCCGGCGGGGCGTCGGCCCCCACGACGCGGCGCTGGCGCTGTGCGAGGCGGTGTACGCGGACGGCTTTGTCAAAAACAAGGTGCTGGAGTTCGCGGGTCCCGGCGTGGCGAACCTCCCGATGGACTTCCGGCTGGGGCTGGATGTGATGACCACCGAAACCGCCTGCCTCTCCTCCGTATGGCAGACGGACGGCGTGGTGGAGGACTATCTCCGCCGCCTGGGCCGCCCCGGCGACTACCGCGCGCTCGCCCCGGAGGAGGGCGCCTGGTATGACGGAATGATCGAAATGGACCTCTCCGCCATCGAGCCCATGATCGCGCTGCCCTTCCACCCCGCCCACGCGCTGCCGATCCGGCAACTGACGGAAAACCCCGGCGACATTCTCCGGGAAACCGAGCTGCGCGAGGGCCTGCCCGAGGGCTGCCTCACGGGCAAGGTGTCGGGCGGCGGAGTGCTGGTGGATCAGGGTGTGATCGCGGGCTGCGCGGGCGGGCTCTACGACAACCTGGCGGAGGCCGCCGCCATCCTGGCGGGCGGCTCGGTGGGCAACGGCGCCTTCTCGCTGTCCTGCTATCCGGCCAGCATGCCGGTGAACCTGCAGATTTTGAAAAGCGGCGTCGCGGCCGCGCTGATGGAGGCGGGCGCGCTGCTCAAACCCGCGTTCTGCGGCCCCTGCTTCGGCGCGGGAGACGTGCCCGCCAACGGCGCGCTGTCCGTCCGCCACACCACCCGGAACTTCCGCAACCGCGAGGGCTCGAAGCCCGGCGAGGACCAACTGGCCATGGTGGCGCTGATGGACGCCCGGTCCGTGGCCGCCACCGCCCGAAACGGCGGCCGGCTGACCGCCGCCGACGAAATCGACTACGCGCCCCCCGCCCCCGCGGGCGGGCCCATTGACCTTTCCGTTTATGAAAAGCGGGTCTACCGCGGCTGGGGCAGCCCGAAGCCGGAGGCGCCGCTGAAGCTGGGCCCCAACATCACCGACTGGCCCAGGTTTGACCCGCTGCCGGAGCACCTTTTGCTCTATGTCGCCTCGGTTTTGACCGATCCGGTGACCACCACGGACGAGCTGATCCCCTCCGGTGAAACCTCCTCCTACCGGTCGAACCCCGTCCGCCTGGCGGAATTTGCGCTGTCCCGGCGCGATCCGGGCTACGTGGGCCGCGCCAAGGCGGTGCGGGACGCCGCGCCCGAATCCTGGCGGGGGCTCGTGCCCCATCCGGAGTCCACGGGCTACGCCTCCGTGATCTGGGCGGTGCGCCCCGGCGACGGCTCCGCGCGGGAGCAGGCGGCGTCCTGCCAGCGCGTATTGGGCGGCCGGGCCAACATCTGCCTGGAGTACGCCACCAAGCGCTACCGCTCGAACCTCATCAACTGGGGCATCCTGCCCTTTACGACGGAGGACACCCCGGCGGAGGTGGGCGACCTGATGCTGATCGAGTTCATCCGCGACGCCGTCCGCGACGGGCGGGAGCGGGTGACGGCCACGCGGCTGTCCGACGGGCGCGCCTTCCCGCTCCGGCTGGAGGGGCTGGATGAAACCCAGCGCCGCATCCTGCTGGAGGGCTGCCTGATGAATTATTACGCGTCCGCCGCAAAGGAGAGAAAGGCATGAGCCGCATCCCGATGAACCCCATCGTCGAAATGGACGGCGACGAGATGACCCGCATCCTCTGGAGGATGATCAAGGAACAGCTGATTTCGCCCTTTGTGGCCCTCGACACGGTGTACTTTGACCTGGGCCTGCCCAACCGCGACGCCACCGACGACCGGGTGACCGAGGAAGCCGCCCAGGCGGCCAAATCGCTGGGCGTCTCGGTCAAGTGCGCCACCATCACGCCCAACCAGCAGCGGGTGGAGGAGTACGGGCTGAAAAAGATGTGGAAGAGCCCCAACGGCACCATCCGCGCGGCGCTGGACGGCACGGTGTTTCGCGCGCCCATTTTGGTGCGCAACGTAAAGCCCGTCGTCGCCCGCTGGACCAGGCCCATCACCATCGCCCGACACGCCTACGGCGACGTGTACCGCGCCGCGGAGCTCCGGGTGCCCGGCCCCGGCAAGGCGGAACTTGTGTTTACCGGCGCGGACGGCGTGGTGCTGCGCGCCCCCGTCTACGACTTTGAGGGCCCCGGGCTTCTGCAGGCGATGCACAACAAGGATTCGTCCATCCGCTCCTTTGCCCACGCCTGCTTCCGCTACGCGCTGGATACGAAGCAGGATCTGTGGTTCTCCACCAAGGACACCATCTCCAAGACCTACGACCAGAGCTTCAAGCTGATCTTCCAGGAGCTCTTTGACCACCGCTACAAGGCCCTTTTTGAAAAGGCAGGCATCGAATACTTCTACACCCTCATCGACGACGCCGCCGCGCGGGTGGTGCGCTCGGAAGGCGGGTTCATCTGGGCCCTGAAAAACTACGACGGCGACGTGATGAGCGATCTGGTGTCCACCGCCTTCGGCTCGCTGGCCATGATGACCAGCGTGCTGGTCAGCCCCGACGGCGCCTTCGAGTACGAGGCCGCCCACGGCACTGTCACCCGCCACTACTACCGCTACCTGAAGGGGGAGGCCACCTCCACCAACCCCGTGGCCACCATCTTCGCCTGGAGCGGCGCGCTGAAAAAGCGGGGCGAGCTGGACGGCAACGGGCCGCTCCAGAATTTCGCGGAGGGGCTTGAGCGGGCGACGATCGACACCCTTGAATCCGGCGTTATGACGCAGGATCTCTTTGCCCTGGCCACGGGGGAGAAAAAGGCCGTCTCCTCGGCGGAATTCATCGCCGCCATCGCCGACCGGATCAAGATCTGACGGGCGCAGAAAAGGCCCCCGGCGCGCGCCGGGGGCCTTTTGCGTTTGGATCGTTGCGTTATCCCACCGTGAACGCCGGGATGACGCCGCCCTTGTAGGCGTCGTTCCCCATGATGAAGTCGTACACCTTCTGGGAGCAGAGGGTCTCCCGCAGCGTTTCCACCCAGGGCGCCTCGGCGTCGGCGGCGCGCACCACGATGTAGTTGGTGTAGGTCTTGCCGGCCTCACCGTCGGCGGGCTCGACAAACACCGCGTCCTTCGCCGGGCTGAGCCCCGCGTCCAGCGCGAAGTTTCCGTTGATGACCGCCATGTCCACGTCCGGCAGCGTCCGGGGCAGCTGGGCCGCCTCGATCTCCATGATGTTGAGGTTCTTCGGGTTTTCCGTGATGTCGGCGATGGTGGCGGAAAGGCCCGCGCCCTCGCGGATCTTGATGAGGCCCGCGCTCTCCAGCAGGAGCAGCGCCCGCGCCTCGTTGGAGGGGTCATTGGTGACGGTGATGGTGGCGCCGTCTTTCAGCTCCTCCACCGTCTTGGTCTTTCCCGGGTAGAGGGCGTAGGGCTCGTAGTGCACGCCGATCACCGCGGCCAGCTTCTGATCGTCGGCCACGGAGGCGTTGTAGGCCTCCATGTAGGGCACGTGCTGGAAGTAGTTGGCGTCGAGGTCGCCCGCGGAGAGCGCCATGTTGGGGGTGGTGTACTCGGTGTAGACGACGATCTCAAGTTCGATGCCCTTGGCCGCCAGGTCGTCCTTGATCAGCTCCAGGATTTCGGCATGCGGCGTGGGGGTCGCCCCGATGACCAGCTTCTCGGCCATGGCCATACCGGAAACACCTAGGACGAGTGCGAGTACGACGATCAGGCTGACGAGTTTCTTCATGGGGTACCTCTCCTTTCCTGCAGGGCCGGGGGAATATAGGTGCCGGCGCTGCGATCCTGCGCACCGCGCTGGGGTTGCGCTGGGGGTTGCCCGCGCTATAATGTGCGTGCCGAATGGAAGCCGCCGCATTATTTCAAAGGGAAGATGGGATAAACCGGGGTCAGCGCCTGCGCTTGTCGATCATCGAGGAAGCGCGGGTTCCCAGCACCTGGATGACCTGCACCAGCACCACCAGAAGAAGGCTTGCGGTGTAGAGCTTGGGCATGTCAAAGCGGTACATGCCGTAATCGATGGCGATCTTGCCCAGGCCCCCCGCGCCCACCGCGCCGGCCATGGCGGTATAGGCCAGGATGGTCGTCACCGAAATCGCCAGGCCGTTGATCAGCGAAGGCGTGGCCTCCGGCAGCAGCACCTTCCAGATGATCTGAAAGGTGGTGGCGCCCATGGACTGGGCGGCTTCAACCACGCCGCCGTCCACCTCGCGCAGCGAGGATTCCACCATGCGCGCCACGTAGGGGAAGGCGCTCACCACCAGCGGGAAGATCGCCGCGCGGGTGCCGATGGTGGTGCCCATCACCACGCGGGTCACGGGAAAGAGCATCAGGATCAGGATCAGAAACGGCACCGAGCGCAGCACGTTGACCACCGTGCCCAGCACCTGGTTGAGCGCCGCGTTTTCGCGGATGCCGCCCTTGTCGGTGGCCACCAGCATCACGCCCAGCGGCAGCCCAAATAAATAGGAAAACAGTGCCGCCAGCAACGTCATCTGGAGGGTTTCCCAGAGGCCCGAGAGCATCAACCGGATCAGCGCCTCGTTGGCGCTCAGCCACCCAGCCATCTACTTCTCCTCCTCTACCGGCTCCACCGGAAGGTGGTGCTTTCTCAGCGATTCGATCATCCGGCCGCTCAGCGCCTCGTCGGCGGGCAGCTGAAGCACCAGCTGACCCCGCGTCTCGCCCGCCACGGTGTCCATCTGGGCGCTGATGATCGACACCGGCGCGCCCTGCTCCATGATGAGGTTGGCGATCAGCGGCTCGTAGACGGTGCCGCCGTCAAAGATCACCCGCACCAGCCGGCCGGTGGGCATTTCGGTAAAGCGCCTGCCCGGGGTGCGGAACATGCGCTTGCCCGCCTCCGACTGGGGCCGGGTGAACAGCTCGCTCACCGCGCCGCTCTCCACAATCCGCCCGCCGTCGATGATGGACACCTCGCGGCAGATCTGCCGGATGACCTCCATCTCGTGGGTGATGACCACGATGGTGATGCCCAGGCGGTGGTTGATGTCCTTCAAAAGGTCCAGAATCGCGCGGGTGGTCATGGGGTCGAGCGCGCTGGTGGCCTCGTCGCACAGGAGCACCTTGGGCTGCATCGCCAGCGCCCGCGCGATGGCGACGCGCTGCTTCTGCCCGCCGGAGAGCTGGGCCGGAAACGCGCCCGCCTTGTCGGACAGGCCCACCAGGTCCATCAGTTCCCGTGCCCGCGCCCGGGCGTCTTTTTTGTCCGCGCCGGTCAACTCCATGGGAAAGCGCACGTTCTTTTCCACGCTGCGCTGCATCAGAAGGTTGAAGCTTTGAAACACCATGCCGACGGCGCGCCGCGTCGTGCGAAGAAGCGCGTCGGAGAGGGCCGTCACATCGACCCCGTCAATGAAAATTTTGCCTTCGGTGGGCTTTTCCAGCAGATTGATGCAGCGGATCAGCGTGGACTTGCCCGCCCCGCTCATGCCGATGATGCCGTGGATGTCGCCGCGGCGAATGGACAAATCGATGCCGTCCAGCGCGACGACGGCGTGCTCGCCCTCGCCGTACACCTTCCTGAGGCCGCTGATCCGGATCATCTCGTCACGCTCTGGCACATCGATCCACCCTTTAGAATCCATGTAGTACCCATCAGTATACCACAAACCCGGCGCATTTGAAATTGGCGGGCGCGCCGCGGACGGCGCGCCCGCGCTAAGATTTCGTTTATTTTGATGTTTTTCTGTCAAAAGGCGGGCGTTTTGGGCTCCAACCTTGTGTCCGGAACGTCTATCTGATATAATAATCCCACCATTTTGGGAGGTTCGTCCATGCGCACCACCGGCAACGCCCCTGTCTTTCAGGTCCCCCGGCGCAATAAACCCAGCGCGCGCGTCTGGGTGGCGGTTCTTCTCTGCGTCCTCGTACCGCCGCTGGGGCTCGTGATGCTCTGGCGCGGCGTGCGCTGCCCCGTCCGCGGCAAGCTGCTGATCACCGCGGTGGCCTTCGTTTCGCTGACGGTCATGCTGACCGTCTACATCCGCTATCAGATGACCAGCGGCATCCTGGTTCCGCAGCAGGCGGCCGGGCAGTTCGCGGAAAACGACTATACCGGGGCCGCGGGCGCGTCCGTGACGGCGGCCACCGCCACCGCCACGCCCGCCCCGGCCGAGCCGTCGGAAACGCCGGCGCCGGCCAATCCCAACGGATAATGCGCGCCCTTCGCCACCCGAGGCCCCGGAAAACCCCTTATACGGCGTATTCCGAGGGTTTTGCTTGACGAATCGCGGCATAAAGGGTACAATCAGTCTGTATTGTTATGCGCCCAAACGGCTGAAGCCACGCGGTGCGCGGCGCGCATCGTGCAAACCCGAGGCAACCCTGAACGGGAGGGCAAGATATGTTTTGCAACAAGTGCGGCAAGACCCTGAACCCCGAGGCGAAGGCTTGTCCCAGCTGCGGTCAACCGGTCGGCGACAGCCGGTTTGAAGGTAGCGGATACACCTCGTCCCAGGTTCGCTTCGTGCCCGGAAGCACCGAGCAGCAGGGGTACGCGCCCTACACAAAAACAACCTACTCCTCCGCGCCGGAAGAGGACGGGGATGTCTACTCGCGCACCAGCTACCGCCCCGCGCTGGCCGAGGACGAAGGCCGCCGGACCACCGGCATGGCGGACGCCGAGCCGGAGGCCGAGGCCGAGCCCGGCGCCGGGGAAGAACCCTCGACGGACGAAGCCGCGCCGGCCCCGGAGGCAAAGCCCGAGGCGCCGCGCGAACCCCGCGCGGAGACAGATTCCCTGGGCATTGAAATCAAACCCCTGGAGCCCATCCGCAAGACCGGCATCAGCCCGGAGGTTCAGCGCTACATCCAGCAGATGAACCAGCGCAAGGGCCGCGCGCACCCCCATGAGGACGGCGCCGACGGAGAGATTCCCGCCCACGAGCACGAGGCCGGCCACGATGGCGCGGACGCGCCGCGCGGCGGCTCGGGGCTGAACCGCTGGCTGATCCGCATCGCCGGCGTGGTGGCGGTGGTGGCGCTTCTGGTCGCGGGCGTCCTCTTCATCGCGGACAGGACCGCCAACCGCGCCAAGATTCCCGGCGTCACCTACACGCTCTACACCGACGGCCTTTCGCTGGTCAAGCAGCACGTCACGGATGAGTACCGCACCGGCATCATCAAGCTGTGGCGCGCGGATCAGACGGGCGCCGCCGCCATGCAGCAGCAGGAGACGGAGAGCCAGCAGATCTCGGCGCTGATGCCCGAAAAGACGCTGGAAAACGACCAGAGCTTCATGGACACGCTGCTCGCCGTCCAGAAATCCATCGAGGACGCCACCACCACGGACGCCATTGCGGCCCTCGGCGCCGGCAACACCGCGCTGGATTCGCTGTCCGCGAGCTCTGAAAAGAACTGGGCGCTGATCTCCAGCATGATCGAACAGCTGGAAACCACCACCAACGCCGCCGACCTTTCCGCCATCGCCAAGGGCGTGGATCTTTCCACCCTGGCAACGCCCACGCCCGAGCCGACGGCCACGCCGGTGCCCTACAAGACGCTGAAAAAGGGCATGAAGAACAGCAAGCAGGTCAAAAACCTGCAGGATCGGCTCCACAAGCTGGGCTGGTTCAACGGCGTCCAGGACGGCGACTTCGGCCCCGCCACGCAGACCGTGGTGAAGCTCTTCCAAAAGGCCATCGGCATGGAGGAGGACGGCATTGCGACGCCGGAGCTTCAGGCGCGTCTTTTCGCCGACGACGCGCCGCGCGGCGACGACAAGACGCCCGCGCCCGCCGCGACCCCCGCGCCCTCCCTGGCGCCGGAGGGCGGCGAAGCGCCCTCCGCCTGACACCCCTCCGCAAAAAAACGCATGAGGGCAGGGCGCACGCCCTGCCCTCCGCTGTTTTGTTCCAGCGTGAAAGGAGGCCCGCCGTGCAAACCACGCCCATCGTCGCGCTCATCTACGACTTTGACAAGACCCTGTCGCCCAAGGACATGCAGGAGTATGGGTTTTTGCCGGGCCTCAGCATCGATCCGGACGCCTTCTGGGCCGACTGCCGCCGCTTCGCCGTGGCGCACCGCACCGACGGCGTACTGGCCTACATGTACATGATGCGCTTTGCCGCCGCGCGGGCCGGCCGCCCGCTGACGCGGGGCGCGCTGGAGAGCCTGGGGCGCTCTGTCGAATTCTATCCCGGCGTGGAGGGCTGGTTTGACCGCGTCAACGCCATCGGCCTTGCCGCGGGCGTCCGGGTGGAGCACTACATTATCTCCTCCGGCCTCAAGGAGATCATCGACGGCTCGCGCATCGCCGACGCGTTCAAGGCGGTGTTTGCGGCCTCCTACGTGTACGACGAGGCGGGCGAGGCCATCTGGCCCGCCACCGACGTCAACTACACCGCCAAGACCCAGTACCTGTTCCGCATCAACAAGGGCATCCTGGACGTGACCAACGATTACGATCTCAACGCCCACACGCCGGAATACCTCCGGCGCGTGCCCTTCGCCAACATGATCTACTTCGGCGACGGGCTGACGGACGTGCCCTGCATGAAGATGACCAAGCTCAAGGGCGGCTGCTCGATTGTGGTATACGCGCCGGGCGGCGGCGCGCTGGCGGACGAGATGCTGCTGCAGCGCCGGGCGGATTTTGCGCTCCCTGCGGACTACCGGGCGGGCGAAGCGCTTGAGGAGACGGTGGCGCTGATCATGCGCAAGATGCGCGCCCGGCACGACCTGGACGTGCGTCAGGACGCGCAGACCCGCGCCGCCCGCGGCCGGCTGTGATTTTCGTTTATGGAACTTTCCTCCCTGGGAACCGTCTGAAAAATAAGCAGAATGATGCGGCTTTGCCGCGATATATCTCGACTGAAGGGTGACGTATGCCGAAATATTCGAGAAGCCACGAGCGCACCGAGAGCGCCAAGATCTCGCGCGGCCTGTGGGAATCCCTGTTCGGCCTCATGCTTTCCTGGCTGCCGGGCGTCGGGCTGATTCTGTCCGTAGCGGGCTTTTGCCGCCAGGCCGTGCGGCTCACCGAGGCGCACCGGGCGAAGCGGTTTTTTGCGCTGGCCTTCGCCAGCGTGGTCCTGATCGTTTCCATCGGCGCCCTGATGGGCGAGGCGTACCTCTACTCCCGCAACCCCAACATCGTGCAGGAATCCGGCCTCTGGCTCTGGAAAAAGGTGACCGGCCAGGAGATGCTGCCCGGCGCCGTCGATGCCGGCTATCCGGCGGAGGGCGACTATTACGCCGGCGACGGCCAGCTGGAGGAGGGCGACCTGCCCGTGGGCGACGACCAGATGGAGGAGGGCGACCTGCCCGTCGGCGATGACCAGCTGGAGGAGGGCGACCTGCCCGTCGGCAACGACCAACTGGCGGAGGGCGATTTTCAGGACAACATCGACTTCAGCGAGGACGACTCCGACGAGGCGGGCGGTGCCGGCGAAGCGCCGGAGGCCACGCTGCCGCCGCTGAGCGATCTTCTGAAAAGCAGCGGCGTCACCGTGGGCTGACGCGGCTGGAAACCACCCGGTCTTACCGGCGGCGGCCCGGGCTCCTTTGGGAGCCCGGGCCGCGCTTTACATTCCGACACTACTCGATCTTCCCGCCGGAAACGACGAAGTTGTACTGATCGCCCAGCGGATAATAGGCTTCTTCGGCCACCTTCTTGCCGTTCATCACCTGGATCAGAAGCCCCAGCCGGTACTCGCCGTCATCGTAGGTATCCACGCTGAAGGCGGCCGCGAAGTCCGCCTGGTCGAGGTTTTTGCCGGTGGCCGGGTCATGCTGAATGCCGGTGGAGCCGGACTGGCGGATGACCGCGTAAAAGCGGTGGTCGTCGCCGTTTTTGGTGGAAACCGCCAGGTATACCCGGCTCTCGGCGGCGTCCGCGCCCCGGATGTACCCCCAGCCGCGCACCATCATCACCTTGCCGCCATCCGCCGAGGAGGGCTCGCATTGGGTCAGCGCCACCTCGCCCAGCTTGTCGGTGCCGGTCATCAGAACGCGGGTGTCCCGGGCGGCGTACAGTTCCATCGGGATCGGCGTGGGGCTCAGCGTGGGGCCCGGGGTCATCGTGGGCTCCACATACTCCTCGAGATCCATCGGTGCCTCGGTGGTGCCGATCTGAAAGCCGCCGTCGGGCAGGAAGGGGCCGGCCGTCGCCCCCGGCGGCAGGTAGCCGGAATAGTCAAAAGACAGCGCCCGGTAGCCCAGGTAGGCCGCGCCGCCCACCAGCGCAATGGAAATCAGAAACACCACGACCGAGGTCACCTTGCTTCGAAACTGCGCGGGGCTGCGCCGTGTGGACATAGGGACCCTCCTGACGCTGCGGAAGCGGCCGCGCGGGCCGCATGGATTTGCTTCGATTATCATACACGTTTTTGCCCCGGTTGTCAATTTCCTGCAACCAGGCCGGGCCCGCGCCCGGAAGAAAAGAAAGCCGCGCCTTCGCGCGCGCCTTTTCTTGACAGATTTCCCATCATCGGGTATACTCTACTACGACAATTGAGCCGGAGGTGCGCGGATGCTCTACGTGGAACCGCTGGGCGGGTTGTGCAACCGGATGCGCACCATCGCTTCCTACTATTCGGCCGCGCGGGCGTCCGGCCGGAACCTGACCGTGGTATGGCTGCGTGACGAGGGGATGAACTGCCCGTCGGCGCGGCTTTTTTCGCTGCCGGGGGACGTGACCGTGGTGGAGGGCCCCTATGTGACCAAGCCCCGGATGCGGCTTCGCAGCATCGCCCGCAAGCTCACCCGCCGCGTCCAGGGCCACCGGTTTGCCCGGACGGTGGAGAACTGGGAGGCCAAAAAGGCGCTGACGGCCGAATCCTTCCAGGCGCTTTCGGGCAGCCTCTACGCCTCCACCTGCTACAGCCTGGAGCGCGACTACGAGCGGCACGACTATTCCATCTTTCGCCCCGCGCCGGACATCCGCGCGCTGGCGGACGGCGTGATCGCGCGCTTTCCGCCCAACTGCGTCGGCGTGCACATCCGCCGCACCGACAACGTCAAGTCCATCGAATCCAGCCGGACGGACGATTTTGTCGAACGCCTCCGGCGCGAAGCCGAGGCCGATCCGGATGTCGCCTTCTTTCTGGCCACCGATTCACCGGAGGAGGAGCGCGCGCTCGGCGAGGCCTTTCCCGGCCGCATCCTGACCTACGAAAAGCGTTCCCTCGAGCGGAGCAGCCAGCAGGGCATCGTGGATGCCTATGTGGATTACCTGTGCCTGGCCGCCACGCGCAAAATTTACGGCAGTTTTTTCAGTTCGTTCTCGCGCTGCGCGGCGGCGCTTCACCACATTGCGCTTGAAATCGTCACGGACAACTAGAATTTTACAGGAAACCCCTATGCAAACCATAACCCTGCGGTATAATAAAATTTGCGGTTGTAAAAAATATGAATAATCATGGTTAGGGGGAGTAATATGGCACACAAGTATGTCTATCTCTTCAAGGAAGGAAACGCCTCCATGCGCAACCTTCTGGGCGGAAAGGGTGCGAACCTCGCGGAGATGTCCAGCCTGGGGCTGCCCGTTCCGCAGGGCTTTACCGTGACGACCGAAGCCTGCACTGCCTACTACGCCGACGGCGGCAAGATCAACGACGAGATCCTGAAGCAGATTGACGCTGCGCTGGCCGAAACCGAGGTCATCTGCGGCAAGAAGTTCGGCGATCTGGAGAGCCCGTTCCTGGTCTCCGTCCGCTCGGGCGCGCGCGCCTCCATGCCCGGCATGATGGACACCATCCTCAACCTCGGCCTCAACGACGTGGCTGTCGAGGGCCTGTCCAGGCTCACCCAGAACGAACGCTTTGCCTATGACTCCTACCGCCGCTTCATCATGATGTTCTCCGACGTCGTGATGGACGTTTCCAAGTCCAAGTTCGAGCGCATCCTGGACGCGATGAAGGAAGAGAAGCACGTCCAGTTCGACACCCAGCTGACCGCGGACGATCTCAAGGAACTGGTCAAAAAGTTCAAGAAGCTGTACGAAGCCGAAAAGGGCGAGGCCTTTCCGCAGGACCCCAAGGTGCAGCTGATCGAGGCCATCAAGGCCGTGTTCCGCTCCTGGGACAACCCCCGCGCCATTTACTACCGCCGCATGAACGACATCCCCAGCGACTGGGGCACGGCCGTCAACGTGCAGGCGATGGTGTTCGGCAACATGGGTGATACCTCCGGCACCGGCGTCGCCTTCACCCGCAACCCCTCCACCGGCGAGAAGAAGCTCTACGGCGAATATCTGATCAACGCCCAGGGCGAGGACGTGGTGGCCGGCGTGCGCACCCCGCAGGAGATCTCCACGCTGAAGGAAGTCATGCCCGAGGTGTACGCGGAGTTCGTGGCCGTGGCGGAGAAGCTGGAGAAGCATTTCCGCGACATGCAGGACATGGAATACACCATTGAGCGCGGCAAGCTCTACATGCTGCAGACGAGAAACGGCAAGCGCACCGCCGCCGCCGCCCTCAAAATCGCGGTGGACCTGGTGAGCGAGGGCATGCGCACCAAGGAAGAAGCCGTGATGATGGTCGAGCCGCGCCAGTTGGACGCGCTTTTGCACCCGCAGTTTGACCCGAAGGCGATCAAGGCCGCGAAGCCCATCGCCAAGGGCCTGCCCGCCTCCCCCGGCGCCGCCTGCGGCCAGATCTACTTTACCGCCGACGAAGCCGTCGCCGCCGCCAAGAGCGGCCAGAAGGTGTTGCTTGTCCGGCTGGAGACCTCGCCCGAGGACATCGAGGGCATGAACCACTCCCAGGGCATCCTGACCGGGCGCGGCGGCATGACCTCCCACGCGGCGGTCGTCGCCCGCGGCATGGGCACCTGCTGCGTGGCCGGCTGCTCCGATCTGCGCATCGACGAAGAGGAGAAGACGCTGGGTGTCTGTGACGCCTGCTTCAAGGAGGGCGACTTCCTGTCCATCGACGGCTCCACCGGCAACGTGTACGCGGGCTCGATTCCGACCATCGAAGCCGACGTGTCCGGCGACTTTGCCACGCTGATGGGCTGGGCCGACGAGGCGCGCCGCCTGAAGGTGCGCACCAACGCCGACACGCCCCATGACGCGGCGGTCGCCATCAAGTTTGGCGCGGAGGGCATCGGCCTGACCCGCACCGAGCACATGTTCTTCGCCGCGGACCGCATTGCCGCCGTGCGCGAGATGATCCTGGCCGACACCGAGGCCCAGCGCCGCGCCGCGCTGGCCAAGCTGCTGCCGATGCAGAAGGGCGACTTCAAGGGCATCTACGAGGTCATGGGCGAGCGCCCGGTGACCATCCGCTACCTTGACCCGCCGCTGCACGAGTTCCTGCCCGCCAAGTCCATGAAGGAAGAAATCGCGGCCATCGCCCGCGAGCTGGGCACCACCCCCGCCGCCGTGACCGCCAAGATCGACCAGCTGCACGAGATGAACCCGATGCTGGGCCACCGCGGCTGCCGCCTGGCCGTCACCTTCCCCGAGATCGCCGAGATGCAGACCCGCGCCGTCATCGAGGCCGCCATCGAGGTGCGCGCCGAGAAGGGCTTTGACATCCACCCCGAGATCATGATCCCGCTGGTGGGCGACGCCAAGGAGCTGGCCTTTGTCCGCAAGATCGTCATGGAAACCGCCGAGAAGGTCATGGACGAGAAGAACATCAAGATCGACTTCAAGGTGGGCACGATGATCGAGATCCCCCGCGCGGCCGTCACCGCCGACGAGATCGCCCGCGAGGCCGAGTTCTTCTCCTTCGGCACCAACGACCTGACCCAGATGACCTACGGCTTCTCCCGCGACGACGCCGGCAAGTTCCTGGAAGCCTACTACGCGAAGAAGATCTTCGAGTCCGACCCCTTCCAGCATCTGGACCAGCACGGCGTGGGCAAGCTGATCAAGATGGCCGCGGAGCTGGGCCGCAAGACCCGCCCGGGCATCAAGCTGGGCATCTGCGGCGAGCACGGCGGCGACCAGTCCTCCGTCATCTTCTGCCACAACGTGGGCCTTGACTACGTGAGCTGCTCCCCGTTCCGCGTGCCGATCGCCCGCCTTGCGGCGGCCCACGCGGCCATCATCGAGAAAAACGCGAAGGCGTAGGTTCTCCCCGATTCTGAAACAAGCCCCCCGGCCAAATGGCCGGGGGGCTTGTTTCGGAATCGGGGAAAAGGGCGCAAACCGGCGGATCAGTTGAAAAACACCGGTTTTCCGGTCCTTCCGGACTCGTAGATGGCCTCGAGGATCTGCGTGACCACCAGCGCCTGCTCGGGCTTGACCACCAGGGGTTTGGCGCTGTCCCGTACGTGGTCGATCCACATGCGGGCCTCCACATCCTCGGGTCGGCCGCCGACGTCCCCCTCAAAGAAGGCCACGCTGCCCGCGGTCAGCGCCGGCTCGGTGACGTACAGCCTGGAGAACCGCTCCCCGTTGATGCGCAGCGCCCCGCCCTCGCCCAGCATGTCCGCGCCCGCCCTGTCGCCGCACAGGATGGTCTTGGCCTCGTTGGCGTCGATCATGTTGAGGGCCCAGGAGCTCTCCAGCACAATGGTCGCGCCGTTTTTCATCTTGATGAAGCCGAAGGCGCTGTCCTCCACGGTGAACTGCTTCGGATCCCAGGGGCCCCAGGCGTTGGCGGCGTTTTCGTTGTCGCCGAGCTTGCGGAACACGCTGCCCACGGCCATCTCCGGCTCGTAGTTGTCCATCTCCCAGAGGGTCAGATCCAGCGCGTGGGTGCCGATGTCGATCAGCGGGCCGCCGCCCTGCTGCTCCGCGTCCAGAAACACGCCCCAGGTGGGCACGGCGCGGCGGCGGATCGCCAGCGCCCGGGCGTAGTAGATGCCGCCCAGATCGCCCGCTTCCACGCACTTTTTCAGGTACATGCTGTCGGGACGGAAGCGGTTCTGGTAGCCGATGGTCAGCTTTTTGCCGGTGCGCCTGGCGGCTTCCAGCATCTTCCGCGCCTCCGCCGTATTGATGGCCATAGGCTTTTCGCACATGACGTGCTTGCCCGCCTCCAGCGCCGCCACGGTGATGGGCGCGTGGGTTTTGTTGGGCGTCAATACGTGCACCACGTCCAGATCCAGCCGGATCAGTTCCCGATAATCGGCAAAGACCTTCGCGGCGGCGGTGCCGTATTCCTGCGCCGCCTTGCGGGCGCGCTCCTCCACGATATCGCAAAACGCCACCATCTCGACGTCCCCCAGCCTGGAAAGGGCGGGCATGTGCTTGCCGTTTGCGATGCCGCCGCAGCCGATGATCCCGATGCGCAGCTTGTCCATTGGATAAACCTCCCCGCTCGTCTGATGTCCGCTCCGAAAGCATTATACACCGTAAACGTTTCCGGCTCAAGTTAAATGTGAACCGGGCGCATACGGGCCCGCGCCGATCATTCGGCGCGGGCCCGCTGAAAAAGGCGGTCTTTCGTCAGGAGTACTTTGCGATCAGCTCCTGCAGCTGCTTGCCGTACTTGACGATGTTGGAGTAGTTGGCGTTGTCCACGGCCTTCTGGGTGTTGGACATGGACTTTTGCAGCTTGGTGGCCTGAGAGTTGGACAGGCCTCCGCCGTCGATCAGCGCCTGGCCCGCGTCGATCAGGCCCGCGGCCTTGTTGATGGCGTTCTGCAGCTTGGCCTCGTCTTCCCCGCTGGATTTGGAGCCGGACTTCTTGCACTTCGTGCAGGTGCCGAAGGCCGCGCTGCCCTTGTCGGCGGAGGCGCCCTTGAAATACTTGCGCACCTCTTTGATGTCGCAGTATCGGAGGGGGTGCCCTTCCGGCAGGTAGATGGTGCCGTAGGTGCCCACGGACGTACAGTAGGGTCCGGGCAGCATCTTGGACTTGTTGCAAAGCCGGATGGTGCGGTGCATGTTGCAGGCTTCCGTGGGTTCGGTGCCCTTGACGTAGAAGTCGGTGGTGACACCGTAGCCGTTGACGTCGTTTTTGCAGGCGGCGGTGGGCTTCATGCCCGACACGGCGCAGGCCTGCGCCTTGACGATGCCCAGCTGTTCGGCGGTCTTGGTGTTGATCTTGTGGTCCTTGGTGATGCCCTCCAGCGTGTGCACCGTCTTCATAATCTCGGCCCAGAGCGGCGCGGCGTAGGTACCGCCCTGCGCGTTGGACACCAGAGGCTTGTAGTTGTCGTGGCCGATCCATACCGCGCCGGAATAGTAGCCGGTCATGCCGGCAAAGAACACGCCGCGGTAGTCGGAGTTGGTGCCGGTCTTGCCCGCCACGGTAAACTTCCCGAAGTTGGCCTTCTGGCCGGTGCCGCCCTCGCTGACGCAGCCCTTGAGCACACTCACCAGCAGCCACGCGGTGGTCTCCTTGAAGGCCTGCCGCCGAATCTGCAGGTTGCGGGCGTTGAGATACACCTTGCCCTGGGAATCCACCACGCGGGTGAAGGCGTAGGGCTCCTGGTACTCGCCCTTGTTGGCGATGGCACCGAAGGCGGCGGCCATTTCAATGGTGGAAATGCCCGACGCGCCCAGCGCCAGCCCGGCGCCGGTGGCGGAGATGTGGCTTCTGGACACGCCCAGCTTGAGCAGGTAGTTGACCGAGTTTTCAATGCCCACGTAGGTGAACAGCGCCTGGGCGGCGGCGGTGTTGTGGGACTTGTTGATGGCCTTTCGCAGCGTTTCGATGCCGGTATAGCTCTCGCCGGAGAAGTTGGCGGGGTACCCCTTGTCGGTGTCCCAGCCGTCGATCTTCAGCGGCGCGTTGATCACCGGGCTGCCCGGTGAATAGCCCAGGTCAAAGGCCGGGCCGTACACCGACAACGGCTTCAGCGACGAGCCCACGGGCATCTTGCTCTGGTAGGCGCGGTTGAGCTGCTTGCGCTGCGTGGCGGCGGAGCGCCCGCCGATGATGGCCACCAATTCGCCGGTGTGCCAGTCCATCACCGCGGCGGCGGCCTGGGGCTGCGCCAGCTGCACGTACTGCCCGTCCCCCAGCGACGCCTTGTAGGTACGGTCGGAGGCATAGCGGGTGTCCGGATACTTGGACCAGTTCGTCACCACGTCCTGCACGGCCTCCTGGATCTTGGGGTCCAGCGAGGTGTAGATGCTGTATCCGCCGGTGCGCAGCTTGGACTCCATGGCGCTGCGGTTGGCGGTGGTATCGTCCAGCTTTTCCACGCGCAGCATCTTGGTCACCACGTCGTAGATGGCGTACTCCACGTAGTAGGCGTTGTCGTACATCTTGGTGGCGTAGGCCGACTTCTCCTGGACGGTGAGCGTCTGGCCCATCGCCTCGTCGTACTCGGCCTTGGTGATCAGGCTCTGTTCGTACATCTGGTCCAGCACGTAGTTGGTGCCCTTTTCGATTTCCTCCGGCGTGTGGGTGACATAGTAATTTCTGCGGGGGTTGTAGCGGTAGGGGTTGCGGATGGTCCGCGCCAGCGAGGCGCATTCCCGGAGCGTGAGCTGGGATACGTCCTTGCCGTAGTAGTCCATGGCGGCCACCTTGACGCCGTAACTGCTGCCCCCCAGGTAGATGATGTTCAGGTACTCCAGCAGGATGTCGTCCTTGGAGATCTGCTTTTCCAGCTGCAGCGCCAGGTAGGCCTCCTGAAGCTTGCGCTTGTAGTTCTGGTCGGTGGTGAGCATGGTCAGCTTCACCAGCTGCTGGGTGATGGTGGAGCCGCCCTGTACGTTGTCGTTCAGAAGGTTGGTGACCAGCGCGCCCAGAATGCGCTTGATGTCCACGCCGTTGTGGGTGCGGAAGCGCTGGTCCTCGATGGCGATGACCGCGTTTTTGAGGTTTTCCGGAATCTCGTCCCAGGTGGCGTCAATGCGGTTTTCGGTGCCCTTGAAGTCGGTGATGAGGTCCCCGTTTTTGTCGTAGATGAACGAAGTCTTGGCCTGCTCGCCAAAAGACGACAGGTCCAGCGCCGGCGCCGTCTCAATCCAGGCCTTGGCAACGCCCACCAGAAGGCCCGTCCCGGTGATGCCCAGGATCAGCACCACGATGAACAGCATCTTCGCGGTCGTCAGAATGACCGAAAAGAGAAAGCTGCCGTCCCGCGTGCGCGGCTTGAATGCGCTCATGTACTTGGTATCCTCCCGATTGAAGTTGGCCGGCGCGAAAAGGCGCATGTCATTATAGCACACAGTCCGCCCGAATGCACACCCATTTGTGTTTCGGTTCAGTTTCGGGCGCGCGGCGCATAGGATTGCCTGAACCCCAGGGCCCTACGCCCCTTTGGACGGAGAGGATCGGCAGATGGTTGCAAAAAAAGGCAGGCGCGCGCTCGTGGTGCTGGGCGCGCTGGCGCTGATGCTGGCGGCGCTGGCCACCTACGCGCTGGCGAACCTGAACCCAATCGTCATTTCGATGGCGGAGGCGCGGGCGCGGCAGCTGGCGGTGGAGGCCATCAACGAGGCGGTTGCGGAGGTAATGAAGTCCTCCGTAAACTATTCGGACCTGATCCAGGTGTCCACCGACGACACCGGCCGCGTGACGATGATCCGGGCCAACACGCCGCTGATGAACGACCTGGCCTCCCGAACGGCGCTGACGGTGCAGCGCAACCTGACCGCGCTGGAGGACGAGGGCGTGACGCTGCCGCTGGGCGCGGCCTTCGGCGTCAAGATCCTGTCCAGCGCCGGGCCGTCGATCCGCGTGGG
Organism: Eubacteriales bacterium; assembly: GCA_029974035.1. Next base: position 13,062 of record JARKQG010000105.1, on the reverse strand, counting down.
CGTCGTGCCGGTGGGCTCGATCACCACCCGGTTTGTGACGGCCTTCGACTCCGCCGGCATCAACCAGACCCGCCACGAAATCTCGCTGGAGGCCTCGGCCCAAATGCGCATCGTGATCCCCACCGGGGCCTCCAGCGTGTCCGTCACCGCTTCGGTGCCGGTGGCGGAGGCCATCATCGTGGGCGACGTGCCCTCCTCCTACGTCAACGTGCCGGACGTGGACAGCATGCTCAACCTCGTCCCCTCCTCGTAGGCGGCGCGGGCGCGGGCGTGGGCGCCGGGGTGCCGGCGGGCATCGGCGTCGGCGCGGGGCCAAAAAGCCCCAGAGCCTCCTTCCAGCGCAGGATGCGGCGCACGGATTCATCGATGCGCGCCTCGGAGATCCTGCCGTCTTTGACGGCCTTGAGCACCGCCTTATAGCCGGTGGCGTAGTCGTTCAGGGCCAGCATGTCCTCGCCGGCCTCGACGGCCATCACGGCGGCCTCGCTCAGGCTGTACTTTTTCTTGATCGCCTTCATGGCCAAACCGTCGGTGATGGCCACGCCGTCAAACCCCAGGTCCCGGAGCGCACCCACAACCGCGGGCGAGAGCGAGGCCGGACGCGCGTCGTCCAGGCAGCTGATGGTGTTGTGGGACACCATCACCGCCCCGGCGCCCGATCGGATACCCGCCTCAAAGGGCAAAAAATCCCGCGCCTGAAACGTGGTCAGCGGCCGCTTGTCCACCACCTTGCCGGAATGGGTGTCCCGGTTCGGGCCGTACCCCGGGAAGTGCTTGAGCACCACGCCCACCCCCGCAGCCTGGCTCTCCTCGGTGACGGCGGCCACAAACCCGGCCACCTCCTCCGGGTCGGTGCCGTAGGCGCGGGAATAGATGTAATCGTTCTTCTTTTCGGGCACGTCCGCCACGGGCGCGAGGTTCACGTTGATCCCCATCGACAGAAGGAGCGCCGCCTTCTCCCGGGCATCCGCCCGCACGGCGGAAAGCCCGCCTTCTTTCTTCAGCGCCTGGGGCGACGGGAACTTGCGCTTGCGGAAGGCTTTATAGCTGCTGACGCGGGTGGTGGTGCCGCCCTCCTCGTCCACGGCGAAGACCATCGGCACGGCGCTGGCCTGCTGGCACTGGTCCACGCTCTTTTTGATGCGCTCCGGCGTCTTGTCGGAGAAGTGGGTCGCGTACAGCATGAAGCCCCCCGGCGCGTACTGATCGACGGCCTTCAGCGCCGTCTTCATGTTCAGCGGGCGGTTGACCAGAAGCATCTGGCCCACCTTCTGCTCGAGGCTCATCCCGGAGAGGATCGCCTCCACCTGATCGCCTTGCGCCGCGCCGCCCGCAAAAAACAGCGCCGCCAGAATCAGCGCCGCGGCCAGAACCCGCCTCCGCATGGGGCGCCCCCTTTCGATCGCACCTCGCCGCCCGTACGCGAAGCCGGGCCCCCGCCCCAGACGGAGCGGAGGCCCGATCGTGCCGCCGGTCATCCCAGCGCGACGTCCAGAATCATCATGATGAGAAAGCCCGCCATCACGCCCATGGTGCCCGCGTTGGAGTGCTCGCCCAGGTGCGCCTCGGGGATCAGCTCCTCCACCACCACGTACATCATCGCGCCGGCCGCAAAGGACAGCATCCAGGGCATGTAGGGCGCGATGAAGGCGGAAACCAGCACCGTCAGGATGCCGAAGACGGGCTCCACGATGCCCGACATGCTGCCCATGAAGAACGCCCGCTTAAGGCTCATGCCCTCCTGGCGGAGCGGCAGCGAAACCGCCGCGCCCTCGGGGAAATTCTGGATGCCGATGCCCAGCGCCAGCGCCATCGCCGCGGCGTAGATCGAAAGATCGCCCCCGTGCTGCGCCGCCCGGGCAAAGGACAGGCCCACCGCCATGCCCTCGGGAATGTTGTGCAGCGTCACCGCCATGACCAACAGCGACGTGCGCTTCATCGACGAGGAAAGGCCCTCCGCCTCCTTGGACCCGGGATGCAGGTGGGGGATCAGCATATCCAGCCCGTAGAGAAACGCGATGCCGATCACAAAGCCGCCCGCGGCCGGAATCCAGCCCACCCCGCCCGCGGCCTCCGCCTCCTCAATGGCGGGGATCAAAAGGCTCCACACCGAAGCCGCGATCATCACGCCCGCGGCAAACCCCAGAAATATTTTCTGAACGCCGCCAGTCATCTCCTTGCGGAAGATGAACACCATCGCCGCGCCCAGCGCGGTCATCAAAAACGTAAAGCCCGTGCCCGCGGCAGCCCACAAAAGCGCCTGGCCCATGCCCCGTCCCCCTCATCCTTTGTACGCATTGGTACCGCACTAAGGGTATCAAACAACCGCCCGGGCTGTCAACCACTTTTGACGGCCCGGGCGGCCAATTCCGCGCGGCGGAGGCGCTGCCCCTAGAGAATGGTGGTCTCGTAGCGGAGGTAGGTTTTGAAGGCCTCCTCCATGGCGGTCAGCACATGGCCCTCGGTGAGGGTGGTGTGGTGGCGGAAGCCGCTGCGGCCCATGAAGATCAGCTTCTTCTGAAGGTCTTCAATCTTCGCGACGCCGGCGCAGCCGAAGTACTCCTTCTCGATGGGATCGGGCGTGATCTCGCCGGTGCCGGCGTAGGCGAATATCTTGCCGTCCATCGTGGCGGCGGAGGCGTAGGTTATCGGCATGGGCTTGATGCGGCCCTCGTTGACGCCCCAGCCCTGGTCCGGATCGTTGCCCTTGGCAAACATCTTATGCACCGCCACGGTGCCGCGGTCCGCCATCAGCGCCCGGGCCACCGGCCCGCAGTGGAACAGGATGCACTTGTCCGGGTCGTCGCCGTAGTTGTTGTTCCAGTCCAGGCAGGCCGCGGGCGCGCCGGAGGCGGACTCCAGCGCCCGCATGGTGACCACGTTGGCCACGTCCATCTCGCAGGAAGCGGCGATGCCCTTGTCGTTGAGCGCCCCCAGCAGCGTGCAGGGCGCAATGCCCAGCTGCTGGTGCATCTCGTTCCAGCAGCGGATGGACACCGTGTCAAAGCGGTACTCGCGGATCATGTCCTCGAGGGCGACGGCCATGCGGGCGATGGCGTCAAACCGCTCCTCGGGCGCCCGGGAGAAGTCCGCGTAGGCGCGCAGCTCGTCCTTCTTGGCGGCCAGCTCGTCCCGGTTCGGCTTCATGCCGCGGATGCGGGCAAAGAGCTCGGACAGGTCGTGGGTTTCCACGGTGATGCCGTACTTTTCCAGCGCCAATTCGTCAAAACGCACGGTCTTGAAGGCGGTGGTGCGGGCGCCAAAGGCGCCGATCACGTACCGGCGGCAGCGCTTGACCACGTTGCACACCGCCGCGAAATCCCGGAGGTTCTGCCGGAAGGCCTCGCTGAGCGGGTGCACCACGTGGGGCGCAAACACCGTGTAGCGGATGCCGTACTGGTTAAACATATCCTCGATGGAAAACTTGCCGCAGAACGAGTCCCGCCGGTTGTCAAAGTCCATCTTGCCCATCTCGTCCGGATAGGCCTGGATGAAGATGGGCACGTTGGCGTCCCGCAGCGCCGGCACCGCGCCGTTTTCATCGCCGAAATTGGGCAGGCACAGGATCACGCCGTCAAACTCGCCCTCGTGCTCCTTGAGGAACTTGGCGTACATGCGGCCTTCCTCGGCGGTTTCGATGGCGCCGTTCTTGGTCGCGCCCGGGTCCATCGCAATCCACCCGTGGCCAGCCTGCTCCACCGCGCGGGTCATCTCCTCGCGCGCGCCGGCGATCAGAGATTCCGGAAAAAACCCGCGGTTGGCAAAGTACAGCGCAAATACCAGTTTATCCATGAGCGTGCCCCTTCCTATCGATAACGTTAATATGCAAGCATATAATACGCCCACATGCACAAATTGTCAAGACTGCGCGTCTGAATTGCGCAGGTTGATCTCGTATTTCCGCCCGGGCATGCGGATGCCCGCGCGCCGGAACGAGCGCCAGATGCGCTCGTTGACATCGTAGCGCAGCTCCCAGTAGTCCGGATTGAGCACCCAGACCTTGACCACGTAGCAAACGCCCTCGGCGTAGCCGTCGACCTTCACCACGGGCGCCGGATCGGGCAGCGCGCGGGGGTCGGCGAAGGCCTCGAGGATCAGCGCCCGGACCTGGTCCGGGTCGGCGTCAAAATCGACGGTGAATGTCATGTCCAGGCGGCGCCTGCGGCTTCTGGTGTAGTTGACGATCTGCCCGGCGGAGAGCGTGCCGTTGGGCACGAACACGATCTTGTCGTCCACGGTGGCCAGGCGCGTGTAGATGAGGCCAATGTCGTTGACCGTGCCCTCCGCCGTGCCGGCGGCAATGTAATCGCCCACGATGAAGGGCTTTGTGGTCAGGATCAGAAGGCCGCCCAAGAGGTTCATCAGCGTGTTTTGCACCGACAGCGAAACCGCCAGCCCCACCACGCCCATGAGCGCCACCAGCGACGCGATTGGGATCCCCAGAAGGTCCGCGGCGATCAGCGCCGCGACGGCGTAGAGCAAAATGCTCAGCGCGGATTTGACAAAGGTGTGCAGCGACCGCTCCACGTGCAGGCGGTCCAGCGCGCGCCCGGCGTACCGGACCACCGCCCGCACCAGAAAAATGCACACCGCCAGCACCACCGCCGCCTGGATGAGGCGGCCGACGGTGAGGGTGCCGACGGAGGCCGAAAGAAAGCCGTTGACTGTATCCGACACGCCCGATTCCCCGCTCACAGCGCCTCGAAGGCCTCGCCGGCGATCTCGATGGTCTCGGCGATGTCCTCATCCGACAGCGCGTAGTTGATGAAGTGGTTATGGTGATTGGTCAGGAAAGCCCCGCGCTTTACCATTTCGGCGATCCAGCGCTGGTGCAGCATCAGCGAGTCGTCGTCCGCCAGGCGCAGGTAGAAAAGCGACGGCGCGCCGGAGACCACGAGCGTGTGCCCGTGCTTTTGCGCCTGGGCCGCGAGGCCGTCGGTGAGCTTTTTGCCCTTCTCGTTGAGGAGCCGGGGCAGATCCAGCGCCTTCATCTTGCGGATGCAGGCAATGCCCGCGGCGAAGGGCACGGCGCTCATCCAGTAGCTGCCGGTAAAGGACAGGCTGGAGACGGCGTTCCGGAATGCCTCCCGCCCGCACAGCGCCGACACGTTGTAGCCGTTGGCGATGGCCTTGCAAAAGCAAATCAGGTCCGCCTTGAAGCCGAAATAATGGTCGCTGCCGGCCACGTCCAGCCGGAAGCCGGCGCGCACGTCGTCAATCACCATTAGCGCCCCCGTCTCGTCGCACAGCTTGCGCACGGCCGGCCAGAAGCCTTCGGCGGGCATCTGGTTGTCCATGAAATTGCCGTGCATGTAGGGCTGGGCGATCACCGCCGCGATCTGGCCCCGGTTTTGTTCAAAGGTCTCCCGGAGGGCCTCCAGGTCGTTCCAGGGCACGTAGAGGTTGTTGGCCACGTCCTCCTCGATCACGCCGGGATAGTCCACCTTCTGGGCCCAGGGCGCGACGCCGTGGTAGTAGCCCTTGAAAAACACGATCTTCTTGCGCCGGGTGTGGGCCCGGGCGGTCATGATGGCGGCGGTGGTCGCATCGCCGCCGTTCTTGGCGAAAAATGCCCAGTCCGCGGAGGCCACGGTGTCCACCAAGAGCTCGGCAAAGTCCACGATCAGCGCGCTGGGCGCGGTGACGCAGTCGGCCACGGCCATCTGCCGCCGCGCGGCCTCGTCCACATCCGGGTCGCAGTAGCCCAGGATGTTGGGACCGTAGGCGCACATGTAGTCGATGAAGCGGTTGCCGTCCAGGTCCCAGAAGTAGGTGCCCTGGGCGCGGCTGGAGAACTGCGGGAACGCGGAGGGCGGGATGTGGCAGCCCTCCGCCGGGCCCTGGTGGCCGTACAGGCCCGACGGAATCACCTTGATCGCGCGCTCAAACATGGCGCGCGTCCTGTCATAGCGGTATACGGGATGCTTCATGCTGCGCCTCCTACGAAAGATAGACCGCCACGCGGTCCAGGATGCGATTGATGTTGTCGATCATCGAGATCATGCCGCGCACCTCGATTTCGCCCCGGCCGACGCAGGCGACGGCGTTCACCTGACCGTCAAAGAGCTGGCGGGCCAGCCTGAGGCTTGTAAAGCGCATGACGGCGCGGGGGTTCTCCGGCACCTCAAAAAGGGCGGAAAGCGCGTGATCCTTCGCCCGGAGGATGGCGGCGGGCCCGCCCTCGACGGACAGCTCGACATCGCCGTCCACGGTGTTTGAGGCGCTGAACCGGCCGATTTTGTCGTGGTTGGCGATCTGAGCCACCGACTGGGCGATCACCCGGAACATCAGCTCTGTGCTGACGGCGAAGAAGTGCTCGTCCTCAAGGTCCTCCGGTTTGGCTTTCAGATATTTGGTCAGCAGGTCCGTCAGCCTGGTAAAGCGCCGGAGCAGGAAAAAAACGTGATTCAGCCCCTTCCACGGGATGGGCGTGACGGTGCCTGCGATCATGCCGTTGAACTTTTCCGGCGAGGAAAAGGAAAGGCGCATGTCGCAGGCATCCGCGCCCTCCTCCATGCGGCAGGCGCCGTCTTCAAACACCAGCGTGGCCGAGGGACCGCCCTTGACGCGCAGGCCCAGCCGCAGCGGTTTTTTCAGCCGCGCGAGATCCGCGGCCGCGGGGTCCAGTTCGCACAGTCTGGGCAGCGCGCCCAGCACGCCGTACAGGTTTACATAAGCAAGCGTCGTCTGATCCATCGCGCATGACCGCCTTACCGTCGAATTTTGCCGCGCGCGCGGGTTTATGGTCCATTATACCGTTCCTTGCGCCGGTTTGCAAGGCTTCAAATCAGCCCCAGGGATTCCTTCCACTTCAGGATGCGCCGGACGGACTCGTCCACCCGCGCCTCCGAAACGCGCCCGCTCTGGACCGCCGCGTACACCGCCTGCGCGCAGGCCGCGAGATCGCCGGCGATCACCATGTCGCTGCCCGCCTCGACGGCCAGCACCGCCGCCTCCGCCTGGCCGTACGCGTCCGCGACGGCATCCATGGCCAGATCGTCCGTCATGATGACGCCGTCAAACCCCAGGCCCCGCAGCGCGGCGTTGACCGCCGGGGACAGCGACGCGGGGTATTCGGCGTCCAGCGCGGTGACAATGTTGTGGCTCACCATGACCGCCTGCGCTCCCGCCTCGATGCCCGCAAGAAAGGGCAGATAGTCCCGGTTTTCAAAGGCGGAGAGGGGCCGCCCGTCCGTTATGGCGGCCGTATGGGTGTCGCCGTTGTCGCCGTAGCCGGGAAAGTGCTTGAGCACCGCGCCCAGCCCCGCCTTGCGGCTCTCGGTCACCATCTCGGCCACGAAGCGGGCCGTAAGCGCCGGGTCGGTGCCAAAGGATCGGCTGTAAATGAAGGACTTCGCGCTGGTGGGCAGGTCCGCCACCGGCGCCAGGTTGACGTTGACGCCCAGCGGCTTCAGAAGCGCCGCCTTTTCCCGGGCATCCGCCCGGATCGCCGCCCATCCGCCGGCCGCGTAAACCGCCTGCGGCGACGGAAATTTTTCGCCGCGGAAGGCCGCGAAGCGGCTGACGCGGGTGACGTCGCCGCCCTCCTCGTCCACCGCGATCAGCATGGGCACCTTCGAAGCCGCCTGATACCGCGCGATCGCCGCTTTCGCGCTCTCGGGTGTTTCGTTTTGAAAATTGGCCGCGAACAGCACGTATCCGCCGGGGTGATAGGTTCGGGCCGCGGCCTCGGCATCCGCCGGGCAGTCCGCCAAAAACAGCTGGCCGATCTTCTCCTTCAGCGTCATGCCCTCCAGGATTTTTTCAGTGGTATGATCCTCCGCCCCGCCGGCCGCGCCGGGCAGCGCAAGGCACAGCGCCAGCAAAAGGCCCAGGGCGCTTCGTCTGATCGCGCGCACAGGCATTGCTCCTTTCCTTGTGATGCGCCGTATTTTTATAACCGCATCGTTTTCATTATAGAAAGGCGCCCGGCCGAAAGTCAACCGGGCGTTTTTGCCATCGCGGAATCTCAGGGCTTCGGAAGCGTCCGAAGCTGCCGGGCAATTTCGTCATAGCGCTGGTTCAGTTCCTCCGGGCGGTCGCCCTTTCTGGGCTTTGAAAGCCGCGCCGCCAGCTCCGCCATGCGCATTTCGAGGATCATCCGGTCGGGCGGCGCGGCGAGGACGGCCTTGCGGGCACGCCACTCGGCCATCGTCCCCTCAAAGGCGTCCAGCCGCCCGCCCTCAAAAAACACCAGCCGCGTCGCCACCTGTTCGACAAAGCGGCTGTCGTGGCTGACAAAGAGCAGCGTGCCGCCGTAACCGGCCAGCACATCGCCCAGCGCCTCCAGTGAAAAGATGTCCAGGTGGTTGGTGGGCTCGTCCAGCACGAGGAAGTTGGCGTCCGAGGCCATGAGCCGCGCCAGCGCCACCTTGACGCGCTCGCCGCCGGACAGGCTGGCCACGGGTTTCAGTGCCGCGTCGCCGCGGATGCCCAGCCGCGCCAGCACCGTGCGCACCGCGCTCTCGGGCTGCACCGAGGCGCTCATCGCGTTTTCCAGCGCGCTTTTCGAGTCTTTGAGCGCCCGCGTCCCCTGGTCCAGCGCGCCGATCCGGACGCCGGGGCGGACGGCGACGCCGTCGCCCGCCAATAGCGCGCGGATCAGCGTGGTCTTGCCGCAGCCGTTGGGGCCGAGAAGCGCCGTGCGCGAAAAGGTGGGCACGCAAAAGTCCGCGTCCCGCAGCAGGATCTTCTCCCCGGCGCGAAGCGTAAGCCCCCGGGTTTCGGCCGCCACGCGGCTTGTGATGCCGCCGGCGGCGATCTCCATGCGGATCTCGGGGTCCTCCCGGGGGCGGCGCGCCTCGGGCAGCTTTTCGAGGCGGCTCTCGAGGGCCTTGCGCGCCTGATGGAGGCTGCCCTGGGAGGCCGACACCGCGCGCCTGTGCAGCCGTGCCTCGCTCACCCCCATGCGGTCCGGCAGGTGCACCTGGGAAGCGCGCTCCGCCATCCGCTGGGCCGACTTGCGCAGCCGCGCCTGCTCGGCGCGGTACCGGTCGTACTCGGACCGCTCAAAGGCGCGCCGTCGCGCCCGCTCGGCCTGCCAGGCCGAGTAGTTGCCGGGATAGAGCGTAAGGGTTCCGTCCTCCAGTTCCCCGATTACCCGCGCCACGCCGTCCAGAAGCGCCCGGTCGTGGCTGACGAGCACCAGCGCGCCGTCAAAGCCCTTCAGCGCGTCGGTCAGAAGGCGCACGCCCGCCTCGTCCAGATCGCTGGTGGGCTCGTCCGCCAGCAGCACCCGCGCGCCCTTGGAAAGCGCCGCGGCGATGCGCCGGCGGGTTTCCTCGCCGCCGGACAGGTTGACCCCCGCCTCCGGCGCCCGGAAGCGGCGCCTGTACTCCGCGCTGGCCCGGTCCGGCCCGGTCCGCGCGTCCTGCCGGATGACCGCCACCGGCGCGAGGCGGCGCACCGTCCCCCCGTCGGGCGAACGCGCGCCGGACAGCACGTCAAGAAGCGTCGTCTTGCCCGCGCCGTTTTCGCCCACCAGGCCGATCCGGTCCCCGTCGTAAAGTTCCAACCTGTCGATGTCCAGGATCTTCCTCGAGCCAAAGCGGACCTTGATCCCCTCGGCCGAAAGCAGCATTTTTGCCATAAAAAAGCCCTCCCGGCGCATGCCGGAAGGGTCGCGACAAAAGGCTTCTGAAAAGCCCGCGACTCATTCCGACAGCGCAAAATGGCGCCCACCGGGCGCGAAGCCTGTCGAAATCAGCCGCGAATCTTCATCCGATCGAAATACCGTCCTTTCCCGAATTCACCCGCATTATACTACGCGTCGTAGCGGCTGTCAACCTGCACCACCAGCCGGCAGCCGGGGTCTTCGGCCTTTGCGGCGCGCTTGATCGCCTCCAGCGCCCGCGCCCGCTCCGCCTCGGGCATATCGCCGGGCACCGCCAGGTCAAAGCTCACCCGGGTATGCCCGCCCTTGCGCGTCACGCGGAAGTCGTGCAGCGTGAAGCGGGGGTTGACGTCGGTGATCAGCTTCACCATCCGCGCCCTGGCGGCGTTGGTTTCGTCGCAATTGGCGGCCACCGGGTCCATGTGGATCACCACCGGCACACCCAGCTCCTTCAGGATGCGGCGCTCGGCGGCGTCGATGGCTTCGTGAATTTTCCGAACGCCGGCGGCCTCGTCCACCTCCGCGTGCACGGAGGCCATCTGCCGCCCGGGACCGTAGTCGTGCACGATCAGGTCATGCACGCCCAAAATGCCCTCCGCCGCCAGCACGCGCTCGGCAATGGCGCGTTCGAGCGCCGGGTCCGCCTTGCCGCCCAGGAGCAGCGACACCACCTCCCGGGCAATCCGGATGCCGCCGTAGAAGATGAAAAGGGAGACCAGAATGCCCGCCGGCGCGTCCAGATTCCAGCCGAAGCGCGCGCCGGCAAAGGCCCCCGCCAGGATCAGCGACGTGACGACGGCGTCGTTCAGGCTGTCGGCCGCGGCGGCGGTGAGCACGCTGGAACCAATGCGCCGGGCCAGCGCCCGGTTTGCGCCAAACATCGCCAGCTTGACCACCACGGAGGCCGCCAACACCGCCAGCACCGCCGGGCTGACCGACACCGCCTCGGGCGCGATCAGCTTTTCGACGGACGCCTTCACTAGCTCAAGGGCCACCAGCAGGATCATCATCGCCACGATCAGCGCGCTGACGTACTCGGCACGGCCGTGGCCGAAGGGGTGCTCGCGGTCGGGCCGGCGGGCGGCCAGGCGCATGCCGATCAGCGCCACCAGCGACGAGCCGGTGTCGGAGATGTTGTTGAACGCGTCGGACAGGATCGCCACCGAACCGGACAGGAGGCCGACGGCCAGCTTCGCGGCAAACAGCAAGAGGTTCAGCGCGATGCCCATCCCTCCCGCGGCCACGCCCACCCGGGCCCGGGCGGCGGCGTTTCCCGGCGCCCGCCAGCCCGGCGCCAGCCGGTTCAGCAAAAAATCGATCAAGCGCGCCCGCCTCCCCGCTCCTCCGCCGGTTTTTCTTTCCATAAAAAAGGATATGAAATGGCTTTGATTATAAGTCCGCCTTCCCGCGTTGTCAAGCGTGGCGGGATTTGGTATAATGCCGGTAACGCCGCGAAAGGGGAAGTTCATATGTCGCTGAAGAACCCGCGCTTTGACACGCTCCAGGCCCACGCCGGACAGAACCCGGACCCTTCCACCAAGTCCCGCGCCGTCCCGATCTACATGACCACCGCCTATACCTTTGACAGCGTCGCCGACGCGGCGGAGGTCTTTGCGCTGCGCAAGGAAGGGAACATTTACACCCGCATCATGAACCCCACGACAGACGTGCTGGAAAAGCGCCTCGCGGCCCTCGAGGGCGGCGCGGCGGGGCTGGCGTTTGCCTCCGGCATGGCGGCGATCATGGCGGCCATCCAGAACCTTGCGGTGGCCGGGGAGGAAATCATCGCGGTCCGCTCGCTCTACGGCGGCACGTTTACGCTGTTCTCCAAACGCCTGCCGGACCGCTACGGCATCCAGGTGCGCCTTTTTGACGCCGAGGACTTCGAGGGCATCGAGGGCGCCATCAATGAAAAAACCCGCGCGCTCTACTTTGAAACCATCGGCAACCCCGGCATGAACATCCCGGACATCGAAAAACTGTGCGATTTGGCCCACCGCCACGGCCTGCCGGTGATCGTGGACGGCACGTTTACCTCCCCGTACCTGCTGCGGCCCAAGGAATTTGGCGCGGACATCGTCGTGCATTCCCTGACCAAGTACGTGGGCGGCCACGGCACCGCCATGGGCGGCGCGCTGGTGGACCTGGGCACCTTCCAATGGAAGGGCAACCCCCGCTTTGCCGACTTCAACCAGCCGGACGACAGCTACCACGGCATCGTCTACGCCGACGTGCCCGCGCCCTTTGCCACCAAGGCCCGGGTGCAGGGCCTGCGGGACGTGGGCGCCTGCATGAGCCCCTTTAACGCCTTTTTGCTTTTGAACGGCCTGGAAACGCTGTCGCTCCGGATGGAGCGGCACTGCCGCAGCGCGGAGAAAATTGCGCGCTTTCTGGCGGGGCATCCGTCGGTGGCCTGGGTCGGCTACCCGGGCCTTGAGGATGACCGGTATCACGAGCGGATGAAAAAATACATGCCGCTGGGCGCGGGCGGCATCCTGACCTTCGGCATCCGGGGCGGCTATGACGCGGGCGTCCGCTTCATCGACGCGCTGACCATCTTCTCCAACCTCGCCAACGTGGCCGACGCGAAATCCCTCATCATCCACCCCGCCTCCACCACCCACGGCCAGCTGAACGAGGAGGAACTGCGCCTGGCCGGCGTGCCCGCGGACCTGATCCGCGTGTCGGTGGGGCTGGAGGACGTGGACGACCTGATCGAGGACCTCGAAGCGGCGCTGGCCGCCTCGCGGCAATAACATGGTGTACAACGACATCAAGCACGTGCTGCCGGAGTTCAGCTTCGCGGGCAGATACCTGTCCGCGGAGGAGCTGCACTCCGGCAACATCAACAACACCTATCACCTGGTCTACCTGGACCGGGGTCGCGAGCGGCACTACACGCTGCAGCACATCAATTCCTACGTGTTCAAGGCGCCCGACAGGGTGATGCGCAACATCGAACGGGTGACGGGGCACCTGCGCGAGCGCCTTGAAGCCGAGGGCATGGACCCCAAGCGCCACGTGCTGGAGCTGGTCGCCCTGCGCTCCGGCGGCACGCTGTTTCAGGACAGCGAGGGCGGCTTCTGGCGCGCCTATCATTTCATCGAAAACGCCACCGCCTACGACCGGGTGCGCGCGCCGCGCCAGTTCTTTGAGGCCGGGCGCGGCTTTGGCATGTTCCAGCGGCGGCTGTTTGACTTTCCCGCCGGGGAGCTTTTCGAAACCATTCCCAACTTTCACAACACCATGCGGCGCTTTTATGCCTTTGTCCAGTCCGTGGCGGACGACCGCGCCGGGCGGGTGGCCGAGCTGGAGGACGAGATCGAATTCTTCTTTGAGCGCCGAAGGATGATGGGGCAGATCGTCAAAAAGCTCGCCGACGGCGCGCTGCCGGTGCGCGTCACCCACAACGACACCAAGGTCAACAACGTCATGATCGACGACCGGAC
>JARKQG010000095.1 GCA_029974035.1 Eubacteriales bacterium | reverse complement strand
ATCGCGTTCTCCAGATAGCCGTGCTTTTGCATGAAGTCCGACAGCGTCTGGACGCCGTAGATGTCGGAGGCGTAGAGGGTGCCCGGCCAGACGGCGTACTCCGCGGCCTGCTCCTTGGTGATGTTTTCGGTTCTTGCGATGATCTCAAGCGCCTGATCGTCGCCCGCGTTGATCAGGTCGATCGCCTCGTTCAGCGCCTCCTGAATCGCCCTTTCGACCCCGGCCCTTTCGTGGAGCGACCTGGTGGTCACGCACACGATGCTGGCCTTGACCGGCGCGGAAAGGATGGAGACCATGCCCGCCTCCGTCTCCAGATCGATGTAGGGCATGCTGGCGAAGTGGGCCGCGACGTCGGTGCCGCTGATGAGCGCCGCGTAGGCGTCCGGGTTGGCCATCGCGACCAGCGAATTGTCGAACGCAGCGGCATTGCCCAATTCCCTTTCGGCGGCCATCGACAGCATGATGTGCTGGATCGAGCCGATGCCCGGCACGGCGATCCTGTCCTCGGCGGTCAGATCGGAGAGGGAGGCGGCCGCGTCCTGCCGCACCATCAGTTCCGCCGGGGGCACGCAGATGCCCGAGGCGATGCGGTAGTCCACGCCCTTGTCGATGGCAATCAGCGCGGGCGGAATGCCCATGAACGCCGCGTCCAGCCGGCCGGCGATCAGCGCCTCGTTGATGGCGGAGCCGCCGCCCAGCTTGGTCCACTCCAGCGTGACGCCCGGCAGCCGCGCTTCAATCAGCCCGAGTGCCTGCGCCACGTAGACCGGCGCGTACTGCATGCCGTACTGCTGCGCCAGGCGCACCGTCTGCCCGGAGGCCGACGCGCCGGGCGCGGCCACCGCCAGAACCATCAGCATGGAAAGTAAAATGAATGCCGCTCGATTGCGCCGCATTGAAAAAAGCCCCCCCCAAGCATACAATATCCCATACGAGTATATCATTACGGCCCGGATGCGTCAATTTTATGAACTAAAAGAAGGAAAAATTTCAGATATGTTATATTTTGGAGACGGGTCGGGCGGACCCGGGTTGGTGCAGCCGGGCGTTGAGTTTTTCATAGACCGGACGCATCCAGGGCTCGGAGCAGGCGTCCACCGCGCCCTCGGGCGTGAACCAGCCCACGGCCCTGTTCTCATCGGGTTTGACGGTGAGCGGCGCGTCCTCGTCGGCCTCCAATAGGTAGGTCAGGTTCAGGTGCAGATGGGCGGGCACAAACGCGCCGCGCCTTACATGGGGGTTGACCGTCAGCGTCTCCAGCGAAAAGACGCCGGGCCGCGCGAGACGCACGCGGGCGCCGGTTTCCTCGGTGGCTTCGCGCATCGCCACCGCGCGCAGGTCCGCCTCGCCGTCGGCGTGGCCGCCGGTCCAGGCCCAGGAATCGTAAAGGTTGTGGTAGACCATGAGCACCCTGGAGCGTTCGGGATTCACGATCCAGGCGGAGGCGGTGAAATGCATGGTGAGGTTGTCGCGGGTCAAAAGCGCCTCGCCCCGGGCCAGAAGCGACAACATCACCCGCCGGTCCGCATCTTCCTGCGCGCAGCCGGGCTCATAGGAAGAAATTACCTGTTCAAGCGACATGGGGCACCTCCCGACTCAGTATACCACGATTGTCAAATCCCGTGATTCGTCAGGGATTTTTGCGGTATATGAAAAGCGTGAGCGCGCGGAAGCGCGCGCCGGAACAAGTTTCGCTTGGGAGGAAACGCGCATGGGCATGCAGCAGGAGCCGTCGGTCATTTACTTTGCGGGCGGCTGCTTTTGGGGTGTGGAAAAGCTGATGGGCATGGTGCCGGGGGTGCTTGACGCGATGAGCGGATACGCCAACGGCCACGTGGTGAACCCGACTTATGAACAGGTCTCGGCCGGCAACACCGGGCACCGGGAGACCGTCCGCGTCGCCTACGACCCCGAAAAGGTCAGCCTGGAGGCGCTGGTGTTTCTCTTTTTCTCGGTGATCGACACCACGGTGGAGAACCGCCAGGGCAACGATGTCGGCCCCCAGTACCAGACCGGCATCTTCTATGAGGACCCGAAAAGCGGCGAAATCGTCCGGCGGGCGGCGGAGATCGAAAAGGGGCGCCGGACGGCGTTCCGCGTGCGAATCGAGCCGCTGACCGGTTTCTACCCGGCGGAGCAGTACCACCAGGATTATCTGGACAAAAACCCCGGCGGCTACTGCCACCTGGGCCCCGCGGCCTTTGCCCGGGCCAGGCGTTTGACCGTCGATCCGAAGGGTTATCTCAGGCCCGACGACGCCGCGCTTCGGGCCAGGCTGACGCCGATCCAGTACGCGGTCACCCAGGAGGGCGCCACCGAACGTCCCTTTGAGGGCGAGTACTGGAAGTTTGACCGGAAGGGGCTGTACGTGGACGCCGCCACGGGGGAGCCGCTTTTCACCTCCAAGGACAAGTACGCCAGCGACTGCGGCTGGCCGGCCTTCGCCCGGCCCATCGACGACAACGCGATGGCCTACCGCCGCGACCGCTCCCACGGCATGATCCGCACCGAGGTGCGCAGCCGTGCCGGGGATTCCCACCTGGGCCACGTATTTGAAGGCGACCGCGAGTCGCCCTCAGGCGTGCGCTACTGCATCAACAGCGCGGCGCTGCGCTTCATCCCCTATGAGAAGATGGAGGAAATGGGCTACGGCGATCTGAAAAAGATGGTGGATTGACGGGCGGCGCGCCGGTGAAAAAACGCGTTCCCGGCGCCTGCGCGCCGGGAACGATGCGGGCCCTTCCGGGGCGCGATGCCGCGGGTACGGCGGCGTCAGTGGGATTCCCCGTAGAGGCTCTCCAGGGCCTCCTCGCTGAGCGGGGCCTCCAGCGCGGCAAGCTGTGCCTCCAGATCCCGCTGGGTGTCGTACATGGAAATCAGCTCCTGCCGCGCCTCGTCGGTGAGGCCGGGCAGGTTCATCACGTAGTGGTATTCCTCCGCGACGCGAAGGCGGGCGTCCAGCGCCGCCACGGAATCGACCAGGGCGGAGATCTGGTCCTGCTTGTAGTGAATCAGGTTGTCCAGCACGCCCTGCTCCGTCTCGTCTTCGGAGGATGCGTGCCGGGCGGTCAGCTCGTCGATCTCATCGGAGAGCGCCACGATTTGGGCGTTGGCGTCCATCAGGGTCTTGAGCTCGTCCTCGCTGAAGACTTCAAGCCCGCGCACGTAGTCCTCGTAGGCGTCGTCTTCCATGGGCTCCGCGTCCTCTTCCATCGACAGGCCGTACTGGTTGTAGATCTCCGTCTGCCGTTCGCCCAGCGCCTGGATCTGGGCGTAGATCGGGTTGGCCTTCTCCCAGTAGGCGGCCAGTTCGTCCACAACCGTCTGGGCCATGGCCGGCAGCGCCGCCGTCAGGATCAGCGCCAGGCCCAGCGCCGCGCATCGTCTTTTCATCATCTTCTCTCCTTTATGCTGCCGCGGGCTACCGCTTTTTTCCAGTCACGCACTCCGCGTCCACGGCAAATACCGCCACGTTTCGGACCGCCGGCTCGTCATATTCAAAATCGTCCCTACCGGTGACGCGCCGCATGATGGCCTTGAGCGCGCCCAGCTTCTCGTCGTAATTCTCCAGAAAGCGCACGTGCCCCTCCCCGGTGACGCTGGCGTACCGGTAGGTGTAGCGGCAGGCTGTGGAGCCTTCCACCAGACGGTGGTCGCAGTCCATCTCAAAGGCCACCCGGGGGTGCGCCGTCAGAAGATCGATCTTCCGGCCCTTGGGCGCGCTGTGGAAGTAGAGGATCAGGCGGTCGCCCCATTCGTAGCCAAAGTTCATCGGCACGATGTAGGGCACCTCCGCCGCGATGCCCAGGCGGCAGACCTTGCATCCGTCGAGGATCTCGACGAGCCGTTCCTTTTCTAAAACCTCCAGGTCCTTCCTGCGCATGGGGGATTCCTCCCTGCCGTCCAGCGGGTTTTCGGCCATTATACCATTTCCTGCAATCTTTGGGAAGACACAAAAAGCGCCGGGCCCGGATCGTCGTCCACCCGGCGCTTTTTGCGGTTATAGAGCTTTTTGCTGGGTACGAGGCGCGTGACCGGGGAGATATGCCACGCGCGGCGGGCGGTTGTGTCCAGCTTGCGGCGCGTCCGCTTGGCCATCTTCCGCTTTGGCGTTCTGTTCATGGCGTCCCTCCTCTGCCCCTGATCATTTCATTGGACGAATCCGCGCACCGCCCGGTTCCGGTGTTGCGGGGTGTGCGCGGGGCGTGCTATAATGCAAAGATCACGAAGCGCGGGAGGCGGCGGACATGACGGTGGTGGCGGCGGCAGTGGAAAGAGCGGGGCGCGTGTTGGTGGTTCGGCGCGCGCCGGGGCAGAAGATCGAGGGGAAGTGGGAGTTTCCCGGCGGCAAGGTAGAACCGGGGGAGAGCGACCGGGCGGCGCTCGAGCGCGAGCTGAAGGAGGAACTGGGCATTGAGGGTGCGGCCCGGGATTTTGTGGGGGAAAGCGCGCATTCCTACGCCTTTGGCGATGTGCTGCTCAGGCTCTACCGGTTCGAATGGCAGCGGGGCGAGATGGCGCTCACCGTACACGACCGGCTGGAATGGGTGACGCCGGATGCGCTGTGCGGCGTGGACCTTGCGCCGGCGGACGTGCCGCTGGCGGCCCTGTTGCGGGACAGGCTCCTGCGCGGATGAGATCGGCCGCGCGGGGTTTTTCCCGCGCGGCCGCGCCGCCTCTGGCCTACCCCTGCGCGGCCTGGCGGGTTTTGCCCAGGTAGGCCTCGCGCACCTGCTGGTTCTCCAGCAATTCCTGGCCGGTGCCGGTCAGCGTAATGCGCCCGGTCTCCAGCACGTAGCCGTAGTTGGCGGCGCGCAGCGCGGCGTTGGCGTTCTGTTCGATCAGAAGAATCGTGATGCCCTCCTGATTCAGGGTGCGGATGATCGAGAAGATGTCCCGCACCACCATCGGCGCCAGGCCCAGCGACGGCTCGTCCATCATCAGGATCTTGGGCCGGCTCATCAGCCCGCGGCCCACCGCCAGCATCTGCTGCTCGCCGCCGGACAGCGTGCCCGCCAACTGCCAATGCCGCTCCTTGAGCCGGGGGAACAGGTGGTACACGTGCTCGATGTCCCGATCGATGGCGCTCTTCCCGGTGCGCATGTAAGCGCCGATCAGCAGATTTTCCAGCACCGTCAGGTTGGGGAACACGCGGCGGCCTTCGGGCACCAGCGCGATCCCCTTTTCGACGATCTTCTGGGTGTCCATGCCGCCGATGGGCTCGCCCGCGTAGTGGATGGTGCCGGCGGCCGGGCGCACCAGACCGCTGATGGCCCGGAGCGTGGTGGATTTACCCGCGCCGTTTGCGCCGATCAGCGTCACGATGGCGCCTTCCTCCACGCTGAAGGAGATGCCCTTGAGGGCTTCGATGCCGCCGAAGCTGACCTTGAGATCCTTCACGGTGAGCAGGCTCATGCTTCTTCCACCCCCAGGTATGCCTTGATGACGTCGGGGTTGAACTGCACCTCGGCGGGTGTGCCGGAGGCGATGTACTTCCCGAAGTCGATGACGTAGATGCGGTCGGAAATGTCCATCACCAGGTTCATGTGGTGTTCGATCATGAACACGGTGAGGTTAAACTGCTTTTTGATTCGCCGGATGAAGTCGGAAAGCTCGTCCGTCTCCTGGGGGTTCATGCCGGCGGCAGGCTCGTCCAGCAGCAAAAGGCTGGGCCCGGTGGCCAGCGCCCGCACGATTTCCAGAATGCGCTGCTTGCCGTAGGGGAGAGAGGCGCTCTTTTCATCGCGCGCGGCGGAGAGCCCCAGCGCGTCGATCAACTCCAGCGCCTCGCGCCGCATGCGCGCCTCTTCCCGGTGGTTCAGCCGGAACGTGGCGGAAACCACGTTGGCCCTGACGCGCAGGTGCTTGGCGATCAGCACGTTTTCAAATACCGTCAGATCCTTGAAAAGGCGGATGTTCTGAAAGGTGCGCGCCACGCCCTTGGCGGTGATCCTGTCCGGCGTGTTGGCGACCAGCCGGGTGTATTCCCCCTGATGGCCCGCGGCGTAGAGCTTTTTCATCTTGCCGGTGGGGTAGCCCTCGGCGATCACTTCGCCGCGCAGCGTCACGCGCCCGTTGGTGGGCGCGTACACGCCGGTGATCACGTTGAAGGCGGTGGTCTTGCCCGCGCCGTTGGGGCCGATGAGGGCCACGATTTCGCCCTCGTTCACGTCCAGCGTCAGATCGCTCACGGCCACCACGCCGCCGAACTGCATGGTCACGTTGTCCAGGTGCAGCACGTTACCGGCCATCCCGCGCGCCCCCTTTCACGGAAGGATTCCGCTTTTTCCAGAAGAAGTCCCACGAAAATTCGGTCGTGCCCATCAGCCCCCGGCGGTAAAACAGCACCACCACCATCAGGAGCACCGAAAAGACCACCATCCGGAAGCCCGTGCGCAAAAGCGGCACCTCGAAGGTCCCGATGGTCAGCGGCGTATCGAAAAAGCGCAGCCACCACTCCTTGGCGGCGGTCACGAGAAAGGCCGACAGCACGCTGCCCGTCACCGAGCCGATGCCGCCGATGACCACGATCAGCAGCACGTCATAGGTCATGGCGATCTTGAAGGTGGAGGAGTCGATGGACTGCATGAACATCGCCAGCATGCCCCCCGCCACCGCCGTAAAAAAGGAGCTGATCACAAAGGCCAGATTCTTGTGCTTCATCAGGTTGATGCCCATGGCCTCGGCGGCGATCTCGTCCTCGCGGATGGCCTTGAAGGCCCGACCGTAGCTGGACTTGATCAGAAGCACGATCGCGCCCACGCACACCGCGGCGATGATGAATGTGGTCAGGATGGAACCCAGCTTGGGAATGCTCTTCAGGCCGTAGGAGCCGTTGGTGACGGTGTTGAGCTGCGGACTGGCGATCAGCGCGCGCACAATTTCAGAAAAGCCCAGCGTGGCGATGGCCAGGTAATCGCTCTTGAGGCGCAGGATCGGCAGGCCGATCAGCGCGGCGAAGGCCGCCGCCACCAGCCCCCCCGCGATCAGCGCCAGATAGGGATAGCTGGTCTGCAGCCAGGCGGGCGCGGCGTCGAGAAACGTCCGGAAGGAAACGATGGCGGAGGCGATGCCATCCATGTAGTACACGCCTTCAAGTTTCGCGGTGGGGATGGTCAGGATGGCGGTGGTGTAGGCGCCCAGCGCCATAAAGCCCGCCTGCCCCAGCGAAAAAAGGCCCGTAAAGCCGTTCAGAAGGTTCATCGAAACCGCCGCGATGGCCAGAATCGCGCTCTTTTGCAGCACCGAATACAGCATGCCCTGGGCGAAGCGGTTCGCCTCCAGCACGGTGAGCGCGTAGGCCAAGAGGCCGATTGTGATGAGCGATAGAAGCCATTTCGTCGTCTTTTTCATATCGCGTCACACCTTATCCGTCGTCTTTTCGCCGAAGAGACCCGTGGGCCGGAACAGCAGCATCACGATCAGCAGGATGAACGTGAAGGCGTCCGAAAACGTGGAGGCGCCCGCCGCCACCAGCGCCGTTTCAAACATGCCGATCACAAAGCCGCCCACCATCGCCCCCGGCACCGAGCCGATGCCGCCCAGCACCGCCGCCACGAAGCACTTGAGCCCGGGCAGCGTGCCGCTGAAGGGGTTGACCGACATGCGGTCCGTGAAGTACAGGATGGAACCCACCGCCGCCAGCGCCGAGCCGATCACGAAGGTGACGGAGATGACCGTGTTGATCTTGATGCCCATGAGCTTGGAGGTTTCAAAGTCCTTGCTGACCGCGCGCATCGCCATGCCGATCTTGGTGTGGTTGATCAGCTGCGTCAGCCCCCAGACCAGAAGAATCGCGATCACGGGCGTGACAAAGGTGACCAGCGAGGCCGACACGCTGCCGATCTGGAAGATGCGCTTCAGGAAGGGGATTTCGGGGTACGGCCGGGGCAGCGCGGAAAAGAGGTAGGTGGCCAAGTTCTGCAGAAGATAGGATACGCCGATGGCCGAGATCATGATGGACATCCGGGGCGCCGAGCGCAGCGGCGCGTAGGCGGCCCGCTCGATGGCAAAGCCCAGCAGCACCGTGCAGGCGATCACGATGGGGATCGAGATCTGCCAGGGCAGGCTGGACATGGAGAAGATCATGAAATAGCCGGCCATCATGAAGATGTCGCCGTGGGCGAAATTGATCAGCCGCAGGATTCCGTACACCATCGTGTAGCCGATGGCGATCAGCGCGTAGGCGCCGCCCAGCGAAATGCCGGTCAGAAAGTGCTGCGTTAACGTCGTCAGGCTCATGGAACCCCTCCGTTTTACAGGAACAGGGGCCGATGGGTATCGGCCCCTGCGCTAAAGAATCTGCCGACTACTGGATGGTCACCGTCTTGAGGAACTTGAAGGCGCCGTTTTCGACGGTCTTGATGAAGGCCATGTCCTTCTTGGCGTCGCCGTTTTCGTCAAAGGAGATGGCGCCGGTCACGCCGGTGATGGAAACGCCCGGCAGCGCGTCGCGGATCGCCTGGGGGTCGACGGAGCCGGCCGCCTCGATGGCCGCCAGCGCGGTCATGTAGGCGTCGTAGCCCAGCGCGGAAACCGCCGCCACACCGTCGCCGCCGTTCTTCTCCAGCGCCTCGGGGTTGGCCTTCAGGTATTCCTTGAAGCCCTTGACGAAGTCCACCGCGGTGGGATCGGCCTCGTCAAAGAAGGTGGACAGCGTGACGCCCTCGGCGTCGGCGCCGGCGTTTTCGATGATGGTGACGTTCTCCCAGGTGTCGCCGGCCATGATCTTGGCGGTGATGCCCAGCTCGCGGGCCTGCTTGATGAGCAGCGGGGCCGTGGCGATGGAGGAGGGCGCGAAGATGACATCCGGATTCGCGGCCTTGACGTTGGTCAGGATGGCCTTGAAGTCCGTCTGATTGGTCTGGAACTGCTCGTCGGCGACGATGGCGGCGTCCCCGGCCAGCGCCTTGAAGGCCTTCAGGAAGAAGTTACCCAGGCCGGAAGAGTAATCATCCCCCAGCTGGGTGATGACCGCGGCGGTCTTGGCGCCTTCCAGGAAGGCGTAGTTGGCCATCACGGTGCCCTGGAAGGGGTCCAGGAAGCACACGCGGAAGTAGAAGTCGTTGCCCAGCGTGACCTGCGGGTTGGTGCAGGAAGCGCCGATGGCGGGCACCTTGGCGTCGGCAAAGATACCGCCCGCCGCGATGGAAACGCCGGAGCCGTAGGAGCCGAGGATCACGGAAACGCCGCCGGCGATCAGGCTCTGGGCGGCGGTGACGGCCTCGGTCTTGTCGGACTTATTGTCCACCTCGACCAGCTCCACCTTGTAGGTCTTGCCGCCCACGTCAACCGTCGGGGCAACCTGATTGGCGTAGCGCATGCCCAGCACTTCCTGGAAGCCGCCGCCACCGTTTTCGCCGGTCACGGGCTCGAACACGCCCACCTTCACGATGTCTTCCGCGAAGGCGAAGGCGGGGACGATCAGCATGAGGGCGAGAACCAAGGCAAGTACCTTCTTCATAAAATTCCCTCCTTGCAAGTGATGCCCACATTATACGCTTGAAACAGCAAGTTTGCAAGCGGAAATGTGCGGTTTGCGGACTGGTTCCTTCATAGGACCGGCGGAAAATGACGGAAAACCTGCATGGATATCCAACTTCACACAAAATTTGCAGGAACGTGCGCTGCCGTCCGCAAAAGAGCCGCCCCGCCTTCTGGCGGGGCGGCTCTTTTACGGATGGGGACCGGTCATTCGTACCGGAGCAGCTGTGCGTACTCGGTCTGGGGCGGAAAGGAAATGGCGTCCGCGGGGCATTTTTTGACGCAGTTGGAGCACAGGATCACGCACTCGGTGGGGTGGATCACCCGGGCCTGGCCGCCCTCCATCTCGTACACGCCGTGGGGGCAGAAATCGTAGCAGGCGCCGCAGCCGACGCACCTGTCTCCGTCCACGGTGGGGTTCCAGCCGATCTCCTCGCGGGGGCGGGCCAGCACCAGCCGCCGCGCGAAGTTCTGGTAGGCCGACTTGAGCGCGTAGGCGGTGGGCTCGGGTTCGGCGAGCAGCGCCTCGATCCGCGCGCGCATGTCGTCCGGTATCCGGCACATCAGCATCCGCCGGAGGCCGCCGGCAAAGAGCTTGGCTTCTTCCGTCATTTTGCATCCTCCACTTCGATCCAGGGCGGGCCGTTCCGCCCGATGTGCTTTTTCGCCTGTTGGCCGTAGGCGTACAGGACGCTCAGAAGGTTGTCCGCGGCGCCGTCCCACGGGGCGAGCACAACATCCGGCCCCACCGAGTCCACCCGGAAAACGCCGTCCGCAAGGCGCAGAAAGCCCTTCGCGCGGTAGGCGTCCGGGGCCAGCGCGCCAAGAAACGCGGTGACTTCCGCAGAGCCCGCCCGCGGGTCCACCCTGAGCGTCAGGCTGTGCAGCCCCAGCTCGGCGGTCAGAAAGCCGTCGCGGGGCTGCGCCTTCATCGCCAGGATGCGCCCGGCCTGGGCCTCGGTCAGGTCGCCGAAGGAAACCTCCAGGATGTCCGATTCCGCGGCGTGGCGGCCAATCAGCGCCTTCGCCCGCGCGATTTCGGCTTCCGTGGCGGCGTCGCACTTGGTCAGGATCACCAGATCCGCCGCGTTCAGCTGCTTTCGCACCACCCGCGCCGTATCGTACACCTTGAAAAGATTCCGGGCGTCGGCGAGGCACAGGCAGCCGCGGTAGTCGATTTGCGAAAATTCCGGCCGGAGGCCCAGCACGGACCGGATGGCGGTGGGATCGCCGAGGCCGCTGGTTTCGACGAGAACCGCGTCCGGTCCGTGCGAAAGGGCATCCGAAAGCGCGTTTTCAAACTGGTCCAGCCGGCAGGTGCAGAAGATCGAGCCGCCCGCGATGCCCGCGAGGCGCGCGTTGACCCCGGCGAGCAGCTTTTCATCGACGCACTCGCGGCCAAAATCGTTGACGATGATCGCCAGCCGTCCGCCGAGGCGGGGCGCAAGCTTCTTGAGCAGCGTGGTCTTGCCGGAGCCCAGAAAGCCGGTGAGGAGAAACAGCCGCGTCATTTCATGACTTCCTCGATCGCCTCGGCCAGCTCCTTGCGGCTGGGCACCAGCGAGCGGTACTTCAAAACGCCGTTGATGTACAGGCTGGGCAGGTTGGGCACGCCCATCTTCCGGCAGCGGGCGATGTTGTCCTTTTCGGTGAACTTGTACTCCACCATGTCGATCCTGTCGCCAAAGTCCGCCTTGGCCCGGTTGGCCGCGCCCATCATGTAGCCGCAGGCGGCGCAGGTGGCGGAATCCAGCGTGAACACCTCCACCAGGGGCTTTGAAAGGTTCGCGTAGTCGGGCAGCTCGATGTCGATATCGTCGGTGACGGCCACGTAGTTTTTCAGCATCTCCCGCGCCTCGGCCTCGTGCAGCACCGCGTGGGACACCGCGATGCCGTTTTCCACCGGCACATCGTAGGGCATGTCGCAGCCCGGCGCCACGATGAGGCCCGTGCGGTCCTGCACGGAATCGAGAAGGTCCACCACGCACTTCATCACGTCCTGCTGGGTGCCGTGGAGCAGCACCGTGGTCAGCGGGATGTTGCCGCCGATGGCAATGCCGTAGCGGTCGGCGATGGCCTTGGCCGCCGCCAGGTTCACGTTTTCGTCGACGGATACGCTGTCCGGCCGGGTCTTGCACATGGACTCAATGTTGCGGGTGGCGTCGCCGCAGACGAAGAAGGCGCTCAGGGCGCCCAGCGCGCGGATGTGTTCAAAAAGCGCGGTGAAGGGCTCCGCCATGAACTGCTCGAAGTGGCTGACAGAGATCTGGCTGATCATCGGGTCCACGACGGCGATCACGTCCATCCCCGCCGCCACGTACAGGTCCGCCATGCGCATGGCCACCTTGTTGCAGAAGGCCAGAAGCTGCTGGCAGTACGCCTCGTCGTCGTACATGTCCATGAAGATGTCGTTGCCCCTTAAGTGCGACGCCAGCGTAAAGGGCCCGCAGATCAGGCCGTACAGCGCGGTGGTTTCGCCCACCGCCTCCTTCATGCGGCGCATGACCTCCAGCGCCATGGGGATGCGGCCGCTCTTTTCGGTGGGGATGGTGCACTCGCAGGGGATGGACATGTCGTCCTCCAGTGGGTGGGAGGCCACGGACGGCGGGCCGTTCTTGGCCCACACCAGGTCGCAGCCCAGGCACTCGGCCTCGATCTGCAGGTCAAACAGCACCGGCTGCCCCGAAGGGCGGTACAGCTCGTTGACCTTCATCAGCGCGTCGAACAGCTTGTCGGGGTCGGTCAGCAGCACATCGGCGTCGGTTCCGGTCAGTTTGCCGGCGTGAACGCCGGCGAAGGGAACCCAGGCCATCGAGGGCACGTGCTCCCGCCGAAACGTCGCGAACAGGATCTCCTTAGGCGTCATTTGAATCACTCCCGCTGTCATGAGCATTGGTTCTTCCGCTCATGATTATAGCATTGGCGTTCACGCACCCGCGCCTGTTTCCGTATGATTTACATGTACTTTTGTTCGATATTCCTTGGGGGACACCCCGGTCACCGCGCGGAACACCTTGGAAAAGTAGCTCTGGCTTTCAAAGCCCACCGCCAGCGCGATTTCCGTGACGGACTGCTGGTTCAGGTCCAGCAGCCGCCGGGCCTCGTCGATGCGCACGGCGTTCAGGTATTCCCGGAAGGAGGCGCCGCAGCCTTTTTTGAAGACCGTCGAAAAATAGCTCTCGCTCAGGTGTACGCTCCGCGCCACGTCGGCAAGGGTCAGCGGTTCGGAAAAGTGAATATTGATAAAGCGGGTCGCCTGCTGGATCACGTCCCGCTCCGCGACGGCTCCGGGCGGGAACGCGCTTTCGCAGAAGCGCTCCACCGCCTCCTGCATGTGGTAGCACAGGTCCTCCGTGGTGGACGCCTGCCAGAGCGAGCGCATAAACGACCGGTTCATCGCCAGCGCCTCCACCGTCTGGACCCCGCCCTCGATGGCCGCCCGCGATAATAGCGCGCAGAGCTCCGCCGTGCAGGCCTTGACCACCTCCAGCGTGCCGCCGCTGGCGAACAGCGCATAGCCCAGAAGGTCGTTGAGCAGCGCCTTGGCCTCCGACGCGTCGCCGGAGCGCACGTGGCGCACCAACAGGCGCTCCTTCTCCAGCGGATAGGCCGGCCCCGCGGTCTGGAAGCCCTTGTAGGTCTGGATGGATTCGCCGATGCGGCTTTGCTGCTGCGCGCGGCCCCGCCGCGCTTCCAGCGCGCCGCCGTCCAGCGCGCCAAAGAGAAACCGCACCATGCGGCACAGCGCGCCGGCCTCCTCGGCGGACAGGGCGCGAAGCCCCGAGGCCGCGTCGTACATGTCCAAAAGCGCGTCCGTGGGCAGGCGGTAGCGCCGGGCCACCTCCTGCAGAAGCGTGGAGTCCATCGCCCCCAGGATGAATGGCCCCAGCAGCACCGCGCCCTCAAACTCGCTGCCGCTGACCAGCGGCATCACAATGTGGTACACGCCCGCGTGGCAGGTGAATATATAGGATTCTCCCAGGTCCATCGCGCGGCGGCCCGCCAGCGCGTGGAGCGTTTCGCAGGATTCGCCGGGCTTCAAAAACCGCTTGAAGATGCGGCAGTACTCGCAGGGACCGCCGCAACGCATCTCCGCGCGCCCGCCCTCGTCCAGCACCTGCACCGGCAGCGCCGCCAGGGTGCCCAGCGCCTCGGCGCGCTCGCGGATGCGTTCATTCTGCATGGGATGTCACCTCTCACCAATAGTGTATCACAAATCATAAGAAATTACACGTAATGAAAAGATTTTGCAATGATCGATGACCGCTTTTCATGCTATACTGTTCGAAGAGGATCAAAAACCAAGTGTTTTTTGGAGGGGATTGTATGGCGGACTTTCGTGCCATCGCGGACGCCGTAAAGGCGGGCCGCGCAAAGATCGTCAAGACGCTGGTGACAGATGCGGTCGCTGAGGGGGTCCCCGCGGAGACCATTCTCAACGATGGCCTGATCGTCGGAATGAACGAGCTGGGCATCCTGTTCAAGAACAACGAGGTGTACGTGCCCGAGGTTCTGATCGCCGCCCGCGCAATGAAGACCGGTACCGAAATCCTCAAGCCGCTGCTGGCGGACGCAAACGCCCAGTCCCGCGGCGTGGTGGCCATCGGCACCGTCAAGGGCGATCTGCACGACATTGGCAAAAACCTGGTGGGCATGATGCTGGAGGGCGCGGGCTTCACCGTGATCGACCTGGGCGTGGACGTTTCGCCCGAGGCCTACATCGACGCGGTCAAGAACCAGGGCGCCCAGATTGTGGGCATGAGCGCGCTGCTCACCACCACGATGCCCTCCATCAAGCTCTCCATTGACGCCATCCGGGAGGCGGGCGTGCGCGAAAAGGTCAAGATCATGATCGGCGGCGCGCCGGTCACGCAGTCCTTTGCCGACGAAGTGGGCGCGGACGGATATTCGCCCGACGCCGCCTCCGCCGCGGACCTGGCCAAACTTTTGATTGCCTGATCGGCGGAGCACCGCCATACGGGCCGCCGCGCAAACGCGCGGCGGCCCGTGCATTTTTTACCCCGTCTGACAGGGCGGTTGATTTTTCGGAAGGGAATTGGTATTTTATATAGAAAGGATTGATTGGCGGCGGGCGGGTCGCGGGCATCCGCATTGAGCGCGGGCGCGGGCCTCGCGCGGAGGCGTCAAAAAAGGTGCCTTTTTTTGATGGGGTTTTTCTATGCGTCAAGGGGAAAATAGACTGGTATTCTGTCCCTCGATCGTGTATAATGTTATCAACGGGTTATTCACATATTTAACAATTACCCATTGGCCTTACCAACTCAAAGGAGATGAAGGGAATGCTTAAAAAAAGCTGCATTGCCATGCTTCTGGCAGGTGGACAGGGTTCAAGGCTTGGTCTTCTGACAAAGACCCTCGCCAAACCCGCCGTGCCCTTCGGCGGGAAATACCGCATCATCGACTTTCCGCTTTCAAACTGCTCCAACTCCGGCATCGACGTGGTGGGCGTCCTGACCCAGTACCAACCGCTGGAGCTCAACCGCTACATCGGCTCCGGCCAGCCCTGGGACCTGGACCTGACCAACGGCGGCGTGTTCGTGCTGCCGCCCTACGTGAAGGGCAAGGTGGGGGAGTGGTACCGCGGCACCGCCAACGCCATCTATCAGAATATCAGCTTCATCGAGCAGTATGATCCGGACTACGTGCTGATCCTTTCCGGCGACCACATCTACAAGATGGATTACAACAAGATGCTCCAGACACACATCCGCAACAAGGCGGCCGCCACCATCGCGGTCCGGCTCGTGCCCTGGGAGATCACCCACCATTTCGGCATCATGAACACCGACAAGACCGGCCGCATCACCGAATTTGAGGAAAAGCCCGCCAAGGCCAAGTCCAACCGCGCGTCGATGGGCGTATACGTGTTCAACTGGCAGGTGCTCAAGGAGTACCTGGTGGCCGACGAGGCGGACAAGAAGTCCTCCAACGACTTCGGCAAGAACATCATTCCCAGAATGCTGGCCGACCGGCAGAAGCTGATGGCCTACGACTTTGAGGACTACTGGAAGGACGTGGGCACCATCGAAAGCCTCTGGGAGGCCAACATGGACCTGCTCATGGACCCGCCGCTTTTCAATCTCTACGACAAGCGCTGGCGCATCTTCGCCCGCAACCCCATCATGCCGCCCCACTTCATCGGCCCAAACGCGCAGGTCAGCGCCTGCATGGTCACGGAGGGCTGCGGTGTCTACGGCGCGGTCAGCCATTCGGTGCTGTTCGCCGGCGTGAAGGTGGAGGAGGGCGCGGTGGTGGTGGATTCAGTGATCATGCCGGGCAGCGTCATCCGCAAAAACGCCGTCGTGCGCCGCGCCATCGTGGGCGAGCGCGCCGTTGTGGGCGAGGGGGCGGATGTGGGTGAGGGCGGCCAGAGCAAGATCGCGC
This sequence comes from Eubacteriales bacterium, assembly GCA_029974035.1. Next base: position 512 of record JARKQG010000095.1, on the reverse strand, counting down.
TGATCGCGTCGGATACCGTGCTGCCCGCGGGCACGAAGGTGCCGCCGGGGGCGCAGGTCGGCCGGGAGGATTTCGAGGCGAAGGAGGCGGCGGAAAAATGAAGGATGTCATGGGCGTCATCTTTACCTCCAAGGACGACTACAACATGCGGGAGCTCACCAGTTCCCGCGCGGTGTCCGCGCTGCCGGTGGTGGGGCGGTACCGGATCATTGACTTTCAGCTCTCCAGCCTCGTCAATTCCGGCGTGCGCAACGTGGGCGTCATCATGCAGAAAAACTATCACTCGCTGATGGACCATCTGGGCGCGGGCAAGGAGTGGGACCTGCACACGAGAAACGACGGCCTCTTCATCCTGCCGCCCTTCCAGACCCGGGAGAACGTGGGCACCTACGACGGCACGCTGGACGCGCTGAAGAGCAACATCGCCTACCTGCGCCGATCCAACCAGGACCTGGTGATCCTTCTGGGCAGCTATTCGGTGTTCAACACCAATTTTGAGGACATGGTGAAAA
>JARKQG010000007.1 GCA_029974035.1 Eubacteriales bacterium | reverse complement strand
CCGGAGAACACCTTTTCCCCGCCGTAGGAGAACCCCAGGTTCTCCGCTTCGATAATCGTTTGCATGTTTCCCCTATCCCAGCGCTGCGGTCAGCGCCTCCAGATTCTTTCGCATCACCGAGAAGTAGTCGTCGCCGGCGGAGGCTTCCGCGTCCGTCAGGCCCTCGAGGGGGCTGAGCACATCCGTGGATGCGCCCACCTGGGCGGCGATGGACTGAGCCACCTTTGGGCTGACCAGTTCTTCGAAGAAGATGACCTTCACCGAGCGGGCCTTCGAAAAGTCGATGATCTCGGCCACCCGGGCCGGGTCAGGCTCGGAATCCGGCGTCAGCCCTTCGATGGCCATCTGGTCAAGGCCATAGGCATGGCACAGATAGCCGTAGGCGGCGTGGGCCACCACCACATCCCGGTTTTCAAGGCCGTTCAGCCTGGCCCGGTACTCCGCGTCCAGCGCGTCCAGTTCCGCGGCGTATTTCTCATAATTGGCGTCGTAGACGGCCTTGCCCTCGGGGTCGGCCGCGACGAGGGCGTCCCGGATGTTGGCCATCTCGATCTTGGCGTTCATTGGGTCCAGCCACACGTGGGGATCGGCGTCGTGATCGTGGCCGTCTCCGACCTCGTGGCCCTCCCCTTCCAGCAGCGTCACGCCGCGGGAGGCTTCCGCCCGGATCAGGTCGGGCCGGTTCAGCGAATTCAGCACGTCCTCCACCCAGTGCTCCATGCCCGCGCCGTTAAATACGAATACATCGGCCCTGCTCAGCGTCACGATGTCCGCGGGCGAGGGCTCCCAGTCGTGGGGTTCGGTGCCGGAAGGCACCAGCACCGTCACGCTGACCCGGTCGCCGCCAATCTTTCCGGCGAAATCCGCCATCGGGTAAAAGCTGGCCGCCACACGAAGCCCAGGCTTTGCCTCGGCGCAGCCGGTCAGCGCGCCCATCGTCATGATCGCGGCCACGAGCCACGTCAGGGCGCGCATCTTTTTGAAAACCATGAGTCCACCTCCGCCATCCGTCGCGCGAACCCCGCGCCCGGCGGGATTGTTGCACATGATTCGCATTTGCATCTTTATTATATGGAGCTTGCGACGAAAAATCAACGGTTTATGGTAACTTAACTTTCGCGCGCAAAGCGGGGCGGTCCGGCCCGATTTTGGCGCATTCTCCCCGGAGAACCTGCGCATTGTCTTCATATTTATGGATAAAGCGCCAAATGAACCGTTGACAGTTAGCGAGTTTTGTGGTAGATTGATGTAAACGATTACTGAAAGTTCGCCCGCGGGCCGCTGGGGCGGCGCTCTGCCCCGCCCGGAAGAAACGGAGGGGCAGATGTCGACAATCCTGGACGTGTCCAGGGCGGCGGGGGTATCGGTGGCGACGGTGTCCCGGGTGCTGAACGGCAAGGGTCAGGTCAGCGAGGAGACGGCGAAGCGGGTGCTGGCGGCGGTGGAGGCTCTCGCCTACGCGCCCAACGTGTCGGCGCGGAACCTGCGCCTCAACGAGAGCCGGATCATCCTGATCGTCGCGCCCAACATCACCAATCCCTACTACACCCACATCATCGCGGGCATCGGCAAGGCGGCGCACCGCATGGGATACAGCGCGTTTTTGTGCACCACGGAGGGCGACCGCGCCCAGACCGAGGGGGTGCTGGGCATGCTGCCCCGCCGCCAGGCGGACGGCGCGATCCTGCTGGCCACGGAGCGGGAGGCCCCCTGGCTTTTGCCCTACGCGGAAAAATACCCGCTGGTGGCCTGCTCCGAGTACGATCCGGCGCTCGGCGTCCCCCGGGTGTCCATCGACAACTACGCCGCCGCGCGGGAGGCCATGGCGCACCTGATCTGGCTGGGCCACGAGCGGATTGGTCTGGTCAGCAGCGAAAACCAGTACATCTCCACCCGGCTGCGCTACGAGGGCTACCGGGACGCGCTTTGCGAGGCCGCGCTCCCGCTTCGGGCGGACTATGTGCGCCTGGGCGACAGCGATTACAGCTTCAAAAGCGGGTTTGACTCCGCGGCGCAGCTCCTTTCGCTCCCCGACCGCCCCACGGCGCTACTGTGCATTTCCGACATGCTGGCGCTGGGCGCCATCGCCAGCGCCCGGGAAATGGGGCTCCGGGTGCCGGAGGACGTGACGGTGGTCGGCTTTGACGACGTGGAGCACACCACCATGTTCCACCCCCACGTGACGACCGTCGCCCAGCCCTGCGCCGACATCGGCGAACGGGCGATGGCGCTGCTCGAGGGCGCGATCAGCCGCTCCGGCCCTCCGCGGGAGACGCTTTTGCCCCACCGGCTGATCGTTCGGGAATCCTCCGCGCCCCCATCGGGATCTCCCGGCCAAGGCCGGTGAGCCATAACAAAACCAGCGGGAGGTAATACCATGAGGAAACTCGTCGCGCTGATCCTGTCCCTTATGCTGCTTCTGTCCTTCACCAACGCCTACGCCCTG
>JARKQG010000073.1 GCA_029974035.1 Eubacteriales bacterium | reverse complement strand
GTAGTCCCGGCAGAACGCAAGGTCCGCCTCGTCCATCGCGAGCGCCAGCTCGCGCCGGAGCGCTGCGAGGCCGCCCTCGTCAAGGACGGTGAAGCCCGTCAGCATCCGAACGCGCGCCGGGGCCTCGACGGGCATTGCCAGCGTCTCGACCGGCGCGAGGGATGCTTCGCGGCTCTCCACCGGGTTGATCACGTATTTTTTGATTCGGCCGACGGTTTCTTCCGACAGCGCGCCGTACAGAAGATAGACCCGCGCGGTGCGCACCAGCGGTTTTTCACGCTGGGAGAGAAGCTGCATGCACTGGGCGGCGGAATCCGCCCGTTGATCGAATTGACCGGGCAGATACTCCACCGCAAAAGCCGCCGCGCCGCCATTCGGCAGGTCAAAGAACGCCTCGTCCAGCTGCGGCTCGGAGAATACCGTGGCGACGCCGCGTTCAAACAGCGCCTGATCCACGCCTTCGACATCGTAGCGATTGATGAGGCGCAGTTTCTCAAGGCCTTCGACGCCGAGAAACGCGGTCAAATCCCGCCGCAGCGCCTGCGCTTCCACGTCGAACCCCGGTTTTTTTTCCACATATACGCGATAAACCATGCTATGACCTTCCTTCCAGCGCGCGCCGTCCGATATCATGGCGGAAGAAGGCGCCGTCAAAGCGCACCATCGCCGCTGCCTTCGTCGCATCCGCCACCGCGGTTTCAAGGGCCTCCGCCACGCAGACGACGCCCAGCACCCGCCCGCCGGCGGTGACCAGACGGCCGTCCTTGACGGCGGTTCCGCTGTGAAAGACCGTCGCACATTTTTCCGCGCCGCCCAGGTCGATGGGCAGCCCCTTTTGATACGCGCCGGGATACCCGCCGGAGGCCACCATCACCACGCAGCTGGCGAGGTCGTAAAAGCGCACATCGGCGCCTGCGAGACGTTCCTCTCGCACCGCGAGGAGGATCTCGAAAAGGTCGCTCTCCAGAAGCGACAAGACCGCCTGCGCCTCCGGATCGCCGAAGCGGGCGTTGTATTCGATCACCCTGGGTCCGTCCTTCGTCAGCATCAGCCCGAAGTACAGGCAGCCCTTGAAGGGTCTGCCTTCCCGATTCATGGCCTCGACGGTGGGCAGAAAAATCTCCCGCATCGCGCGATCTGCGATGTCCTCTGTGTAGAAAGGGTTTGGCGCGACGACGCCCATGCCGCCTGTGTTGGGACCCAGATCGCCATCAAATGCGCGCTTGTGGTCCATCGAGGAAACCATGGGGACGAGGGCCTTGCCGTCGGTGAAGGCCAGCACCGTCACTTCAGGCCCGGTGAGGAATTCTTCAATCACCACCCGCCGCCCGCTGTCGCCGAAAGCACCCTCGGCCATCATGGCGTGCACCGCGGCGCGGGCCTCGGGGAGGTCCTGTGCGATCACGACGCCCTTGCCAAGCGCCAACCCGTCCGCCTTGACCACCTGCGGAAACGCGCAGCCCGAGAGGTATTCGCAGGCCGTCGCCTCGGACTCAAAGGTTCGGTAGGCGGCGGTGGGAATGCCGTACTTTCGCATTAGATCCTTCGAGAAAATCTTGCTGCTCTCAATCATCGCGGCGCTTTTTGAGGGCCCGAAGCAGGCGACGCCCGCGCTCTCCAGAGCGTCCACCGCGCCGAGGGCCAGCGGGTCGTCCGGTGCGACCACCGCGAAGTCGATCCCGTTCCCCACCGCAAAGCGGACAAGGCCGCCGATGTCCGTGGCGGCTATCGGAACGCACTCGGCAACCTGCGCAATTCCCGCGTTTCCTGGCAGCGCGTAGAGCCGCGTAACCCGGGGGCTTTCAGCAATTTTGAAGGCCAGCGCGTGCTCGCGCCCGCCGGAACCTACGATCATGACGTTCATGTCGTTCTCCCTTTGGAATTAGTGATGGAACAACCGCAGACCCGTAAAGGCCATGGCGATGCCGTAGCGGTCGCAGGCGGCGATCACGTGATCATCGCGGATAGAGCCGCCGGGCTGGGCGATAAAGGAAACGCCGCTTTTCTCGGCGCGCTCCACGTTGTCGCCGAAGGGGAAGAAGGCATCACTGGCGAGGGATACGCCGGTAAAGCCTGAGAGCCATTCCGCCCGTTCACCCATAGCGATGGGCTCCGGCTTTTCAAGGAAGAAATCCGCCCAGTTTTCAAAGATCTCCGGCAGATTCAGAAGGTACCCGTCCACGCAGTTGTCCTTTTCCGGGCGGGACAGGCCGTCCTTGAAGGGGAGACCCAGCGCCTTCGGGTGCAAGCGCAGGTGGAACAGGTCCGCCTTGTCGCCGGCCAGCCGCGTGCAGTGGATGCGGGACTGCTGCCCCGCGCCCACGCCGATGGTCTGGCCGTTTTCCGCGTAGACGACGGAATTGGACTGGGTGTACTTGAGGGCGATCATGGCCACGACCAGGTCCCGCGCCGCGCCCTCGGGGATCGCCTTTTCGCGGGTCACCACGTTTTCAAGCAGCGCCGCGTCGATTGTCACATCGTTTCGGGCTTGCTCGAAGGTGACGCCAAAAACCGTGCGCACATCGGCGGCGGGCGGCGCATAGAGGGGATCCACCTCGATGACGTTATAGGCGCCCTTGCGCTTTTTTGTCAGGATTTCCAGCGCCTCCGGGTGGTAGCCCGGCGCGATGATGCCGTCGGAAACCTCCCGGGCGATCAGCCTTGCCGTGTCCGGGTCGCACGCGTCCGACAGCGCGATGAAGTCGCCGAAGGAGGACATGCGGTCCGCGCCCCGGGCGCGGGCGTAGGCGGCGGCGAGGGGGGAGAGGGGTTCGCCCTCGGGCAGGAAAAAGCTCCTGCGCAGCGATTCCGTCAGCGGCACGCCCACCGCCGCGCCGGCGGGGCTGACATGCTTGAAGGACGCGGCGGCGGGAAGGCCGATGGCCGCCCGGAGTTCGCGCACCAGCTGCCAGCCGTTGAGCGCATCCAGAAAGTTGATGTAGCCGGGCCTGCCCGACAGCACCGAAACCGGCAGCGCGCCCGCATCCGAAAAGATGCGCGCGGGCTTCTGGTTGGGGTTGAGTCCGTACTTGAGTTCCAGCGACTGCATGCTTACGCCTCCAGCGCGTTGAGGATGTGGTCCTCGAACGCCATCGTCTTGGGATCGATCGCGCGCACAAAGAGCGCGACCTTGTTTTCCGGGTCCAGCGCGGCCCACAGCGCGCGGGCAAGGTCCTTTGGCGCGAGGTTTGACTCTAGCGCCGCCGGTTCTCCGGAGAAGGGCATGAGGGGGGTGGCGCCGGGCCGGTAGGTGTGGATCAGGTGGACAAGGCCCGGCCGGGGGACCCCGTAGCGGAAGAAGAACCGCTCGCAGCCCGCGCCGCGCCTGAGGATGCTCAGATCATAGGAGAACGCGCCGCCCGCAAATGTCACCATGCCGGAGATGCGGGGCGTCCAGTTTGGGGCGTCCGGCTCATATTCCCGCGTCGCCAGCGCGGCCTCAAAGGTTTCGCCGCGGCGGAGAAAGTCCAGGATGGTGTCGGTCTGGTCGCCGTTGGTGACAATCGTCCTGTTTTCGTACACCCGCACCGGGGCGTACAGGATGAGGGACGGGTCCTCCACCTTGGCCGGATCAAAGGCCCTGGCCCGGAGGCCGTCGCCCTCGCGGACGAGCAGGCGGTTGCGGCTGTTCGCGCTGCGCCCCATCAGAAAATAGGCGGCGAGGGCGCGGCCGTCGGGAAACGCACCCAGAAGGACGCCGCGGCCGGGGTAGGCCCGAAGGCCGGGATGATCAATCAGGTTCATGAGCGCATCTCCTTTACGATTTCGGCGGAGAGAGCCTCGACCGCGCGGGGCAGAAGCACCCACTCGGCCTTGGCCATCACGCGCTTTTGCAGGGTTTCCGGCGTGTCGCCGGGCAGCACCCTGACCGCCTTCTGGGCGAGGATCCTCCCGCCGTCGGGGATTTCGTTGACCAGGTGCACCGTGGCGCCGGTCAGCTTGACGCCGCGCCTGAGGGCCTCCCGGTGGGGAACAAGGCCGTAGAAGCCCTTGCCGCAGAAGGCGGGGATCAGCGACGGATGCACGTTGACGATGCGGTTTTCAAAGCGGCGCACAAAGCCGGGGCTGAGGATGGTCAGGTACCCGGCCAGTACGATGAGGTCAATCTTCCGATCCTCGAGGACGGCGGCGAGGGCATCCTCGCCGTCCGCCTTTGTGACGGTGGCGGCTTCGATCCCCGCGCACCTCGCGCGGACGAGGGCATAAGCATCCGGCCGGCTGGAGACGACCAGCGCGATTTTGCCGCTTTTCAGCTTGCCGGCAGCTTCGGCGTCCATCAGCGCCTGGAGGTTTGTGCCGCCGCCGGACACGAGCACGGCAATCCGCGCCTTCACCGCAGGACCACGCCTTCGTCGCCCGGGGCGACCTCGCCCAGCGCGAAGGCGGCCTCGCCGGCTTCCCGGAGGATGGAGAGCGCGCGGCCCGCGTCCGCCTTTGCGACCACCACCGCCATGCCCACACCCATGTTGAAGGTGTTGAACATGTCCCGCTCCGGAATGTCCCCGGCGCGGCGGATGATGTCAAAGACGGCCTGGGGGCGGACGGCGGCCCGGTCAATGACGGCGGTCATCCCCTCCGGCAGCGCGCGGGGGATGTTTTCGAAGAACCCGCCGCCGGTGATGTGGGCCACGGACTTGACGGGCACCGCCTCCGCAAGCGCCAGAAGGGGCTTGACATAGATGCGGGTGGGGATCAAAAGCGCTTCGCCCAGCGTGGTGCCCAGCTCGTCATAGTATCGGGAAAGGGCGCCGGCCTCCACGTTCAGCGCCTTGCGCACCAACGAGAAGCCGTTGGAGTGGACGCCGGAGGAGGGCAGCGCGATCAGCGCGTCGCCGGGACGGATTCGGGTTTTGTCGAAGATCTTCGCCCGGTCCACCACGCCCACGGAAAAGCCCGCAAGATCATATTCGTCCTCGGGGTAGAAGCCGGGCATCTCGGCGGTCTCGCCGCCCACCAGCGCGCAGCCCGCCTGCACGCAGCCCTCCGCCACGCCGGAGACGATGGCGGCGATTTTTTCCGGTACGTTCTTGCCGCAGGCGATGTAATCCAGAAAGATCAGCGGTTTTGCGCCGCAGCAGACGACGTCGTTGACGCACATGGCCACGCAGTCGATGCCCACGGTATCGTGACGGTCCATCAGAAACGCGATCTTGAGCTTCGTGCCCACGCCGTCGGTGCCGCTGACCAGCACCGGCCGCGAAATGCCCGTCAGGTCCAGTTCAAAAAGGCCGCCGAAACCGCCGATGCCGCTGGCGCACCCCGGGATGACCGTGCGCGCGATGTGGTGCTTCATCAGATCCACCGCGCGGTATCCGGCGGTGATGTCCACGCCCGCCGCCTTGTAGCTGTCACTCTGGCTGATCATACCGGCAAATCCTCCGGAAGCTTTGATTCAAATTTGGACTTGGACGGTTTTGCCGGCGGCGTGCAGGGGTATTCGCCGGTAAAACAGGCGGTGCAAAAGCCCCGGGTGTTGTCCGCCAGCATGGGTACGCTGCCCACGGAGAGGTAGCCCAGCGAGTCCGCGCCGATGATCTGACGGATCTCCTCCACCGAGTGATGGCAGGCGATGAGTTTGTCGCGGGAGTCGATGTCGGTGCCGAAGTAGCAGGGATGCAGAAAGGGCGGCGCCGACACGCGCATGTGGATCTCCTTCGCGCCCGCGTCGCGCAGAAGGTTCACGATCCGCGCGCTGGTGGTGCCGCGGACGATGGAGTCGTCGATCAGCACCACGCGCTTGCCCGCCACGGTGGCGGCCACCGGGTTCAGCTTGATGCGCACCTTGTTCTCCCGGTCGACCTGGGAAGGCTGAATGAAGGTGCGCGCGATGTACTTGTTCTTGATGAAGCCGATGCCATAGGGGATGCCCGACTGGCGGGCGTAGCCCACCGCCGCGTCAATGCCGCTGTCCGGCACGCCCACCACCACGTCGGCCTGCACCGGGTGCTCCAGCGCGAGGAACGCACCCGCGCGAAGCCGCGCCGTGTGTACGCTGGAGCCGTCGATCACCGAGTCCGGCCGGGCAAAGTAGATGTACTCAAAGACGCAGGTGGTCTTGGGGGCGGCGTTCATCCGATCGGGCAGCGAGCGCATGCCGGATTTGTCCACCACCACGATTTCACCCGGGGCCACATCCCGCAAAAAGCGGGCGCCGATGGCGTCGAGGGCGCAGCTCTCCGACGCAAACACCGTGCTCTCGCCCAGCTTTCCGATGCACAGCGGCCTGAAGCCGTGGGGGTCGCGCACCGCGATCAGCTTGGTGGGGGACATGATCGTCAGGGAATAGGCGCCCTCCAGCCGGTTCATCGCGGCGGACACCGCCTCCTCGATGGAAGCGGTCTTCAGGCGCTCCTGGGTGATCACGTAGGAAATCACCTCGGTATCGGAGGAGGTGTGGAAGATGGAGCCGCGCATCTCCAGCGCCTCCCGGAGCTCGGAGGCGTTGGACAGCGCGCCGTTGTGGGCCAGCGCCATCTGCCCCTTGACGTGGTTGACCACCAGCGGCTGCGCGTTTTTGCGGGGTTCCGCGCCCATGGTGGCGTAGCGCACGTGGCCGATGATCATGTTGCCGGGGCCCATGGCCCGGAGGGCGGACTCGGTCATGACCTCGCTGACCAGCCCCGCGTCCTTGTGGCAGGTGATCACGCCGCGATCCCCAAGCGCGATGCCGCAGCTCTCCTGCCCCCGGTGCTGCAGCGCGAAGAGCGCGTAGTAGGACGCCGAAACCACGTCGCGGCCGTCCGGACTGTACATGCCGAACACGCCGCATTCGTCGTGAATCTTGGCCATAACTATTCTCCCAGAAGGCGCTTTAAAATCTCGCGGTAAGCGTCCTCGACGCCGCCCAAATCGCGGCGGAAGCGGTCCTTGTCCAGCTTTTCCTGGGTGCGGCTGTCCCAGAAGCGACAGGTATCCGGCGAAATCTCGTCGGCCAGCACGAGGGTGCCGTCCGCCGTCTTGCCAAACTCCAGCTTGAAGTCAATCAGCTCGATGCCCGCGTCCTTCAGGTATTCCGCGAGGATTCTGTCCACCGCCAGCGCGTAGTCGCTGATCATTTTGAGCTCGTCCTCGGTGGCCAGGTCCAGCGCGAGGATGTGGTATTCGTTGACCAGCGGATCGCCCAGCTCGTCGTCCTTGTAGCAGAACTCCAGCACCGTGCGCTTCAGCTTCACGCCCTCCTCAAGGCCCAGGCGCTTGGCCAGCGATCCCGCCGCGATGTTGCGCACGATGACCTCCAGCGGAATGATCGAAACCTTTTTGACCAGGGTTTCCCGGTCGGAAAGCTCCTTCACCAGATGGGTGGGCACGCCCTTTTTTTCGAGCAGCCGCATCAGGTGGTTGGACACCCGGTTGTTGATGGCGCCCTTGCCCTGAATGGTGCCCTTTTTCAGGCCGTTGAAGGCGGTGGCGTCGTCCTTGTAGGAGACGATGCAAAGCGCCGGGTCGTCGGTTGCGTACACCTTTTTGGCCTTGCCTTCGTAGAGCTGCTCAAGTTTCTCAGCCATTTTGATTCCCTCCGCCATACTGCTTTTGAATCGCCGCGTCCTTTTCCATGACCTTCCGGGCCATGGCGGCGCGCTCTTTTTCCAGCTTTTCCGCCAGGGCCGGGTCCGATACCGCGAGGATTTGGGCCGCCAGCAGCGCCGCGTTGCGGGCGCCGTCGATGGCCACCGCCGCCACCGGAATTCCCGGCGGCATCTGCGCCGTGGACAAAAGCGCGTCCAGCCCCGCCAGCGACGCGCTGATGGGCACCCCGATCACCGGGAGCGTGGTGTTGGCGGCGATCGCGCCGGCCAGGTGGGCCGCCTTGCCCGCCGCGGCGATCAGCGCCCCAAAACCGTTCGCCCGCGCTTCGCAGGCAAATTGCTGCGCGAGCGCGGGCGTTCTGTGGGCCGACAGGACCCGGACCTCAAAGGGAATCTCCAGGCGGGCGAGCGCGTCCGCCGCGCCCTGCATGACCGCAAGGTCGCTGTCGCTGCCCATGATGATGGCTACCTTCTTCATCGCTGGCACCTCAAAACACGAACATTATAATTGGAATACGATATATTATACGACTTTATGCGAACGATTGCAAAACACAGCCTGTTAAACGTTTGTAATGGAATCGGAAACCAATCCGGCGCGGCGCTTACAGGCGGGCTGGAGAAAATGCATGTAAAAACACAAAATCCTGCACCGGACGAAAAATGACGATATAAAAACCCACGCCGGAGACCGGGAAATGCCCCCGCGCGGATTAAAGCTTTCCGGAATATGCAAATCCGCCGGAAAACCGGCGGATCGGACCTACTGCATCTTTTCCTGTTTGACTTTCTTATCCACCACGTGGCGGGCCGCCAATTGCCGGAGAATGTCCTTCGGGGCGATGTCCATCTCCGCCATCAGCACCAGGAGATGGTACGCCAGGTCGCTGATTTCAAAGACGGTCTCCGCCGCGTCGCCGCCCTTGGCGGCGATGAGCACCTCGGCGCACTCCTCGCCGACCTTTTTCAGGATCTTGTCCAGCCCCTTATCAAAGAGGTAGCTGGTGTAGGAGCCGCTCTGGGGCTCCGCTTTGCGGCCCTCGATCAGGCGGTACAGCGCGGTCAGCGAAAAGGGCGCCTCCACCTCGCGGACGGAGTTGAAAAAGCAGGAATCCGCGCCGGTGTGACAGGCGGGGCCGTCCCGGTCCACCTCCACCAGGAGGGCGTCGCCGTCGCAGTCGGCGCGGATCGAGGCGATGCGCTGCACGTTGCCGCTGGTCTCGCCCTTGCGCCACAGCGCCTGCCGTGAACGGCTGAAAAAGCAGGTGCGGCCCTCGCGGACGGAGATCTCCAGGCTCTCCCGGTTCATGTAGGCCAGCGTGAGCACTTCCTTGCTCCACCGGTCCGTCACGATGGCGGGGATCAGGCCGTTTTCGTCAAACTTCAGGTTTTCAAACATGGTTCAGCCTCCTCGCGGGAATTCCGTTTTCGGCCATCGCGGCCTTCAGGTCCTCAATGGACACCTCCTTGCGGTGGAAGATGGACGCCGCCAGCCCCGCGTCCACCCGGGGACAGGTTTTGAAAAGATCGATGAAGTGTCTGATGCCGCCCGCGCCCCCGGAGGCGATCAGCGGGATCCGGGTGACGGAGGCGATGGCCTCCAGCATTTCGATGTCAAAGCCGCCCTTGACGCCGTCGGCATCGATGGAGTTCACCACCAGTTCGCCCGCGCCGCGGTCTTGGCCGTCCCGCGCCCAGCGGAGGGCGTCGATGCCGGTGTCCTCCCGCCCGCCCTTGGCAAACACGCGAAAGCCGCCGTCCGCCCGCTTGACGTCCATGGAGAGCACCACGCACTGGTCTCCGTAGCGCTTGGCGGCGCGGCGGATCAGCGAAGGGTCGCGGATCGCGCCGGTGTTGACGGACACCTTGTCCGCCCCGGCCTTCAGCACCCGGTCAAAGTCGTCAAGATCCTGGATGCCGCCGCCCACCGTCAGCGGGATGAACACCTCCGCGGCGGTGCGGGCGAGGATGTCGGCAAAGAGGCTTCGGCCCTCGCAGGAGGCGGTGATGTCGTAGAACACCAGCTCGTCCGCGCCGCTTTCGTTGTAGAAGGCGGCCATCTCCACGGGGTCGGCCACGTCCCGGATGGATTCAAAGTTGGTGCCCTTGACCACCCGGCCGTTCCGGACGTCCAGACAGGGGATGATGCGCTTGGTGATCATGCGTGTCCCTCCTCGGCGAGCGCGAGCGCCCGGGCGAGATCCAGCCTGCCGGCGTAGAGCGCCTTGCCGACGATCGCGCCATAGACGCCCATCTCACGCAGCCTGATCAGTTCGTCCTCGTAGGTGATGCCGCCGGAGGCCACCACGTCGAGGCCGTCAATTTGCGCCGCGTCCCGGAAGGCGGCGAGGTTGGTGCCCGAGAGCATGCCGTCGGTTCCGATATCGGTATAGATTGCGGTATGGACGCCCCGGGCGGGCAGGCCCTTCAAAAAGCCCAGCGCGGGGATATCCGTTTGCGTCCGCCAGCCGTGAATGGCCACATAGCCGCCCCGCGCGTCCACGCCCGCGGCAATCTTTCCGGGGTACTTCTCCGCGAGGCGCTCCATGAGGGCGGGCTGTTCCACTGCCACCGTGCCCAGGATCACGCGGGAAGCGCCCGCATCCAGATAGCGCTGCACGCTCAACGCATCCCGCGCGCCGCCGCCCACCTCGACAAACAGGCCGGTTTCCCGCACGATGGCCGCGATGACCGGCAGGTTCCTCTGGGCGCCGTCCTTCGCGCCGTCCAGGTCCACCACGTGCAGATGGGTGGCCCCGGCGGCCTGAAAGCCTGCGGCCGCCGCCACCGGGTCGTCCCCGTAGACAGTCATGCGATCGTAATCGCCCTCCGTCAGCCGCACCACGCGGCCGCCCCGAAGGTCGATGGCGGGAAAGAGGATCACGCGACCACCTCCCCGAAGGCCTTTAAAATGGAAAGGCCCACGCGCCCGCTCTTTTCCGGGTGGAACTGGGTGCCGAACACGTTGTCCCGCCGCACCACGCCGGTGACGGCGACGCCGTATTCGCTGGTGGCGGCGGTTTCGTTCTCGCAGTTTTTGGCGTAGAAGGAGTGGACGTAGTACACATGGTCGCCCTGGCGGACGTACTTCAGGATGGGGCACTCCCGGCGGATATCCAGGGCGTTCCAGCCGATGTGGGGTACCTTGAGCCCCGGGGGCAGATCGTCTGCCAGCGGGCGGACCGATCCGGGCAGAAGGCCCAGCCCGTCGTGCTCGCCGTACTCATAGCCCTTTTCAAACAGAAGCTGCATCCCCAGGCATATGCCCAGCAGCGGCACGCCCGCCGCCGCCCGCGCCTTTATCGACGGGATGAGGCCCGTGTCTGCCAGCTTCTCCATAGCGTCGCCAAAGGCGCCCACCCCCGGCAGGATGATCCTTTCCGCCGCGGCAAGGATCTTTTCGTCCCGGGTGACGGCGTTTTCAAGGCCGATGGAGGACAGCGAGCGGCTGAGGGAGTACAGGTTGCCCACGCCGTAATCGATGATTGCGATCATAGGAGTACGCCTTTCGTGGACGCCACGCGGCCGCGGGCGTCCGGGTCGATGGCCACCGCCTGCCGCATCGCGCGGCCAAAGCCCTTGAAGGCCGCCTCCAGGATGTGGTGGCTGTTGAGGCCGGAGAGCTGCGTAAGGTGCAGCGTCAGCTTCAGCTCCCGACAAAACCCCAGAAAGAACTCGCGCCCCAGCTCGGTGTCAAACTCGCCGATCTTCTGGGCTGGCGGCGCCAGATCATACGAAAGGTGCGCCCGTCCGCTGATGTCAAGGGCGCACATTACCAGCGCCTCGTCCATCGGCAGAAGGAAGCTGCCGTAGCGGGCGATGCCGGCGCGGTCGCCCAGGGCGTCGGAGAACGCCCGGCCCAGCGAGAGGGCGGTATCCTCCACGGTGTGGTGGAAATCCACCTTTGCGTCGCCCGCGCACCGGGCGGTCAGGTCAAACCGCCCGTGGAACGCGAAGAGCGTCAGCATGTGGTCCAGAAAGCCGCAGCCGGTATCGACGGTGGAGGCGCCCAGTCCGTCCAGGTTCAGCCGGATCTCAATGTCGGTTTCGGCTGTCTTGCGGGCCACGCGGGCCTCTCTCATGCGGATCCCTCCAATATGCCCTCAAGGGCGTTGATCAGTGCACGCATGTCCTCCGGCGTGCCGACGGAGATGCGCAAATCATTCCGGATGCGGGGCAGGTCAAACCGCCGGACGAGGATGCCCCGCCCGCGAAGTGCCCTTTGCAGCGCTTCGCCGTCCGCGCCATCCAGGCGGGCCAACAGGAAGTTGGCGCTGGACGGCAGCACGGAAAAGCCCAGGGCGCCAAGCACCGCGCGCGTCCATTCCCGGGTTTCCATGATGGCCGTGCGGGTCTTGTCGAAGTACGCCCGGTCCCGCATCGCCGCCGCGCCCATCAACTGGGCCGGGGTGCCCACGTTGTAGGGATTGAAAGCGCAGCGGATGCGGTTCAAATCCGCGATAAGGGGCGGCTGCGCCGCCGCAAAGCCGAGGCGCGCGCCCGCCAGCGACCGGGACTTTGAAAACGTCTGCACCACCATCAGGTTTTCATACCTGGAAACCAGCGGGACGGCGGAGGTCGCGCCAAAGTCCACGTAGGCCTCGTCGATCAGCACCACCGAATCCGGGTTGGCGCGGACGAGTCCTTCGATCTTCTCCAGGGGCAGCGCGATGCCGGTGGGCGCGTTGGGATTGGCGAAGACGATCAGCCCGCCGCCCCGGTAGTCGTCCGGATCGATGGAAAAGTCCGCCCCCACGGGATGGACGGCCGTCCTCAGCCCATAGAGCTGCGCCCACACCGGATAGAAGCCGTAGGTGATGTCCGGGAAGGATACGCCCGCCTCGCCAAAGGCCTGAAAGGCGAAGGCCAGAATCTCGTCGGAGCCGTTGCCGGGGAGCACCCAGGCGGGATCGACGCCGTAAAACTCGCCGATGGCGGCGCAGAGGTCCCGGGCCGGAATGTCGCTGTAGAGCCGGAGGCGGGCGACCGCCTCCGGCGACAGCGCCCGGAGGACCGCCGGCGACGGCGGGTAAGGGCTTTCGTTGGTGTTGAGCTTGATGAGCTTTTCCCGGGGCTGCTCGCCTGGCGTATAGGCGGTGAGCGTCCGGTGCCGGGGACTTAAAAAGCGGCTCATGGCGCCTCCTCAAACCGCACGGCCACCGAGCGCGCGTGGGCGTACAGCCCCTCGGCCTCGGCCATGCGGATCACCGCGTCCTTTGCGCCGCCCAGCGCCGCGCGGTCGTAGTAGATGTACTGGGTCTTTTTGATGAAGTCGTCCACCGACAGCGGCGACGAAAAGCGCGCCGCGCCGCCGGTGGGCAGCGTGTGGTTGGGGCCGGCCCAGTAGTCGCCCAGCGCCTCCGGTGCGCTTCGGCCCAGAAACACGCTGCCGGCGTTTTCGACCTTTTCCAGAAGGGGAAAGGGATCGTCCACGCACAGCTCCAGGTGCTCCGGTGCGATGGCGTTGGAAAGCGCCACCGCCTCCGCCAGGCTCTCCACCAGCACGATGCGCCCGTTGGTCTCGATGGATTTTCGGGCGATGTCCGCCCGGGGCATCCGGGCAAGCTCCAGCGCCAGATGGTCGCGCACGGCGGTGGCCAGCGCCTCCGAAGGCGTGATCAAAATGGCGGCGGCCAGAGCGTCGTGCTCCGCCTGGGCCAGCATGTCGCAGGCGATGGCGGCGGCGTCCGCCGGGTCATCGGCGATCACCAGCACCTCGCTGGGGCCGGCAATCATGTCGATGTCCACCAGGCCGTACACCCGTCGCTTGGCGGCGGCCACGTAGGCATTGCCCGGGCCCACGATCTTGTCCACCTTCGGGATCGATTCGGTGCCCAGCGCCAGCGCCGCCACCGCCTGGGCGCCGCCGCACTTGAACACCCGGTCCACGCCCGCGATGCGCGCGGCGGTCAGGATGGCGGGGGCAATCCTTCCGTCCCGCCCCGGCGGCGTGACCATCACCCGCTCGCCCACGCCCGCCAGCGCTGGGGGAATGCCGTTCATCAGCACGCTGGAGGGATAGCTGGCGGTGCCGCCCGGCACGTACAGCCCAACCCGGGCGAGGGGGCGGATTAGCTGCCCCAGCACGCGGCCGGGCGCCTCCATCCGAAAGCCCTGCCGCAGTTGGTTTTTATGAAAGGCGCGGATGTTTTCCGCCGCCCGGAAAAGAAGGTCCTTCAGCGCCGGATCGACGGCCGCCTCGGCCTCGTCAAATTCCGCCGGGGCCACCTCGAGGGCGTTGAGCTTCGCGCCGTCAAACCGCTCCGTCAGCGCGAGCACCGCCCGGTCGCCCTCGGCCCGCACCCGCTCGATGATCGCCCCGGCGGCGCGGTCGGCGTCTTCCCCCAGCGCCTGCTGGCGGGTGCGCAGTTTTTCCGGCCCGACGTCCGACGCGCGAAGAATCTCCATCATTCCACCACCTCCCGCAGCTTCCCGGTCATTTCGCGGATCAACGATTCCTTGAACATGTAGCTGGAGCGGTTGGCGATCAGCCGCGCCGTCACCGGGTGCACCGTCTCCAGCACGCCCAGGTCGTTTTCCGCGAGGGTCTTGCCGGACTCTACCACGTCCAGAATCACGTCCGACAGCCCCAGGATCGGCGCCAGTTCGATGGAGCCGTTGAGCTTGATGATCTCGATCTCCCGGTTGACGGAGGCGTAGTGGTCGCGGGCGACGCGGGGGTACTTGGTGGCCACCCGCAGCGCCCTGTCCCGGTTTTCGATGTAGCCGTTTTTCGCCGCCACGCACAGGCGGCATCTGCCGATCTTGAGGTCCATCAGCTCGTACACGTCGGGCTGGGCCTCCATCAGCACGTCCCGGCCCGCCACGCCCACGTCCGCCGCGCCGTGCTCCACGTAGATGGGCACGTCGCTGGGCTTGACGAGAAGGTAGCGCACCCCCCGCTCGGGGTTTTCAAACACCAGCCTGCGATTGTCCTCGTAGATGGCGGCGCACTCGTAGCCGATGCCGGAGAAGAGCCGGTACACCTGATCGCCCAGCCGGCCCTTGGGCAGCGCGATATTCAGCATGTCACCGCCTCCGTCAACGTCATTGTCCGCCCGCAGCGCAGTCCCTGGGGCGGCGCGGTTTCGGCCCGCACGGAAAACCCCTTGGCCGCCAAATCCTCCACGCGCAGGGCCACCTGGGCGGGGTCGTCCGCCTCGCGGTAGACTAGCAGGATGTCCACATCCCGGGCGCGCTGGCCTTCAAAGAGAAAGGTCAGCTCGTTCAGATACACCGCGAAGCCCATGGCCTCGACGTCCCGCCCGAACTTTCGCAGCAGGCTCGAGTAGCATCCGCCCGCCAGCACCGCCCGGGGGAGCCCCTCCACATAGCCGCGAAACACCAGATCGGAGTAGTAGTCGAGGTCGTTCATCAGCGAAAAATCCAGCGTCACGGCTTCCAGACAGTCCGCGGCGGCCATAAGGCCGCGCATCGTTTCCAGGCGGTTCAGCGCCTCCGCCATGCCCGGCGTGATGGCCACCGCCCGGGCGCGCTCGAGGGTTTCGGCGAGGGGCCCGCTCAGCTGGCAGACTGCGGCCAGGAGGGATACCGCCGCCGGCGCGACGCCCACCCGGCGCGCCGTTTCGCCCAGATCGTCCAGATTTTTCCGGCGGATCAGCTCGGTCAGCGCGCGGCGCGCCCGCTCGTCCTCCGTCAGGCTTTCGAGGAGCGACTGCACAAACCCCGCGTGAGAGAGCTGCAGCCGGGAATCGGGGGAGATCTCCCGCAGCGTTCGGATCGCCAGCGTCAGCACCTCGCCGGCGGCGTAGTCCGTCAGCGCGCCGATGTACTCCAGCCCCAGCTGGCTGATCTCCCGGTAGGCGCCGCCGTGCCGGTCCTGCCGGTAGACGTTTTCAAGGTAGTAGAACTTTTCGCTGGAGGCGCGGGTGGCGTGGGTATTTTTGGCGATGGAGAGCGTCACGTCCGGCTTGAGCGCCAACAGCCGCCCGTCCGCATCGTTAAAGGTGATGATGGACTTCGCGCCCAGAAAATTTTTGTTTTCCAGGTACAGCTCGTACTCCTCAAACTTGCCCATGCGGTACTTTGCGTAGCCCCGGCGCTCATACATGCGCCGGAGCGACAGCGTCACGCGCTCCTCGGGCTTCAGGATGTCCTCAAAGGGATTCACCGGCATCAGCTCCTTGCGCGAAAGTGTAGCGCAAATTCGCTGCGGTGTCAAGTTAATGTTATACTACGCTATCAAAGTAAAGCGAAGGATGGCGCAAAACCGCCTACGCCAGATGGGCCAGCCGGATCAGCGCCTGGGCGCCGGTGACCAGCGCCGACTCGTCAAAATCAAACTCCGGGGTGTGCAGCGGAATGCCGGTGCCCAGGCCCAGCTTGAAAAATACGCCCGGCACGCGCTCCTGGTAGTAGGAAAAATCCTCGCTGAGCATGGTGGGCCGTTCGAGCGCCCGGTAGGAAAAGCCCTCCAGCTGGCGGACGGCCAGGGCATAGAGCGCCGGATCGTTGAGGAGGGGCGGATAGCTGGGGGAGTAGCTGAGGTCGATGACCACGCCCCAGCGGGCTTCGGCGGCGCGGGCGGCATCGTCCAGTCCCCTTTGGAGCGCCGAGAACACGCCGTGATCAAAGGCGCGCACCGTGCCGGTGACGAAAGCGCTGCCGGCAATGATGTTGGGCGCGGTGCCGGCGGAGAACTTTCCGAACTTTAAAAGCCGGAACACCTCCGACGGAAGGGCCTGCTCCATCGCCTGGGCGCGCAAAAGGAAGTCCGCCCCGGCGGACAGGGCGTCGAGGCCCTCGTCGGCGCTGGCGGCGTGGGCGGACTTGCCGTGGATTTTTGCGTACACCTCGCTGGATTTGGAAAAGAAAGCCCCCGGCCGCGAGGCGATGAGGCCCTGCGGCAGCTCCGGCGCCACGTGCAGGCCAAAGATGTGGCGCACGCCTCGCCGCTCAAAGGCGCCGCTGGCGAGAATCGTCCTGGCGCCGCCGCCGCCCTCCTCGGCAGGCTGAAAGATCAGGAGCAGATTTCGGGGAAGCGAGCGCGCATGCGCGCCCGCGTACCGGGCGAGGGCCAGCAGCATCGCCATGTGTCCGTCGTGGCCGCAGGCATGCATCCGTCCGGGGTGGGCGGAGGCGTACCCGCCGGTCCGGATCTCCTGGATCGGCAGCGCGTCCATGTCGGCGCGGAAGGCGGCGGTTTCCGGGCGTCCGGCGTCGAAAAAAGCCAGAACGCCCGACGGCGACAGCGCCTCGATCTCGGCGCCCAGGCCGTCAAGGGCATCCAGCAGGTATGCCTGCGTCCTGGGAAGATCAAACTGGAGTTCGGGGATCTGATGCAGCGCGCGGCGGTCGCGCCTCAGGGTTTCGAGCATGCTCAATCAGCCTCCTGACGTATTATCCCCATGATACCACGACTTCCTGGGGTAAAAAAGTGAAGAATTCGATGTATCGGTTGATTTTTGCGGGGCAATCATGCTATGATGGCAAAAATTATCGAAAGGAGTGAAGGCAGATGATTCAGGGGAGCTATGTGGCCATCGTGACGCCCTTTCACGAGGATGGATCGGTCAACTTTGAAAAGCTGAAGGCGCTGTGCGAATGGCATGTGGCCAGCGGCACCGACGGCATTGTCGCGCTGGGCACCACCGGCGAATCCAGCACCATGACGCACGAGGAGGACGAGGCCGTCGTCAAGTGCGTGCTGGACGCGGTAAACGGACGCATCCCGGTCATCGCCGGCGCGGGCTCCAACTGCACGGACACCGCGCTGATGAAGAGCCGGGCCTACGCGCGCCTGGGCGTGGACGGGCTGCTTTTGATCACTCCCTATTACAACAAGGCCAACGTCCGTGGCATGTACCGGCATTTTGCGGCCGTGGCTGACCAGGTGGATGTGCCGATCATCCTCTACAACGTGCCCGGGCGCACCGGCTGCGCCCTCGGCGCGGACTGCGTGGAGGCGCTCTCGAAGCACAAAAACATCGCGGCGCTCAAGGAGGCCAGCGGCGACATCGCCTACGTGGCCAAGGTGGCCCGCTATGTGACGGACGATTTCCAACTGCTCTCCGGCAACGACGATATGATCGTGCCGGTGATGAGCCTGGGCGGCAGCGGTGTGATCAGCGTGTTCGCCAACCTCTGCCCCGCCGAGTGCCGCGCCATCGCCCACGCCTGCCTGAAGGGCGATTTCAAAAAGGCCGCGGCGCTGCAGCTGAAGTACCTGGACCTGATCCACGCGCTGTTCATCGAGGTCAACCCGATCCCCGTCAAGGCGGCCATGAACCTGCGGGGCATGGGCGTGGGCGGCTACCGGCTGCCGCTGGCCGAGATGGACCCGGCAAACCTCGAAAGGCTGGCGAAGGCCATGAAGGTGCTGGAGGCATGATCCGCGCCATCCTGATCGGTCACGGCCGGATGGGCCGCATGATCGAGGAAACCATGATCCGGGCGGGAGATTTTGAGATCCTGGGCGCGGTGGACGCGGGGCTTTTTGAATCGCCGGAGGACGTGCCGGGCCGGGCGGACGTGGCGGTCGACTTTTCCTATCCCGGCAATCTGGACCGGGTGCTGGCCTTTGGCGCGGCGCGGGGCTGTCCGCTGGTTCTGGGCACCACCGGGTATTCCGGGGCGCAGCTGGCGCAGATTCGGGCGGCGGCGGAGAAGACCGCGGTGGTGCACTCGTCCAACTATTCCACGGGGGTGGCGGTGCTGGTGCAGGCGCTGAAGCTGGTGGCGCCCGAACTGATGAACGCCTTCGATGTGGAGATCATCGAAACCCACCACAACCAAAAGGCCGATGCCCCCAGCGGCACCGCAAAGCTCCTGGCGGACGCCGTCGACCCGGCGGGCGAGCGCCCGCGGGTGTACGGGCGGACGGGCCTTGTGGGCGCGCGGGGCCGGGAGATCGGCATCCACGCGGTGCGCGGCGGCACCGTGGCGGGCGAGCACCGCGTGGTCTTTTACGGCGAGGACGAGGTGATCGAATTTGCCCATTCCGCCGCCAGCCG
The DNA here is from genome assembly GCA_029974035.1 of Eubacteriales bacterium. Next base: position 66,535 of record JARKQG010000073.1, on the reverse strand, counting down.
CCAGATCTTCGTAAACGGCGCGGTGCGCGCCGCCCGGTTCGCCGTCGGCAAAGGCCCCGGGCTCTACACCATGCAGGACGTATTGAGCGAGGTGAAAGCATGAACGCAGCGGAGGAGATCATTCGCTTCATCCACGATTCCCCAAAAAAGACCCCCGTCAAGGTCTACTTGAAGGGAGAACCCTTTGACATGCCCGGCTGCCGCGTGTTCGGCGCGGGCGACCGGATCGCCTTTGGCGAGTGGGCCGACGTTTCCCGCGCGCTGGCGGAGAACGCGGCAAAGATCGAGGACATGGTGATCGAGTGCGACCGCCGCAACAGCGCCGTGCCGCTGCTTGATCTGAAAAACGTCAACGCCCGCATCGAGCCGGGCGCCTTCATCCGCGACCGGGTGACCATCGGCGACCGGGCGGTCATCATGATGGGCGCGGTGATCAATATCGGCGCGGTGATCGGCGCGGAGACCATGATCGACATGAACGTGGTGGTCGGCGGCCGCGCGGAGGTGGGCAGCCGCTGTCACATCGGCGCGGGCACCGTGCTGGCGGGCGTGGTGGAGCCGGCCAGCGCCACCCCCGTGGTGGTGGAGGACGACGTGCTCATCGGCGCCAACGCGGTGGTGCTGGAGGGCGTGCGCATCGGGCGCGGCGCCGTGGTGGCCGCGGGCAGCGTGGTCATCGAGAATGTGGCGGAAAATCAGGTGGTGGCGGGCGTACCCGCCCGCGTCGTCAAAATGAAGGACGAAAAAACAAAGGGGAAAACCGGGCTCGTGGACGCGCTCCGCAGCCTGTAAACCGACGGACCCGGCGCCGGGAGGCATTCCTCGCGCCGGGTCCGTCCGCCTGGCCGGAAATTTCAGTAGAGCGTTTTATCCATCTTCGCATAATCCCGAAACAGCGCCAGGCAGGCCTCGCGATCGTGCCCGAGCACGCGGTCGCCCGGGTCGCGGATCACCTCGTAGAGCTGCTTGTCGCGAAAGCCGATGGACTCGGTGTCAAGGCGCGTGCAGCCGTAGTAGATGCGGTCGATGTTGGCCCACAGCGACGCGCAAAGGCACATGGGGCAGGGCTCCGCGGTGGTGTAGAGCGTGCACCCGGAAAGGTCAAAGGTGCCCAGGGTGCGGCTGGCGTCGCGGATCGCGGCGATTTCGCCGTGCATGGTGGCGTCCTGATCGCGGATCACACAGTTGTGACCGCGGCCTACGATGCGGCCGTCCTTGACGACCACCGAGCCGAAGGGCCCGCCATGCCCGGCTCGGATGCCCTGGTAGGCCTCTTCAATGGCGATGCGCATATAGTCCATGTCGATCCTCCGGCACAAAAATTTGAACCGTCTATAGTATACTAGCAAATCTGCGCCGGCACAAGGCGCTGCGCGGCGCAAAATACGGCGGCGCGCCGAGAGGGGAGAGATGCGCGTGGAAGCGGTGGTGACCTACCTGGGGCACAGCGGGTTTCTGGTGGAGACGGCGGGGCGGCAGCTGGTGTTTGATTATCTGGGCAATGGATTGGACCCGGCACGGCTGACGGACGCCGTGGTCTTTGTCAGCCACGCCCACAGGGACCACTGCTCCGACGCGGCGCTGGACCTCGTGTCGCGCGGCGCGGCGCGGGGCGTGGTGTCCTTTGACGTGCGGCGCAGGGGACCGTGGCAGAGGATTCGCCCCGGCGAGGCGCTGGACGCGGGCGGCGCGGCGGTGCGCGCGTTCCGCTCCACCGACGCGGGCGTGAGCTTCCTGGTGAACGTCGGCGGCGTTTCGGTGTTCCACGCGGGCGATCTCAACTTCTGGCATTGGCGCGGGGAATCCACCGAGGCCGAGATTCGCGAGGCCCGCCGCGCCTTTGACGCGGCCGTCGCGGAGATTGAGGGCCACCCGGCGGACATCGCGTTCTTCCCGGTGGACCCGCGCATGGGCGAGGGCTACGACGAGGGCGCGCTGGACTTTGCCGCGCGCGTCCGGCCCCGGCTGATCCTGCCGATGCACTTCTGGGACAGGCCCGAAGCCGCCCGCGCCTTCTGTGAAAAGCCGATGCCCGAGGGCGTCCGCGCCCGATGCCTGACCGTGCCGGGCGAGTCCATCCGCTGGGCCGGGTAAGGCGGCGCACCGCGATCGCCTGTTATTCCGGGCGGAATTCCGGGTATGAATACGCATGCTTATCCGCGGGGCGGCGGCCCGCCGGCGGACGGAAAGGGCGGTGGACGACATGGCCAGGCGCAGATCAAGACGCGGCGGAGGAATCCTGACGCTCGCGGCCTTCGGGCTGATATGCGCGCTGGCGGGGGCGGTGGTCGTCCTGCTGCTGGCGCGCGCGCCGCAAAGCGCCGACACGGAAGACGCGCCCCGGGCGACGGAAACGCCGGCCCCGACGATTTCGGATCTGGCGGCGCGGTGGGCGGGCAGCGTGGCGGAGATCGAAGTGGAATACCAGGCCGGGCGGCGCCTGCAGCGGGTGGATCAGGGCAACGGATCGGGGGTTTACATTGACGAGCGCGGCTTTTTCCTGACCAATTACCACGTGGTCGAGGACGCGCTGAACCTCATCGTGCGGCTTGCCGATGGGCGGGAGATGCCGGTACGCCAAAGCGCCCACGACAGCACCTACGACCTGGCCGTGCTCTACACCGGCCCGGCGGAAGGCGTTCCGGCGGTGCGGATGGGCGCGTCCTCGGCGCTTCGCATCGGCGACCCGGTGTTTGCCGTGGGCTATCCCAGGGTGGGGGACGACGTGCTGTCCGGCACGCTGACAATGGGCGTCGTCAGCGGGCTCAACCGGCTGAACCTGACCGCCGGAAACATATCGCCCAAGGTGGGCATGATTCAGCTGGACGCCGCAATCAACGCCGGCAACAGCGGCGGCGCGCTCTTTGACATGAACGGCGACCTGGTGGGGATCCCCACCATGAAGATCGCCTCCGGCTACGGCGACGAGAGCTTCGAAGGGCTGGCGTTCGCGATCCCCACCGACGTCGCGGCACCCGTGGCGGCCCGGTTGATCGATGGGCTTCTGGCCGGCGACGGTGGATAAACCCGGGGGCGTCAGCCGCCCAGTTCGATGCCCATGCTCCGGGCGGTGCGCACCAGCGGGTGCTGCTCGGTCACCAGCTTGGTCTTTCCACCCACATCCGAAAGCGGGTTGTGGTCCACGTCGCAGTTGATGAGCGCCACCGTGACGCCATACTGCCCCTTGGCGATCAGCTCGGCCGCGTGTACGCCGAACTCGGTGGACAACAGCCGGTCGTAGGGGCAGGGACTGCCGCCGCGCTGGATGTGGCCGGGCACCACCGCCCGCGCCTCCAGGCCCGTCTGCTGCTGCACCGCCTCGGCTATTTTGTGGGCGACGGTGCGGTAGGGGTTGTCGTTTTGGCGGTCCTTGCGCTTCTGGGCGGCCTCTTCCTTCGACTGCGCGCCCTCGGCCACCGCGATGATCGAAAAGTTTTTGCGGCTGGCCTTGCGCGCCTCCACCGCCTTGATGACCCGATCCATGTCGTAGGGGATCTCCGGGATCAGCACCACGTCCGCGCCGCCGGCGATGCCCGACTGCAGCGTCAGCCAGCCCGCCTTGTTGCCCATCAGCTCCACCACCATCACGCGGCCGTGACTGTCCGCGGTGGTGTGCAGCTTGTCGATCACCTCGGTGGCGGTGTTGCAGGCGGTGTGGAAGCCGAAGGTGACGTCGGTGCCCCAGATGTCGTTGTCGATGGTCTTGGGAAGGCCGATGATGTTCAGCCCCTCCTCGGAGAGCATCCGCGCGGTCTTATGGGTGCCGTTGCCGCCCAGGGTGACCAGGCAGTCCAGCTTCATCCACTTGTAGTTGTCCTTCATGGCCTTGACCTTGTCCACGTGGTCCTCTCCGATCACGCGCATCTCCCGGAACGGCGTGCGAGAAGCGCCCAGAATGGTGCCGCCGCGGTTCAGGATGCCGGAAAAATCCCGCTGGCTCATCTCCTGGAATTCTCCGCGGATCAAACCGCCGAAGCCGTCTGCGATGCCGATGATCTCCGCGTCGAACATTTCGTACGCCGCCTTGGCGACGCCCCGGATCGCGGCGTTGAGGCCCGGGCAATCGCCGCCGGCGGTCAAAAGACCGATTCTGCGCTTCATGGCTGTTGCTCCTTTTTTCTTTTTTCCCATGGTATCACGCGCCGGGCCGCTTGTAAACCGCGTTTTAAACGCGCCGCGCGACAGTTTGCGCATGAAATTTCTGCTTTGAACACGCAGCGCCTTGATTCAACCCGGAGTTTTCGGTAAAATACTGGAAGAGGTGTCGTGAAATGAAAACAAAGATCATCCCCTCCGCGATCCCGATCTACATCGCCGCGGCGGTTTGGGTCATTTTCGGGCTTTTCGGCCATCTGTACGAACTGTCCAACATCCTGCTGGCCATTGCGCTTTCGCTGGCGGCGTTTTTCGTGTCGCGCAAATTTCTGCCCGGCCGCACGGTCGAGGTGGAGGACGTGCTGGCCACCGGGAACCGAGATATCGACCGGAAGCTCGCCTCCAGCCTGGAGGCGATGAAGCGGCTGCGGGATTCCGCGGCCAGCGCGCCGTCGCCCGTCGTGGCGAAGGACCTGAAGCGCATCGACGAGGCCGGGCGGAAGATCCTCTCCGCCGTGGCGGAGAAGCATGGGCAGTACGACCAGGTGCGCCGCTTCATGGAGTACTACCTGCCCACCACCGACAAGCTCATCACCCAGTACCGCCAGCTCAGCGGCGCGGGCTCCGGCCAGCAGGTGAAAAAGGCGCTCTCCAGCGTGGAAAACAGCCTGGACATGATTGCGCTGGCCTTTGAAAAACAGCTTGACAAGCTCTATGCCGACGAGGCGCTGGATATCGCCACCGATGTTCAGGTACTGGAGACCATGATGGCCGCGGACGGGCTGACCGACGCCGGCATCCGGCAGACGGTGCTCCAGGCGAAAAGTGAAACCAGCGGCGCCGCCGGCGCCGCCGCGCAGGCCAAGCAGCAAGAGAAGCAAGATTGATGAGGAGGAACCACAATGAGCGATATTGAGAACAATGCCCGGAACAACCCCGAGATCTCTCCCGCCCAGGTGGACGCGGTGCTCAAGCAGGCGGAGCAGGCGGTCGCCGAGGCGAAGGCCGCGCCCGCCGAGCCGGCCGCAACGCCCGAGGGGATCACGCTGACGCTGGGCGCCAAGGAGCCCACGCCGCCGGAGGTCGCCAAGGTCATCGCGGAGAGCGCCAAGGCCGTGCCGGACGCCGACGAGGTGCGCGACAAGTTTACCCCGGAGGAAGAGGCGATGATCCGCGAATTCTCCAAGAAGATCGACGTGACCGACGCCAACCTCGTGTTTTCCTACGGTGCCAACGCGCAGCAGCAGATTGCCAGCTTTTCGGACTCCGCGCTGAAAAATGTCAAGACCAAGGACCTGGGCGAGGTGGGCGACATGATCGCCGGGCTGGTCACCGAGCTCAAGGGCTTCACCATCGACGAAAAGGAAGGCGGCTTCTTCGCCTTCTTCAAGCGCAATGTCGACAAGCTCACCATGCTCAAGAACCGCTATGACGAGGCGGAGGTCAACGTGGGCAAGATCGTCTCGGGCCTCGAGGCGCATCAGGTGCAGCTGCTCAAGGATATCGCCACGCTGGATCAGCTTTACGCGGAGAACCTTCGCTACTTCAAGGAGCTGTCCATGTACATCGCCGCGGGCAAGCTGCGGCTGAAGGATTTTCGCGCCAACGAGCTGGAGGCGGCCCGCCAAAAGGCGCAGACTTCCGGCCTGCCGGAGGACGCCCAGTACGCCAACGACATGGCCGCCCAGGCCGACCGCTTTGAAAAGAAGATCCACGACCTGGAGCTGACCCGAAACGTGTCGCTGCAGATGGCGCCGCAGATCCGCATGCTGCAGAATTCCAACCAGCTGATGGCGGAGAAGATCCAGTCCTCGCTGGTCAACACCATCCCGCTGTGGAAGAGCCAGATGGTGCTGGCGCTTGGCCTGCAGCACACCCAGGAAGCCATGGAGGCGCAGCGCGCCGTCACCGATCTCACAAACCAGCTGCTGCGCGACAACGCCGACCGGCTGCACCAGGCCACCGTGGAGACCGCCAAGGAATCCGAGCGGGGCATCGTGGACATCGAAACGCTGCAGATGACCAACCAGAAGCTGATCGACACCATGGATGAGGTGCTGACCATCCAGCAGGAGGGCCGCGAGAAGCGCCGTCAGGCCGAAGCCTCGCTGGCGGAAATCGAAAAGCAGCTCAAAGCCAAATTGCTTGAGGTGCGCAACTGACCTTGAATAGACCAAAAAGCGAGGTGTTGACATGCGTCTTTCGGAAAACCGCATGATCGCGTGGATCGTACTGGCGGTTGCGGTGGCCTTTGCGCTCAGCCTGAGCGGAAACGCGCTGGAGAAGAACGCGCTGGAGATGCGGGATGACGTGCTGAAGGTGTTCTACGTGGGCGCCGGCGGCGACGGGCTCTCCATCGACGGCGATCTGAAGCAGCGCGCCAAGGACGCCTATACCCTCGTGGGCATCGCCGGGCGCTACGCGGAGATCGACAAGGCGCTGGTGGAAAAGGCGGCCGACGCCCAGAAGGGGCTGGAGGAGGCCAATCAGCTGCCGCAGACGCAGATCAAGGCACGCGCCGACGCCAACGCGCTTCTTGCCAAGGCCGTCGAGGACCTGTACACCGAACTGAACAACGCAGCCCTCTCGGTGGCGGACGAAAAGGACGTTCAGAGCGTGTACGACAATTTCAAATCCCACGGCAACACCATCGGGCGGGACCCCTTCAACGACCTGGCCGCCCAGTTCAACCGGGATGCGAAGAAGATGTACTCCGGCTTCCCGGCCGGGCTGATCGGCGGCATCAAGGGCGGTGCGCCGACGCTGGAGCTGTTCCAGTAAACCGATAGGAGGAAGCCTGTGAAAAAAATCCTTGCGGTGGCGGCGGCGCTGGTCTGCCTCGCGCTGGCCGCCGTGCCCGCGCTGGCTGTCGACGTCGTTCAGCCCACCGGCTACTACGCCAGCGACTACGCCGGCGTACTGTCGGCCGAAGCGAAAAACCACATCGAGGTCAACGCCAAGGCGCTGGACAGGGCCACCGGCGCGCAGATCGTGTTTGTGACGGTGGACACCACGTCGCCCAATACGACCTTTGACTACGCCCTGGCGCTCTTCAACGAATGGGGCATCGGCGACGCCCAGAAGAACAACGGCCTTCTCGTGCTGCTGGCCATCGGCGACGACGACTACTACACCATCGAGGGTACGGGGCTCGAGCGCAACCTGCCCACCAGCGAACTGAGCGCGCTGTGGAACGAGTATCTGGAGCCGGGTTTTGCCGCGAAGGACTACTCGGCGGGCAGCATCCAGTATTTTGACGCGCTGTTCGAAAAGGTGGCGGACATCTACGGCGCCAGCCTCTCCATCGACAATGCGTCCCGGACCGCCTACTACGGCTCCGGCACCGGCGTAGGAACGAATTTCAGCCCCGGCGGCGCGAGCTACGGCACGGGCGACGGCTACGTCGCGGACGCGCCCCGGCGCGACGAGGGCGGTTCGTCTTTCAACTTCATCTTCGCCATCATCATCGTGCTGATCGTGCTCTCCATCTTTGGCGGCGCGCGCGGCGGCTGCGGCTGCCTGCCGGGCTTTTTCGGCGGCTGGCTGGGCGGGAGCCTATTCGGCCCCCGGCGCCGTCCGCCGGGGCCGGGGCCCTGGAGCGGCGGTCCCCGTCGTCCGGGCGGGTTTGGCGGCTTTGGCGGAGGCGGCTTTTCTGGCGGCGGCGGCCGGTCGCGCGGTTCGGGCGGCGGCCGTTCCGGCGGCGGCTTTGGCGGCTTTGGCGGGGGCGGCGGCTTCTCCGGAGGCGGCGGCGGCTCCCGCGGGGCGGGCGGCGGCCGGGGCAGGTAAAAGCGGGGGCGGGCGGATGAAAGTCCGCGCCGCCCCCAAAGCATCAAAAAACCCTGCGGTTTTTTCGATGCGATGAGAAAGGGTCTGCGTGCGCCTGAAATTCTCTGGAATTTCCGGGCGGCGCACTGACCAAAGGTATGGATAGCGCCACCAGTGTGCGCACTGATGGTGCGATCCCGTTCCCGGCGTGCACGCCGCCGGGAACGATTAAAGCATAACGGGCACTTTGTGGATGGTCTGAGGGCGGCGCGGATGAAAATCCGCGCCGCCCCGTTGTGCGCAAATCCGCGCGCCGGAGGAATCAGCAGATGCCGGGCAACTCGTCCTCCGATGTGACGCCGCGCGCCAGGGCCTGTTCGCGCAGCGTCGCGTACAGTTCCGCCATCGTGGCTTCCGGATAGGGCGCCACCAGGATCGTGCCGATGAAAAGCGCCAGAAGGCCCAGCAGGTACCAGCCGATAAAGCTGAGCTGCAGTACGAAGATGTCAAACTTGCAGCCGTCGGTCATGCTGCGGCTGAGGTCCAGCGCGCGCCGCCACGACAAGCCCGGATTTTCCGCCAGGATGTAGGGCACGAGGGCGTACTGGTAGGACTTGACGATGCCTGGGACGATGAGGAGCAGCGACCACAGCGCGATGATGAGCACCTGCATGAACGTCGCCTTGACCACGTTCAGGTAGCTCCCGCTCGAAAACGGCCAGAAGACCAGACCGACACTCGGGCGGCGGAGGCGGTGCTCCAGAAAAAAGCGGCTCTTGCCCACGGACAGCGGGTTGGCCACAAAGACCCCGTAGGCGATGGAGAGAAGTATGCTGCCGAACACAACAAACAGAAGCATCGGAGAGATGGACCGCATGAAATCGCCCAGCTGGTTGACCTCATGGGCGTTCAGGCGGTATTCCACACCGACCGGGCCCTGCCCGGTGTTGCCCACGCCGCCGATGCCGCCCGACAGGATTATGACGATGACGACCGCCGACAGCGCGACCCAGTACCCATTGTTTCGAAGCGACTGCCATGCCCGCGATTTCAGTTCAGCGCGCACCCACATAGGCATCCTCCTTCACATGTCCCATCCGCTGGGCGGCGCTTCCCCCTTTGCGCTGCGCCCAAGGGCCCCACTTAGGATATCTTGACCGAGCCCAGCACCTGCTTGAGCACCGGTTCAAAATCGCTGTAAAGGTCGGCCGGCGCGTAGAAATTCAGCGCCGTCAGGCGCTTTTTGGAATTTTTGACCGCGACGATGAGGAACCCCTTGATGGGCTTGCCGTCCAGATTGCCCTGGTACACGATGGAGAGGCCGGTATTGCCGGCCAGCTTGACCTTTTTGGAGATCGAACCGCGCCGGAAGTCCTCGACACCGGAGGCAACGGCGTCGATCATCTTATCCAGTTCTTTTTTCACGCCGTCCTGATCCAGCGACTTTGAGCTCTTTTTGACGCTGACGGCCAGCCGTGCCGCGGTCTCGCCCGGCTCCACCGGCTGAATGTAGCTGATGGTGATGGCGCCGGGCTTGTTGATCCAATGGGACGGGTAATCAAAGGTGACGTCCAGCGCTTTGTTGGTCACCCGGGCGTACTGGTAATCCTTGATTTCCACCACCGGCACCGGCGTGGGAACAGGCGTGGGCGCCGGCGTGGGCGTGGGGACCGGCGTGGGCTCGGCGGTGACTTCGGGCGCGGGTACAGGCGTCGCCTCCGGCTGGGCAAGAAGCCCGCAGCCGGAGGTGATGAGCGCCACAAGCGCCAGGGCAATCAGCGCCGACAGCCGCTTCACGGCCGGGCCAGCCTTCCTGATATCGTTCATGAGACCTCAGCGGTTGGCGTCGCGCTCACGCAGCTCGACCCTGCGGATCTTGCCGGAAATCGTCTTGGGCAGTTCGCTGACGAATTCGATGATGCGCGGATATTTGTAGGGGGCGGTGGTGTGCTTGACGTGATCCTGGAGTTCCCGAATCAGGTCATCGGAGGGCTCGTAGCCGCTGCGCAGCACGATGGTGGCCTTGATGATCTGGCCGCGCACCGCGTCCGGCACGCCGGTGATAGCGGTTTCCACCACGGCGGGGTGTTCGAGCAGTGCGCTCTCCACCTCAAAGGGCCCGATGCGGTACCCGGAGGACTTGATCACGTCGTCCGCGCGGCCCACATACCAGTAGTAGCCCCACTCGTCGCGCCAGGCCAGATCCAGCGTATGGTACGCGCCGTCGTGCCAGACGGACTTTGTGCGCTCCGGATCCCGGTGGTAGCCCTGGAACATGCCTACGGGGCGGTCCCTGCGGGTACGCACCACGATCTCGCCCACCACGCCCGGCGGGACGGAGTTGCCCTCCTCATCCACCAGATCCACGTCAAACTGGGGCGAGGGCTTGCCCATCGAGCCGGGGCAGACTTTCATCCACGGGAAGGTGCCCACCGTGACGCACAATTCGGTCTGGCCGTAGATTTCGCGCATCTGATGGCCGGTCAGCTTAAGCCATTTTTCAAACAGATCGGGGTTCAGCGGTTCGCCGGCGACGGAGCAGGCTTTAAGAGCGGAAAGGTCGTAGGCGGCCACGTCCTCCAGCGCCATGAAGCGGTAGATCGTCGGCGGCGCGCAGAAGGTGGTGACGGCGTACTTTTCCAAAATGCCCAGAAGCTCCGCCGGCACGAATTTATCAAAATCGTAGCTCATGACGGCGCTGCCCGCCATCCACTGGCCGTACAGCTTGCCCCAGACGGATTTGGCCCAGCCGGTCTCCGAAACCGTCAGGTGCAGCCCGCCCTCCTGGCAGCGCAGCCAGTACACCGCCGTCTGAATGTGGCCCAGCGGATAGCTGCAGTCCAGCAGCACCATCTTGGGCATGCCGCTGGTGCCGGAGGTAAAGTAGATCAAAAGCGGATCGTCGTTATTGTTGAGCGGCAGCGAACGGTCAAAGTGGTCGCCGTGCTTTTTCATCTCCTCATCAAAGGAAAGCCAGCCGGCCCGCTCGCCCCGGACCGCGACGCGGATCTTCAGCGAGGGGCATTCGGGCAGCGCGGCGTCCAACTGGTCGGCAAAAGCGCCCTCGACGGTGCCGATCACCGCCTTGATGTCCGCGGCGTTGGCGCGGTAGATGATGTCCTTTTTGGTCAGAAGGTGGGTTGCCGGCACGGCGACGGCGCCCAGCTTGTGCAGCGCCATGATGGCGAACCAGAATTCATAGTGCCGCTTGAGCACCAGCATCACCACGTCGCCCCGCCCTACGCCCAGCGAGGAGAGCATATTGGCGCAGCGGCTCGATTCCCGGCTGATGTCGGCAAAGGAGAAGGTCCTCGCCTCGCCGGCAGGGTTGCACCACTCCAGCGCACGCTCGTCGGGGGCCTCCCGGGCCATCTGGTCCAGCACGTCAAAGGCGAAGTTGAAGTGCTCCGGCACGTTGATTCTGAAGTTCTTGAGATAGTCTTCGTAGGAGCCGAACTCCCATTGATCCAGGTACTTTTTGTAGGGCGTCATTGGGCCTGACCTCCCGGATTATTTGATGACGACGGCGATAAACCTAGCGTCGGCGTCCAGCGCGTACATGGCGTGGGGAAGCGAAGAATCGTAGTACACCGAATCCCCCGCGTCCAAGTACACCTTGTTGCCGCCAAGCTCGATCAGCATGCGGCCCTCCAGCACGTAATCGAACTCCTGCCCGTCGTGGGCGTGGGCGGTCTTGCCGGAGGTCTGGCCGTCAAACTCGACGGTGACGAGGAAGGGTTCCGCCTTCTTGTCGCGGAAGTTGTAGGCCAGGTGCTGGTAGTGGTAGGCCTTGCGTCGGTCAAAGGCCAGGCCCTGGCCCGCGCGGGTCACGACATAGCCCCGAAGCCTGGGGCTTTCGCCGGTGAGCAGGTCACTGATGTCGACGCCCAGCGCTTTGGCAATGTTGAACAGGTGGCTGAAGGAAAAGTCCCGGACGCCCTTTTCGTATTCGATGTAATCCTCCAGCGGTACGCCGGACGCTTCCGCGACCTGCCGCTGCGTCAGGCCGCTGATCTCGCGAAGATCACAGATCCGGACCGCGATGGCCTGAATGTTGTCAGACACGCGCAAAGACCTCCCTATTGCATCCAATTTATCAAATCATAACGTCTGATGGGGCGTGGTGTCAAGCCAAAAGTCATTAAAACGACCATTGGAGCCCCGAGCCGGACAGGATGGCCGAAGATTATTGACATTTGCCCGCCGCTTCGGGATAATGGACGCAGGGGGGATGATCCATGCGCAAGATTCTGGCGGTGCTCCTGCTGGCGCTTCTGGCCCTGTCGCCGGGCGCGCTGGCGGCGGATTACACGATTTCCGCGTACTCGATGGACGTGTCCATTGAGGCCGATGGGTCCGGGCGGATCGCGGAGCGCCTGACCTACGTTTTTGACGGCAGTTACAACGGCATCCTGTCCACCCTCGACGTTTCGGATGTGGAGGGATGGGGCGATTTCAGCCTGTACGTGGACGGCGATACGCTGCTGACGCGGGTCGATTCGATGGATATGGTGCCCAATACCTATACGCTGACCGAGGACGGCGGCATGCTGGAGGTCAAGGCGTACGCGCCGGGCAGCGGCGGCCGGCGCGAGTTTCGCTACGAGTACACGCTGCGGGGTCTCGCCCAGCGGTATCGGGACGCCGCGCGGCTCAACTACCGGCTGATCGGCCTCAACAATGCCGTGACGCTTCAAAATGCCACGCTGAGCGTTGCGTTTCCGGAGGCGCCGGAGCACTGGTTTGTCCACGGCGCCATGGACGAGGGCGACCTGGCGCTGGCGGGCAGCGTGCTCACGGCCGGGCCCAGGGACGTGGCGCCGGGGCAGTACGCCGAGATCGACGCGCTGTTTCCGGCCTCCGCGCTGTACGCGGCGCCGCTGATCGACCGGGACATCACAGACGAGGCCCTCGAAACCGAGGCGAGGCTGGCCGAGGAGCGGGCGGAGGCGGAAGAGGCGCAGGCGCGCATGGAGCATGCGGCGCGCTATGGGCTGATGGGGGCCTTCGCGGCGATCTTCATCGGCATGGCGCTGCTCTTCCGGTCCTTTTTCGCGCGCTTCGGATTCCGCCGGGCGGTGCAGCCCTCGGAGGACATAGGGGCGCTTGACGGGCTGGACGCCGCGGTGGCCGGGCTGCTGGTGCGAAACACTGCGGACGAGAGCGCCTTTTCCGCTACGCTCCTGGAGCTCACCCAAATGGGCGTGCTTTCGATGGCCGGCGAAGCCCACCCCGTCAGCGGAGAAAAGGGGACGAAGTTCACCGCGCTGCGCCGCGACGCGCCGATGTCCGGTCAGCAGCAGGCGCTGTTTTCCTGGCTGTTTGGCCGCAGGGATTTCCTCTGGATCGAGGATCTGGACGCCGGCGAGAGTGAATCCGCCGCCCGGGACTTTGCCAGCGAATACGCCGCCTGGCAAAAGGCCGTCCAGCGGCAGGCGATCGACCAGGGGCTGTACCAGGGCAACGGCGGAAAGAAGGCGCTGGGCGTCACGCTGACGGCTGTGCTGGGCATCATCGTCAGCGTCGCGGCCTTTGCGCTGGAAATGGCCTGGCTGGGCGCCGCGGGGCTGTTTTTGACGGCGGTTTTGTGCGCGGGCTTTGCGAGCCTTCGCCCGCTCACCGACCGCGGCGAGGAAAAAGTCGCGGCGGTGCGGGGTTTTTGCGAAAAATACGGTGAAAAGCTGACGGAGCTTCCGGCGGACGCGCTGAAGAATCTCCCAATTCTGGTGGCGCTGGGCTATGTGGAGCCGCTGACCCAGTATCTGGAGCGCCGGGCCGGCGAGCCGGACTACGGCTACGGCGGCATGCTGCCCGTGTGGTGGTACGCGGGCTGGTACTACGACATGGGGCGCACGCGTCACGCCTTCCGCGATGTGCGGCGGCACAACGCCTCGGTGGTGGCCAAGAGCAGCAGTTCCTCCGGCGGCGGTTTTTCCGGCTCCTCCGGCGGCGGCGGGGGCGGCGGCGGCCACGGCGCCTGGTAACGGCAGGAAGGCCCGCCGGACTGGTCCGGCGGGCCTTCCCGCGGCGCGGGTCAGCGCTCCGCGGTATCCCCGTGCAGCGCGATCTGCTCGTTCAGAAGATCGATGTTGCCGCAGCCCAGCGTGACCACCAGGTCTCCGGGCCGCCAGTGGGCGCGCAGGTACGCTTCGGTGTCGTCAAAGGAGGGGGTTACCGTGGCGTCGACGCCCCGGTCGCGCATCGGTGGGATCAGCATTTCGGACCGGATGTCGCCGGGGTCCGGCTCACGGGCGGCGCAGATGTCCGTGATGAGCACCTGATCCGCGTCGTCAAAAGTTTCCACAAAGCCGTCAAAGAGCTTCTTCGTCCGGGAATAGGTGTGGGGTTGCCATACCGCCCACAGCCGGCGGTGGGGCTGGAGCTTCGCGATGCGCAGCGCGTTTTTGATCTCGGTGGGGTTGTGCCCGTAGTCCTGAAAGACCCTCACGCCGTCGGTGATGCTGGTCAGCTCAAAGCGCCGGTGGGCGCCGACATAGCGGGACAGGGTTTGCGCCACCTGATCCATCGGAAGGCCGCAGATGCGCGCCACCGCCACCACGGCCAGCGCGTTCAGGAGGTTGTGCTCGCCCGCCACCGTCATGCGGATCTCACACAGCGGCGTGCCGCCCAGCACGGCGGTGCAGCGCGCGCGGCCCTCAGCGTCGTATGAGAGGCCCTCCGGGCGCACGTCGTTGGCCGCCTCCAGGCCGTAGGTCAGCTTTTTCCGCCCGGAAGCGGCCAGCACGCGGCGCGCGCGGGGGTCATCGCCGCAGCCTACGCACCAGCCGTCCTCGGGCGTGCGGCGGGCGAATTCCAGAAAGGCGCGCTCGATGTCATCGATGTCCTTGTAAAAGTCCAGATGATCCTCGTCGATGTTCAGGATCACCGCCACCGTGGGCAGGAATTTCAGAAAGCTGGCGTTGAATTCGCAGGCCTCGACCACAAAGTAGTCCTTTTCGCCCAGGAGCGTCGACCCGCCCAGCGCGTCCAACTCGCCGCCGATGTGCACGGTGGGGCGGACGCCGCATTCCACCATCGCCTGGGAGAGCATCGCGGTGGTGGTGGTCTTGCCGTGGGTGCCGCTGATGGCGACGGCGGTTTGGTAGCCCTCCATCAGCTGGCCGATCAGCTCGCTGCGCTCGATCTGCGGGATGCCCAGGCGCTCGGCCTCGAGGCGCTCCGGGTTTTCCGGCGCGATCGCCGCGGTGTAGACGATGAGATCCGCGCCGCGCACGTTTTCCGGGACGTGGCCGATGGCCACCGGAATGCCCCGGGCGACGAGCGCGTCGGTCTTGTGGGAGCGGTCGCGGTCGGAACCCGCCACGCGGTAGCCCAGCGTCTGCAAAAGCGGCGCGAGGCCCGACATGGAGCTGCCGCCGATTCCGATAAAATGGACGCGGGCGCCCTGAAACGCCCGGATGTGCGCGGTCATAGATGCGTCCTCCTGAAAAACGGATTGTCCGGCTTTTTATTATACGACGGCGCGCCGCCGCTATCAACCGCCGTTTCCTCAATCCTCCGGTGCGCGCGTTAAATGTGTGTTGGATTCTCGAAAACATGTTCGCCGCTTCTGGCGGAAACGCCGTTTTTCCGGTATAATTGTACGGAATGCCCAGTATTTGTCCGGAGGGATCTCGGATGGATCGATATAAGCGCAGCGAGCGGCTGGGCGCGATGGCCGCGGCGCTGATGGCAAGCCCCAACAGGATTCATACCCTTGGCACGTTCTGCGAGATGTTCGGCGCGGCGAAATCCACCGTCAGCGAGGACATCGAGCTTTTGCGCGCCTCCTTTGAGGCCTTCGATCAGGGCGAGCTGACCACCGTGGCCGGCGCAGCGGGGGGTGTGCGCTACCGCGCCATTGTGGGCCCAAAGCGCGCGGGGGCGTTTCTCGCGGCGCTCGCCCGTCGGCTGAGCGACGCGGGGCGGCTGCTTCCGGGGGGCTTTCTCTACACCTCCGATGTCAGCTCCGAGCCGGAAACCGCGGAAATGCTGGGCAGGATTCTCGCGATGCAGTACTACGACCGCGCGCCGGACTTTGTGCTGACGATGGAGACCAAGGGCATCCCCATTGCGATGATGACCGCCCGCACGCTGGGCGTGCCGCTGGTGATCGCGCGGCGCGACTCCCGCGCCTACGAGGGCTCCGCGGTGAAGATCAACTACATTGCCGGCGGCAGCGGCGAGCGCATCGAAACCATGGCGCTGGCGCGCCGCGCCGTCACGGGTGGGCAGCGGGCGCTGATCATTGATGACTTCATGAAGGGCGGCGGCACGCTGCGCGGCATGGTGGACATGATGGCGGAGTTCCAGGCCGAGGTGGTGGGCGTGGGCGTGATGATCTCCACCCTTCAGCCGGAAAAGAAGCGGGTGGCCGGCGCGAAGTCGCTGATGGTGCTGACCGAGGTGGACGCCCAGCAGGGCAAGGTCACGGTGGAACCCGCGGAGGCGTTCCGCTGACGGGAAATCCCGCCCCTGGACTTGACAAGCCGCCCCGGCCCATTTACAATGAACAGGATGCCCCCCGTGCCGCGCGCGGGCGGTCATCCTCAAAGGCAAATCCATCAGGCAGCGGGGGGCCACGGGGCTTTCCTCGCCGCCATGCTATTTTGGCGGGGTGTACGGATGTACGTTGTGGTAGGGCTGGGCAACCCCGGCAGGAAATATGCGCGCACGCGCCACAACGCGGGCTTTGACGCGGTGGAGATTTTGGCCTCGCGCCTGGGCGTTTCCATGACGAAACTCAGGTGCAAGGCGCTGATCGGAGAGGGTACCGTCGGCGGCGAGCGCGTCGTGCTGGCCCAGCCGCAGACATTCATGAACCTGAGCGGCGAGAGCGTCCGGGAGCTGGTCAGCTGGTACAAGATCGATCTTGACCACCTGATCGTCATCTACGACGATTGCGAACTTCCGCTGGGCAGGCTGCGGGTGCGGGCAAAGGGTTCGGCCGGTACCCACAACGGCATGAAGTCCGTCCTGTACCAGCTGGGCAGCGAGGACTTCCCGCGGGTGCGCGTGGGCATCGGCCGCCCGCCGGAGGGCTGGGATCTGGCGGATTATGTGCTGTCCGGCTACCCTGCGGCGAGCGACCGCAAAGTCATGTTTGACGCGCTGACCAAGGCCGGCGAAGCGGTGGAAAAGATCATTCTGGAAGGATTGCCCCGGGCGTCGGAATTTGCGAACGCCGGTTCAAAGGAGTAACATGGCCCAGAGCCAAGACCTGATTTTCAGCCCCCTCGAAGGACTTCAAGCGTTTGGACAGATGCTGGGCGCGATCAAGGCGCCGGGCGCCTATGCCGTCAGCGGCGTGGACGACTGCCAGCGCCTGCACCTGGCGGCCGCGCTGCAGAAAAAGGCCGGCCGGCCGCTTCTGTTCGTCACCGCCAGCGGCCAGGGCGCGCAGCGCGCCGCGGAGGATCTCGGCCACCTGCTGGGCGGCGGCGTCATGGTGCTGCCGGCCCGGGAGGTATCCTTCCTCCGGGCCGCGGCGGCCAGCCGCGATCTGGCGATGCGGCGCCTTGAGGCGCTGGGCATGGCCGCCACCGGGCAGCTGCGCGCCCTGGTGGCGCCGGTGGACGCGCTGATGGACCGGTTGATGCCCCGGGACCGCTTCCTTCGGGACGTGTTCACCGTCCGGGAGGGCATGCGGATGGACCCGGGCGACATGCTTGCGCGTCTGGTGGCGGCGGGATACGAGCGCGTGGATGTGACCGAGGCCCGCGGGCAGTGCGCGCTCCGGGGCGGCATTCTGGATGTGTATCCTGTCGGCCAGCCCAACGCGCTGCGGCTGGAGTTCTTTGACGACGAGATTGACTCCCTGCGCGACTTCGACGTGATGACCCAGCGCTCCATTGCCCGGCGCAGGGAGGCGGTCATCTACCCGGCGGGCGAGGTGCTGCTGAGTGCCGACGAGGCGCTTCAGGCCGCGGAGCGCCTGGAAACGGCGCTGGGCGCGGCCCGGGGCGAAGCGCAGAGCGTGGACCGTCAGCGCGAAATTGAGAAGGAATTTGACCTCATGCCCTTTGAGCAGTTCTTTGAACTGCTCGGCGAGGAGGACGGCGAAGCGCTGCCCTCCATGTTCGATCTGGCCGCGAAACCAACCGGCGCGGCCCGCAGGCTCCAGCGGCCGGAGGATGGCCCGAAGCGGGAGGGGGGGCCGCGCACCGCGCTGGCCCGCAACTTTGCGCACCGGTTGGATGCGCTGAAAAACGGGCACGCCACCGATGCGATGCTCTCCATATTCCACATGATCTACCCGGATACCCGGACGGCGGTTGACTATCTGGACGCGCCGGTGGTGGTGATGGACCAGCCCGAGCGGCTGCGCGAGCGCTGCGAAAACCGGCTGCTCGAGTTCCAGGAGCAGTTCAAGACGGCGCTGGGGCGGGACGAGGCGATGCCCGCGCAGGCGGACCTGCTGCTCTCCTACGACCAGGTGCTGCCCGCGCTGGACGCGCATCCTGTGCTCACGCTGACGCCTTTCACCCGGGTGTCGGCGGACTTTACGCCCAAGGCGCTGATCAAGGTCAACGCCCTGGGGGCCAGCGCCTACCAGGGGAACATGCGCGAACTGGCGCGGGACATTGAAAAATGGCGCGGCGAGGGCTGGAGGATTGCGCTGATGGCGGGCGGCGTCGCCCGCGGTCAGCGGCTCAACCGCACGCTGTTTGACTTTGGCTGCGACGCGCCCTTCCTTGAGGAGCCGCCGGCGGCGCTCGAGCCCGGCCGGCCGGTGATCCTGCCCTTTGCGCTCTCCCGCGGCTTTTCATATCCGGATGTGAAGCTGGCCGTGGTGGCCGAGGCCGACATCTTCGGCGTGTCCAAGCAGCGCCGTGAGCAGAAGGCCCGCGGCGGCGACAAGATGAGCGCCTTCACAGACCTGCAGGTGGGCGACTACGTGGTGCACGAAAACCACGGCATCGGCCGCTACATGGGCACGGTGCGGCTGGCCTCCGAGGGCACGCTCCGGGATTTTCTGCACATCCAGTACATGGGCTCCGACAAGCTGTACGTGCCCACCGACCAGATGGACCGGGTGCAGAAGTACATCGGGCAGGAGGGGGAGAGCCCCCGGCTCAACCGCCTGTCCGGCGGCGAATGGCAGCGCCAGAAGGCCAAGGTGCGCTCCTCGATCCACGAAATCGCGGGCGAATTGGTCAAGCTGTACGCCGCCCGCACCGCTGCAACCGGCTACGCGTTTTCGGCCGACACCCCCTGGCAGCGGCAGTTTGAGGACAGCTTCGAGTTTGAGGAAACGCCGGACCAGCTGCAGGCCATCGAGGAAATCAAAAAGGACATGGAAAAGCCCCAGATCATGGACCGGCTGCTGTGCGGCGACGTGGGCTACGGCAAGACGGAAGTGGCGCTGCGCGCCATTTTCAAGTGCGTGATGGACGGCAAGCAGGCCGCGCTTTTGGCGCCCACCACCATTTTGGTGCAGCAGCACCTGGCGACCATGACCAACCGCTTCCACGGTTTTCCGGTGCGCCTCGCCACCCTCAGCCGCTTTGCCACCGCCGCGGAGCAGAAGCGCACCGTGGAAAGGCTCACCGCCGGCGAGCTGGACGTGGTCATCGGCACCCACCGCCTCTTGGGCAAGGACGTATCCTTCAAAAACCTGGGGCTCCTGGTGGTGGACGAGGAGCAGCGCTTTGGCGTCAAGCACAAGGAATCCATCAAGCAGATGAAAAGGAACGTGGATGTGCTGAC
The DNA here is from genome assembly GCA_029974035.1 of Eubacteriales bacterium. The sequence goes on along the minus strand of JARKQG010000073.1, from coordinate 46,966 downwards.
GCTGTCGGCCACGCCCATTCCGCGCACGCTGCACATGTCAATGGTGGGCATCCGCGACATGTCCCTTTTGCAGACGCCCCCCGACGAGCGCTATCCGGTGCAGACCTACGTGGTGGAGTACTCCGATGCGCTGGTGCGCGACGCCATCCTGCGGGAATTGTCCCGCGGCGGGCAGGTGTACGTGCTGCACAACCGCGTGCAGACCATCGAGGCCATGTTTGCCCGGCTCAAGAAGCTGGTGCCGGAGGCGAAGATCGCCGTCGGCCATGGCCAGATGCGCGAACAGGCGCTGGAGGACGTGATGCTGGACTTCTACGAGGGCAAGTATGACGTGCTTTTGTGTACCACCATCATTGAGGCGGGTCTTGACGTACCCCGGGCCAACACCCTCATCGTGTGTGACGCCGACCGCTTCGGCCTTTCGCAGCTGTACCAGCTTCGCGGGCGCGTGGGGCGCAGCAACAAGCTGGCCTACGCGTTTCTCACCGTCAGCCCCAACAAGGTGCTCACCGAAAGCGCCGACAAGCGCCTTTCCGCCATCCGCGAGTTTACGGAGTTCGGATCGGGCTTCCGCGTTGCGATGCGGGATCTGGAGATTCGCGGCACAGGGAACCTCCTGGGCGCGGAGCAGTCCGGGCACATGGCCACGGTGGGGTACGATCTCTATGTCAAGATGATCGAGGAAGCCGTGCGCGAACTGCGCGGCGACCAGTCGCTGGGCGATATCCAGACCAAAATGGAGCTGAAGGTGGACGCGTTCCTGCCCGGCGAGTATGTGATGAGCGATGTGACCCGCGTCGAGGTGTACAAAAAGATCGCGCTGGTGGGTGGCCGGGCCGCCCGGGAGGATCTGATCGAGGAGCTGATCGACCGCTTCGGCGACCCGACGCGGCCGGTGATGAACCTCATCGAGATCGCGCACCTCAAGAATCTGTGCCAGCGCCTGGGCATAGACCTCGTCACCGGGCGCGCCGGCGCGCTGGTGATGCGCTTTTCGCCCGCCGCCGACCTGGACGTGGTCCGGCTGGTCGAGGCGCTCAAGCCCCATGAAAAGCACGTGCGCCTGCAGGCGGGCAAGGAATCGGCGCTGGTGTACCAGGAGGGCAAAAAAACCGTCGAGGACGCGCTGCCGGGCGCGGTGCGGATGATGGAGAAGATCGTGGCCCAGGTGGCGCCCCGAGCCGCACAAAAGGGAGAAGGAGAAGGCGCATGATTGTGACGGGAAACGGCCAGTCCCTGCAGGAGCTGCTGGCGCGGCAGGGCGTCCAGCTGGAAGCGCCCTGCGGCGGCAAGGGCATCTGCGGCAAGTGCCGCGTGCGGGCTTCGGGCGACGTGAGCGCGCCGGATGAGCGCGAATGGGAATGTCTGACCCCGGAGGCGCTGAACGCCGGCTGGCGGCTGGCCTGCAGGTGCCGCGTGGACGGCACCGCGCGGGTGGAACTGGCCGGGGGCGTCAACCAGCGCATCCTGACCGAAGGCGGCGGCCAGACCATCGAGGGCGCGCAGGGCGTTATGGTGGCGGTGGACATCGGCACCACCACCATTGCGGCCTACCTCGTGCGGGACGGCGCCACCATCGACTGCGAGGCCGCGATGAACCCTCAGCGGTCGGTGGGCGCGGACGTCATCAGCCGCGTGGACTACGTGATCAACCACGAGGACGGCCTCCGGTTCCTGTCTGGCCAGGTGCGCGCAAGGGTGGACGAGCTCATCGCGCGGATGACCGCGCGGCAGGGAATTGCGCCGGAGGAGGTCCGCCTGGTGTCGCTGGTGGGCAACCCCATCATGACCCACATACTCGCCGGCGTGGACCCGCGCGCCATCGCGGTGGCCCCCTACAAACCCGCCTACCGGGCGGCGTTTTACACCCGGGGCCTGCTGGAGAGCGCGCCGGGTTCCCGCCAGCTGGTGGGGGGCTGCGTGGCCGGATACGTGGGCTCCGACACCATGTCCGCGGCGATGGCCGCGGACATGGATCGGTCGGACGAGGTGGCGCTGCTTCTCGACATCGGCACCAACGGCGAAATCGCGCTGGGCGGGCGGCGGCGGATGCTGACCTGTGCGGCGGCGGCGGGGCCGGCTTTTGAGGGCGCGCACATCAAGTACGGCTCCGGCGCGGTGGACGGCGCCATCGACCGGGTGTGGGCGGAGGACGGCGCGCTCCGCTGCCACGTGCTGGGCGAGGGAAAGGCCGCGAGCATCTGCGGCAGCGGCCTGGTGGACGCGGTGGCCGCGCTGATCGAGCTGGAGCGGATCGATGAAACGGGCCGCATGGACGGCGCGGAGGTCGAACTGGCGGACGGCGTCAGCCTGACGCAGCGGGACGTGCGCGAGGTGCAGCTGGCCAAGGGCGCCATCGCCGCCGGCGTAGACATCCTGATGCGCGAGATGGGCGTGACGGAGAAGGACATCCGCCGCCTGTACCTGGCGGGCGGCTTTGGAAACTACATTGACAAAAAGAGCGCCTGCGCCATCGGGCTTTTGCCGCCGGGGCTGCTCGACCGCGTGACGCCCATCGGCAACGCCGCCGGTGCGGGCGCGCGGCTGATGCTCGCGGGCGAGGATCGCGCCGAGGCGCTCCGGCGTCACATGGAGTATCTGGAGCTCTCCGGGCGAAAGGACTTTCAGGAGCTTTTCAGCGACAAGATGCTGTTTTAGGCATTTGACCGACAAAAATGACGCCGGAGGCCGCTCCGGGCGTCATTTTTGTCGATTTGCAGGCGGCGAGGGGCCATCATGGCCGTCGCCGGCCCCGGGAATTGCGTTTATACTTGTGCTGAATGGGATTCATCCATCCGAAAACGCGGAGGTATATGATTGTGAACATACGGAAAGTCACGGGAGCCAAGAAAGAATACATCGATCTTTTACTGCTGGCGGATGAGCAAGAAAGCATGGTGGATCAATATCTCGAACGCGGCGAAATGTTCATTCTGGATGACGACGGTGTGAAAGCTGAATGCGTGGTTACAAAGGAATCGGACGGCACCTATGAGCTCAAAAACATCGCGGTTGAGCCCAACTGTCAGCGAAAAGGATATGGGAAGGCATTGATCGAATTCGTGCGCTCCCATTACGCGGATTGTAAAACCCTGTTTGTCGGAACCGGGGACAGTCCGTCCATCCTCAGCTTTTATGAAAAGTGCGGTTTCACGCAATCCCATCGGATCAAGAATTTCTTTACGGATCACTACGACCATCCGATATACGAAAACGGCATACAGCTTGTTGACATGGTTTACCTGAAACAGGAGCGATAACCCCCAAATCTTCCGCCGCGCATTTTGCGGGCGGGTGGGGCGGGCGCGGAAACTTCGGAACGGTGCTATTCTTCCATCACGCGGCAGTCGGCCAGGATTTCCGGAAAATTGACCATACTGTCCGCCGCGGTGATCGCCCGGATCACGCGACAGGGCACGCCTGCCGCGAAGGTGCGGGCCGGAACATCCCGCGTCACCACGCTGCCCGCGCCGATCACGCAGCCGTCGCCCAGGGTCACCCCGCCGCAGACGGTGACGCCGGCGCCCAGCCACACGTCGTTTCCGATGACGACGGGCCTGGCGTAGCACAGCAGCCTCGGCGAGCCGTGCCGGTCCAGCATGCGCCGCCGCTCCGAGGCGATCAGCGGGTGCACCGGGGTTGCAATGGTCACGTTGGGGCCGAAGTTTGCGTCGCGGCCGATGGTCACCCGCGCGTCGTCCTGCACCGTCAGGTTGTAATTGGCGAAGAAGTTGTCGCCAATCGTGGTGTGGGACCCGTAGTGGAAGAACACCGGCCCCTGGATGAAGCAGTTTTCGCCCATGCCGCCCAGAATCTGTGAGAGCAGTTCCCGGCGCGCTTCGGTTTCGTCCTCCATCGTCCGGCTGAAAAGGCTGCTCAGGTTGTGCGCGCGCAGCTTTTTCGCCCGGAGACCCTCCTCGCCCGGGTCAAACAGGATGCCAGAAAAAATCCGTTCCTCTTCCATCTCGTGCATGCTCCCTTCGTCGTTTTGCCCGGTCGGGGCCGGATGGGCGCGCCCGCCCGCATAGGCGCGGTCTACCCGATACACCATCGCGGCCATTCCCGCGGTCACCGAAAGGAGAAACCAGGGGTAGACCGCGAGGCCCGCCCGGTCAGCCATCAGGCCAAAGGCCAGCGGCATCAGCGTCGATCCGGTGTAGGCGCTGGCCATTTGCATGCCCATGAGGGTCTGCGAGTTCTCGCGGCCGAAGTTTGCCGGTGTCTCGTGCAAAAGGGCGGGATAGATGGGCGCAAAGCCCAGGCCCGCCAGCGACAGCCCCGCATAGAGCGGTGCCTCACCGCCCGGGATGAGCATCAGGCCGATGCCCGCCGCCGCCAGCGCCAGGCCGAGCCGCACCATCGTCCGGTCGCCCAGGCGGCCGGACACCATGCCGCTCGCAAACCGCCCGGCGGTGATGCCCACGTAGAACAGCGCGGTCATCTTCGCGGCGGATTCGGCGGAAATCCCCCGGGCAAACACCATGTAGCTTCCGGCCCAGAGCCCTGCGGTCACCTCCGCGGCGCAGTAGCAAAAGAGCGCCGCCATCATCGGCTTCGCACCCGGCAGCCGAAGCATCCGCGCCATGCCGGGGCGCGCTTCGCCGGTTGGGGCGGGGGCGTCCCCGGCCTTGGCGCGCCAGAGGGGCAGCGCCATCACAAGGCCCGCCACCAGCGCGATTTGAATGACGCCGATCGCCCGGTAACCCGCGCTCCAGCCGCCGCCGCCGGACAGGGCGAGGCCCATGATGTAGGGCCCCAGCGACGCGCCTACGCCCCAGAAGCTGTGCAGCCAGTTCATGTGCCGGGACTTGTAGTGGAGTGCCACGAAGTTGTTGAGCGCCGCGTCCACGCTGCCGGCGCCCAGCCCGTAGGGAACCGCCCAGACGCACAAAAGCCAGAACGTGCGGGAGAAGGAGAAGCCCCAGAGCGCTGCCGCGGTCATCGCCACGCTGACGACGGTGACGGCGCCCGTGCCCAGCCTCCGGATCGCGCGCTCGCTGAAGAGGCTGGAGAGGATTGTGCCGCCCGCGATGATCATCGAAATCACGCCCGCGGCGGAAACGGAGACGCCCAGCTCCCGGTACATCGACGGCCACGCGGAGCCGAGAATCGCGTCCGGCAGGCCCAGGCTGACAAAGGCGGCGTAGATTACGACCAAGAGAAGCGAAACCATGCGCCCTCCTTGATGTGCGTTTTGCGGCATGCTATAATGATACGCCGGGCGGTGCGCGCGGGATATCGGTATTTGCGGAAAAACCATAACAATCGTCCAGAAGTTGCGAAAGAGGGGGGCCCCGGGATGATCGTATTGGAACTGAAGGGCGACGGCTCGGAGATCGTCCCCTACAATTTTCCGGATATGCCCGTTCACGCCACCAGGATGCGCCTGAGCGCCTATCCCGGCATGGCCTTTGTGGGCCACTGGCACGACGATCTGGAGTACGTCAGGGTCGAGCGGGGCGCGATGCGCTTTTCGGTCAACGGAACGGAGTATACGCTCCGGGAGGGGCAGGGGCTGTTTGTCAACGCGCGGCAGATGCATGCCGGGCGGGCGGCGGACGGAGGCGATTGCGAATTTCTGTGCGTGCTCTTTCACCCGGCGCTTTTGGGCGCCCTTCGCCGCGTCGAGGAGGCGGGGGTGAAGCCGTTGACGGAGGGTGCCCGGCGCCCGTCGATCCTGCTGAAATCCGCCGAACCCCGAGGCGAGGAGATGCTGTCGCAGGTGGCGCGGATCTTCGCGCTCTGCGAGGAGGGCGCGCCCGGCTTTGAACTGGGCGTGATGGGCGCGGCCCACACCCTGGCGCACCTGACGCTTTTGGCGGCGCGGCGGGAGGGGAGGGGCGCGCCGCCGCCCGACAGGCACCTGGACGCGCTCCGGCGCATGACCGGGTACCTCCAGCGGCACTATCCGGAACGCGTCGCGCTTTCGGACATCGCCGCCGCGGGCAGCGTTTGCCGCAGCCTGTGCTGCGAAGTGTTTCAAAAGCTGCTGGGCCGCCCGCCGATCACCTACCTGACGGACCTGCGCGTCGAAAAGGGCGCGGAGCTTCTGGCGGACACGGCGCTGTCCGTCACGGAAATCGCGCTTCGATGCGGCTTTTCCGGGCCCAGCTACTTCGCGGAGGTGTTCCGCCGGCGGATGCGTTTGACGCCCTCGCAGTACCGCTCTGCGGCTCGGGCGCGGTAGATCAGCGCGGGGGACTGGAAAGCGCCATGCCGTCAAAGCCGACGAGGATGCGCACGCCAACGTCCCGCGCGTCGTAAAAGGCCTGCATTTCGTCATGCCCCATTCCGCCGCGGTGGCTGATGTGGGTTATGCAGACCGTCGCGTCCGCCGCCAGCGCCCAAAGGTCAAATTCCGCCAGCGCCAGATGATCCGCGTGGGTGTGGGTGACGAGGATGTCCGTAAGCCCCGTCAGGTCGTTTCCCAGCACGGTGGACTGGTAGAACTGGTCGGGTCCGAAATCGATCTGCACTTCGGGACTCACGCGAAGGCAGCTGCGGGACCTGGCGTCCTTCCCGCCGCGCTCGCGCGCGGCTTTTCAGACCGGGCACAGGCACAAGGGGCTTGGGATCGCCTCCGCCGCGCCGCTGCCGATGATCCGCGGGTAATCGTGATGCATGGGCGGCCTCCTTTACAGCGCGTCCGCCGGGGGTTCGGGCGGGGTGGTCTGCCGCCGCCAGTCGATCCGGAAGTACCAGGCCACGGCGGCGAAGATCAGCGCGCCGCCGATAAGCGTCGCGCGGCCCGGCGCTTCGCCCATCAGCAAAAACACCATCAGCGGCCCGGTGACCACCTCCATCAGCATGCCGATGGACACGGTGGTGGCGCTCAGGCTCTTCAGCGCGTAGCTGGCCAGCGAATGCCCCATGAGCGTGCAGAAGACGGCGAGCCCCATCGCCGCGGAGACAGCGGAAGGCGTCATGCCGTCGGCGGGCAGCCGCAGCGCAAGCCCCGTGGCCGCCAGCAGCAAAAACGCGACGCCGTACACCACCAGCGTGTAGGAAAACGTGTCGGTATCCCTGCGCACGGCGCGGCCGCACAGAAAGTAGCCGGCCTGGGTCGCCGCCGCGCCCAGCGCGAACAGGTTGCCGGCGGCTTTCGCGCCGCTCCAGCCCAGGTTGCAGACGATTACGCCCAAAAACGCCAGGGCCATCGCGAAAAAGGCCGGGCCGGGGATCTTCTCCTTCAGCACAAGCATGGAACCCAGCGCCGTCATGAAAAGGTATGTGCTCCAGATTGCCGCCGCGGCCAGCGCGTCCGTCAGCATCAGCGCATACACCCAGCAGGCGAAATGGGCGGCCAGAAACGCGCCGGAGAGCGCCGAAAGCCGCAGGGCCCGCCCCGAGATGCGTACGGGTACGGCGCGTTTCCGGATCAGCGAAATCAGCACCATCAGGGCCAGCGAAAACCCCAGCCGGAGGGCGTTGATCCAGACGGGATGCAGCCCCTCGCCCAGCGCGTATTTGTTGAGCACTGAGGAAAACGCGGTGCCGAGCATCGCCGTGCCCAGCGCGAGTCGGCCTTTTGCCGCGCCGTCCGGGCGCGCTGGCGGGCGGGGACGATGTTTCAAAGCGCTTCCTTCTTCCTTCGTGTATTCCTCGGCGCGGGAATAGGGGCATTATAGCCAAGGGGCGTTAAATGTACTATCACCGCGGAGCGTTTGGTGCAAGATTTGGGTCCGAAGAGCGCCGGGATGAGGACCTTTGAAAAAGGCGCGGCGCGGGCCCGGAAGCCGCGAACGCATTTTACATCGGCGTATTATAATACGCTCAATTGCCGGAGCGGAAGCCCGGCGGGCGCAGGCGGGGAGACAGTGTGAAAAGTCCGATCGTGGCCATGGTGAGCGCGTACCATATGAGCAGGGGAAGGCTGACACCCTCCCAGGTTGTGGCGCTCGGCTTCCTGTGCGTGATCCTGGCGGGCGCGCTGTTGCTCAGCCTGCCCTTTGCCCATGCGCGGGGCGTGGACATAAGCCCGCTGGACGCGCTGTTTACCGCCACTTCGGCGGTGTGCGTGACGGGGCTGACGACGGTGGTCACCGCCGCCGGCTGGAGCCTTTTCGGGCAGATTGTCATCCTGGCGCTGATTCAGGTGGGCGGCCTGAGCCTGACCACGCTGTTCACGCTGATCATGGTGCAGATGGGCCGGAAGGTCACCCTGAGGGATAGGCTCAACCTGCAGGCCGCCTTCAACGCCAACGACATTCGCGGCATGGTGCGCATGGTGCTGTTTGTGATCCGCGGCACGTTCCTCATCGAGGGCGTCGGCGCGGTGCTTCTGGCGGTCTTTTTTGCGCGGCGGGGCATGGGGCCCGCCCGCTCGCTGTTTTACGGCGTGTTCCACGCCGTTTCCGCCTTTTGCAACGCGGGGTTTGACCTGATCGGCGAAAGCAGCTTCGTGCCCTATGGGGATCAAGCGTTTTTAAACCTCGTGATCGCGTCGCTGATCATCCTGGGCGGCATCGGCTTTTCGGTCTGGCGCGACGTCTACCTCAAGCTGAGGTACCGGCTTTCCCCGGCGCTCAAGCGAAGGTACCGTTTTTCGCTGCATTCAAAGCTGGCGCTGATCTGCACGGCGTTTCTCCTGCTGTCCGGAACGCTTTACTTCTTCGTATACGAATATTCTAACCCGATGACCCTTGGCCCCATGTCCGTGGCGCACAAGCTGCTGGCGGCCTGGTTCCAGTCCGTCACGCTGCGGACGGCGGGCTTTTTCACGATCCCGCAGGGCGGGCTGAGCGAGGGCTCAAAGCTGTTCAGCAGCCTTTTCATGCTCATCGGCGGATCGCCCGGCGGCACGGCCGGCGGCATGAAGACGGTGACGGTGGCGGTGCTGCTGCTCAGCACCTGGAGCGCCTTCAGGGGCCGGAGCCGGATCAACGCCTTCGGCAGATCGCTGCCGGCCGGCGCGCTTCAAAAGGCGCTGACAGTGGCCGTCGCGATGATCTTCCTGTGGGGAGCCGGCGCGCTGACGCTGTCGCTCACCGAGTCGGGCATCGCCTACGCCCATTCGGCGGCGGACATCCTCTTTGAAGCATCCTCGGCGCTGGGCACGGTGGGGCTGAGCACCGGCCTTACGCCGCACATGACGGACCCGGGCAAGCTGGTGCTGATCCTTCTGATGTACATTGGGCGCATCGGTCCGCTGACGCTGGCGCTCTCGGTGGCGCGCCGCGCCCATGCCGCCGACGAGCGCGTCCAGTTCCCCAACGAAGAAGTGCTGATCGGCTGACGGAGGGAGAAATGACGGCCATGAGAAAGATTACGGTGACCAAGGACACGCAGTTTGCCATCCTGGGGCTTGGTAAGTTCGGCCGGTCAATGGCTTTGACGCTCTTTGACAACGGGTTTAACGTGCTGTGCTGCGACATCCGCGAGGGCGTGGTGCAGGAGGCCGTGGACATCGCCACCCACGTCGCGCAGGCGGACGCCTCCGACAAGCAGGCGCTGGAAAAGCTGGGCATCGGCAACTTTGACGTGGTGGTCATCGCCTTCAGCGCGGATTTTGAGGCGGCCGCAGTCACCGCCACGATCCTGAAGGAGATGGGCGTGCCCTACATCGTCGCCAAGGCCAACGGCATCCGCCAGAAGCAGATTTTTCAGTCCATCGGTGTGGACCGGGTCATCCTGCCCGAGCGCGAGATGGGCGAGCGCATCGCCTACGGCCTGATCACCAACGACCTGATGGAATCCATTCACCGATCGGACCGGTACGACATCATTGAGATGAAGCCGCTGCCCGAGTGGGCTGGCAAATCCCTCGCCAAGCTCAGGCTGCGCCAGACGGAGCGGATGAACGTTTTGATGATCATCCGGGAGGGCGAAATCATGGCGGTGCTGGACGCGCAGACGGTTCTCAAGGAAAATGACGATTTGATTGTGCTCAAGTCCAGGTACTAGTAGTCCACGAAGCTTAAGAACCGATGATAGGGCGCATAGATTTTTCTGTCCGGCACGGCCCCGGAGCGCAGGCGTAGCAGCGCTGCGTCAAGCAGAGAGCGACACAGCCGGACAGGAAAAGATCCAGCCATAACGCGGAAGTTAGGCTTCGCGGACTACTGGCGCCGGATAAAAGGAGAAGGCCGATCGGCCGTCTCCGTTTATCCGGCGCTACGCGGTCGCCGCATCGCTCTTTTCGGGCCTGAGCGGCCAGATGATCTTGCGTGGGCACCTTTCGGCGCAGGCCATGCAGCCCACGCACTTGTCGTAGTCGATCACGGGCAGGTCGCCCTCCATGGTGATGGCACCATAGGCGCAGGCCTTGGCGCACAGCCCGCAGCCGATGCAGCCCACGCGGCAGTTGTCCGTCACCAGGCGTCCCTTGAGCACGTTGACGCACTCGACGCGCACCGGACTGTCCTTGGGCACCAGCCGGATGATGTGGCGGGGGCATTCGGCCACGCACTTGCCGCAGGTGATGCACTTTTCGTGATCAATGACCGAAAGCCCATCGACAATCGCAATCGCGCCCACCGGGCACACCCTGGCGCAGTTGCCAAAGCCCAGGCAGCTGAAGGGGCAGCTCTTCACGCCGTCGTCGATGGCGGCGACCGCCCGGCAGTCCCTCAGGCCCTCGTAATTGAACTGAAGCGGCGCGTTCTCCCGCGTGCCGCGGCAGTGCACGTGGGCGGTCAGCGGCCGGACGAGCGCCGCGTCCACGCCCATCAGTGCGGCGATGGCCCCGTTGTTTTCGGCGGTGTTGACCGTGCAGGCGTTGACCGGCGCGCCCTCCGTCACGATGGCGTTCGCCAGGCTGTCGCAGCCGGGGTAGCCGCAGCCGCCGCAGTTGGCGCCCGGCAGCAGCGCGCGCACCTGATCGATGCGCTCGTCCTTCGTTACCGAGAAAAAGCGCCCGGCCACCGCCAGCGCCGCGCCCATCAGAAGGCCGATGGCGGCGATGGCGCCGGCGCTGATCCAGATGATCGTCATATTCGCCCTCCTTATCCGCCCAGACCCGCGAAGCCCATGAACGCGATGGCCATCAGCCCCGCCGCCACCAGCGTGATGGGGAAGCCCTTCATCGATTCCGGAATCTGCGCGTTTTCCAGTTTTTCACGGATGCCGGCCATCAGCACGATGGCAATGGTAAAGCCTACGCCGCCGAAAACGCCGTTGATCACACTCTCCAGAAGATCGTAGCCGCTTTCGATGTTGAGGATCGCCACGCCCAGCACCGCGCAGTTGGTGGTGATCAGCGGCAGATACACCCCCAGCGCCTTGTACAGCGCCGGGTTGGTCTTTTTCAGCACCATTTCGACAAACTGTACCAGCGCGGCGATCACCAAGATGAAGGCGATGGTCTGCATAAAGCCGATGGACAGCGGGTCCAGCACCCATTTTTGCACCATCCAGGTCAGCGCGGAGGCCATGCCCATCACAAAGGACACCGCCATGCCCATGCCCACGGCGGATTTGATCTTCTGCGAAACGCCGAGAAACGGGCAGATGCCCAGAAAGCGCACCAGCACAAAGTTACTGACCAGCGCCGCAGTGATCGCTATGAGGACAAGACGCACAATGTAGTCCATCGCGCTTCACTCCCTTCTTCTTTTTGGCGGAAAGGTGGTTGATGACGCCCAGCAGCAGCCCCAGCGTGATAAAGCCGCCGGGGGCCATCAGCGTGATCATGACGGGCTCGTATCCGCTTCCGAGGACGTTCACGCCAAACACCGTGCCGGCGCCGATCACTTCCCGGATGGCGGCGAAGGTGGTGAGCGCCATGGTGAAGCCCAGCCCCATGCCCAGCCCGTCCATGGCGCTCTGCCAGGGGCCGTGGCAGCTGGCAAAGGCCTCCGCCCGCGCCAGGATGATGCAGTTGACCACGATCAGCGGGATGTACAGCCCGAGCGCCGCGTCCAGCGCGGGCACAAAGGCCTTGAGCAGCAGCTGAACGATGGTGGTAAAGGAGGCGATGATGACCACGTAGGCGGGGATGCGCACCTCGTCGGGGATGAAGTTGCGCAGAAGCGACACAAACACATTGGAGCAGGTGAGCACGGCCGTCGCCGCCAAACCCATGCCCACGCCGTTTATGGCCGCCGTCGATACCGCCAGCGTGGGGCACATGCCCAGCAGCATCCGGAAGGTTGGATTCTCCTTCCACAGGCCATTCAGAAGGATTTTGAGGGATTTCACTTGCCGACACCTCCCAGTGCGAGGGCGTAGGCCCGCGCCTCGTTCACCGCGTCCGTCACGGCCCGCGACGTAATGGTCGCGCCGGTCAGCGCGTCAATCTCGCCCGCGCCCGCGCCGTCCTTGACGACTTCGAGCTCGGCGTTCTGGTTCACATACTGGCCGGTAAACTCCGGCTTTTCCGCGTTTTTGCCCAGCCCCACCGTTTCGTTGTTCTCTCCGATGATGACGCCGGTAATCGTGCCCCCGGACTCAATGCCCACCGTCACCAGAAATTCGCCGCCATAGCCGGTGGCCGCGACTTCGACGACGCGCCCCCCGTCCGCCGTCACCAGCACAGAGCGGATGTTGCCGGTGAGCACCGCGCGCTCGTCCGGCACCGCCTGGCCGTCGATCACCTGCCCGCGGGCGCTGGCGGAGGCCAGCGCCTTCTGGCGCTCGATGGGCTCCTTGGTGACGTAGTAGGTGGCGCCCAGCGCGAGGCCCGCCACCAGCGCGATCAGAAAAAGCCGACCGCTCAGCCGTATCAGGTCACGCACGGTGCTTCACCTCCCCGAAGCTGCGGGCGCGGATGCCGCGCTCGATCAGCGGTACGCAGAGATTCATCAGCAGGATGGAAAAGCTGACCCCCTCCGGATAGCTGCCATAGAGGCGTATGACCACCGTGAAAAGGCCGCAGCCCAATGCGTAGATCCACTGTCCGGCCCGCGTGACGGGCGAGGTGGTGGGGTCCGTGGCCATAAAGACGGCGCCCAGCAAAAGCCCGCCGGACAGCGCGTGCACCGCGCCGTCCACCAGCGGCGGGTAGTAGCTCTCGCCCATCGGGCCGCCGAGGAGCGCCGTTCCGGCAAACACCGTGCCGACAAATACCACCGGAATGCGCCAGGAAACGACGCCAAAAACCATCAGCCATACAAAGCCGATCAGCACCGCAAGGGCGCTGGCCTCCCCGATGCAGCCGGCCGCGCTGCCAAAAAGCAGCCGGGTCAGGTCCGCGCCCCAGCCGCCGGAAACCTCAAAGGCTGCGCCGCCCTGCTTGATCAGGGACATCGGCGTGGCGGAGGTCAGCGCGTCGGCGGTGCTGGCCGTCAGCGCGTTGAGGGGGTTGATCCACGCGGTCATCCGCGAAGGAAAGCTGGCCAGAAGAAACGCGCGCGCGGCCAGCGCGGGGTTGACAAAGTTGTTGCCCAGACCGCCAAAGAGCATCTTCACAAGGCCGATGGCAAAGACCGAGCCCACGACGCACAGCCACCAGGGCGCGGTGGCAGGCAGATTCATGCCCAGCAGCAGCCCCGTCACCGCGGCGGACAGATCGCCGACGGTATTGGGCCGCTTCATCAGCCGCCCAAAGGCCCACTCGGACAGGATGGCGGAAGCCGTGGTCACCAGCAGCACGACCAGCGCATGGTAGCCGAACCGGTAGACGCCCATCACGCCGGCGGGCGCCAACGCGATCAGCACGTGGCGCATGACCGCGCGCGTATCCTGCGGGCCGCGAAGGTGGGGGGAAGGGGAGACGTTCAGCTTCATTTGTCGTACAGCCTCCTGTTCGTCACTCGCCCGCCGCGCTGCCGCGGACGAGCGCCTTTGCCAGGCGTATATTCTGAACCAGCTGCCGCCGGGCGGGGCAGACGTAGCCGCAGGCGCCGCATTCAATGCACTCGTGCGCAAAGAAACGGGTGGCCTTCGCGGCGTCCCGCGCCGAGATGGCCTCCTCGATGGCGTAGGGCTGAAGCCCCGCGGGGCAGACCTGATGGCAGCGCCCGCAGCGGATGCAGGCGGAGGGTTCCGGCACGTGGGCGGCCAAACCGGCCAGGGCGATGATGCCCGATGTCCCCGCGATCACGGGTACATCGTCCGTAAAAAGCGCGGTCCCCATCATCGGCCCGCCTGCGATGAGCTTGTCGGGCGCGCCGCCCGGATAGCCGCCGCAGAACCCGATGCAGTCCCGAAGGCTCGTTCCAATGCGCACGCGCAGGTTTTTCGGCTCCGCGACTGCGTTGCCCGTGACGGTGATGATCCGGTCAATCAGCGGCCGGCCCTCGGTGACGGCCAGGTTGAGCGCCGCCATCGTGCCCACGTTGAACACGGCGCACCCCGCGTCCCAGGGCAGGGCGCCTGCGGGCACCTTTCGCCCGGTCAGCGCGTAGATCAGCTGCCGCTCTCCGCCCTGGGGATACCTGGGCCTGAGCGGGCGCACCGAAACGGGCGTGCCTTCGGCCGCCCCGGAAACGGCGCGAAGGGCCGCGGCCTTGTCCGATTCGATGCCCAGGATCGCGCGGGCCGCGCCCAGCGCGCGCAGCGCGAGGAGCGCCCCGCCGATCACGTCTTCCGGGTGCTCCTGCATGAGGCGGTCATCTGCCGTCAGCCAGGGTTCGCATTCGGAGCCGTTGAGGATCAGCGTATCCACCGTCCGGCCCTGGGGCGCGCTCAGCTTGACGTGGACGGGGAACGTCGCGCCGCCCAGCCCCACCAGCCCCTTTTCCCGCGCGAGGCGCACGATTCCCTGCGCGTCGAGCGTCGCAGGATCGACGGGCGCGCAGGATTCGTCCCAGGTGTCCTGGCGGTCGTTTTCGATGACGACGGCGGGCACCAGCCGCCGCCCGGTGGGGTGGGGCCGGGGTTCCACCGCGATCACCTTGCCGGATACGCTGGCGTAAAGGGGTGCGCTGACAAAGGCGTCGCTGTCCGCGATCTTCTGACCCATTTTTACAAAATCGCCCCGCCTGACCAGCGGGGTAAGCTGCGCCCCGGAAACCCGGAGCATGGAGAGGACCACGCGCTCCGGGGCGGGCATATTCGCGATTGGGGTCTCGCCGGTGCGTCGTCCGCCGCCCGGCGCGTTGGCGGGATGAATCCCGCCGGGAAAGTCGTATATGCGCATATTCATTCCCTTCCTCACTTCAGGTGTCCGCATGCCGATGCTTTTTATAAAGCGCTGCGCCAGCCGTCGTCAAGCCGTGGAACGACCCGATTGAGCGCGCGTGTGCTGGAATGCGAAGGGCATGTTATTATTATAACAAAAGCACCCTGCCGCTGCAAGGTGCTGGCTATCGCAATTTTGACATACCGCCATTCAAAATTTATATGCCTTGCCGAATATTTGTCGCATTTGTTTCCGGATGACAAAAAAGCGCGCCGATTCCGGCGCGCAGACAAGCGGCGGCACCCGAAGCATCCGGCGGATCTTTACCCCCGCTTGTGGCGGCTGCCCTTTTTCTTGCCGCGCTTTTTCTTTTCGCGCTTCTTTTTGCCGTGCTTCTTTTTATCGTGCTTCTTTTTTTTATGCTTCTCGGGGCGTGCCGCGTCCAGCTTTGCCAGAATACCACCCAGCAGGTGCGCTTCTTCGGCACCCAGTGCATCCAGCGTCATTTTGCCGTGTCGAAGCGCGCGCGATACGCGGCGCATGGTTTTGCCCAGGGCCGCGCCCCCGTCCTCCCGCGCCGGCGCGAGCGCGGCCGCCGCTTCCTCCCGCGCCATTTCCTCATGGCGGGCGCGCTTTCTCGCGTACAGCTCGCCCACGCGGCAGCGGGGGGAGGCGAGGCTGCAGTGCCTGTGGCAGCCGGGACAGGTTTCGGCATTTTTCGACATGCTCGTTTCCTCTTTCCTGCTCGAAATTGCGGGATTGTGCGTTTTCTACCCCTTTTCGCGCGCTGTGAAAAGCCCAGGCGCCGGATTTTGGGTATTAGTAGTCCACGGAGTCTAAGAACCGAGGATAGGGCGCAGAGATTTTTATGCACGGCACCGATCCGTAGCTCAGGCGTAGCAGCGCTACGTCAAGCGGAGAGAGACACGGCCGGACAGGAAAAGATCCAGCCATAGCGCGGAAATTAGGCTTCGCGGACGACTAGGGTTCTTAGACTTCGTGGACTACTGGGCCTCCAATCCAGGCAATGGGATCAAAAAATGTGCGCGTGGACAGGCGCCCGATTTCGCGGTACAATAGGGGGCGGCGCGGCGAACGCCGCGCGGGAGGGCATAAGTGCGTATGCGGAACGAATTTTCACGGTCGGAGTTGATCTTTGGGCGCGAGGGGATGGCGGCGCTCTGGGCGAGCCGGGTAGCGGTGTTCGGCGTGGGCGGCGTGGGCGGCGGCGCGGTGGAGGCGCTGGCCCGGGGCGGCGTCGGCGCCATCGACCTGGTGGACGACGACAGGGTGTGTCTGACCAACATCAACCGCCAGATCATTGCCGCCCATTCCACCGTCGGACGGTTGAAGGTGGACGCGGCGGAGGAGCGCATCCGGGACATCTGTCCGGAGATCGCCGTCCGCAGGCACGCGTGCTTTTTTCTGCCAGAGACGGCGGACGCGCTGAATTTTTCGCAGTATGACTATGTGATCGACGCCATCGACACCGTCAAGGGAAAGCTGGAGATCATCCTGCGCGCCCGGGCGGCGGGGGTTCCCGTCATTTCCTGTATGGGCGCGGGCAACAAGACAGACCCGACCATGCTGCGCGTCGCGGACATTTACGAAACGAAGGTCTGCCCGCTGGCGCGCGTGATGCGCGCGGAGCTTCGCAAGCGGGGCGTCGAGGGGCTGACGGTCGTCTATTCCGAGGAGCCGCCGAAGCGCCCGCGGGCGGAAGCGGCCTGCGGAGCGGACTGCGTCTGCCCGCCGGACGCGCCGCGAACATGCGCCGCGCGCAGATCGATTCCCGGCTCCGCATCCTTCGTGCCGCCGGTGGCGGGGATGATCGCCGCGGGTGTGGTGATCCGGTCTCTCGCGTCAAGGGGCGCGGAAGCCGCTAAAGCCGCCGCCCTGCGGCCAAAGGCCGCGCCGTAGTTGAAGAGCAGCACGCCCACCAGAATTACCCCGCCGCCGAGGAGCGTGCCGCGGTCCGGCACCTCGTTGGCCATCAAAAAGCCCAGGGCCGAGGCCAGAAGCGGCGACAGGAACATGTAATTGCTGACGGAGGAGGCCTTCTCCGCCCGTTTAAAGGCGTTGGCCCAGGCGACGTAGGCGAAGGCGCTGGTAAAGACGCCCAAAATCGCCACGTACATTAGCAGGCGCGGCGGGGCCGTCACGGCCTGCGCGGCGCCCTGTGGCGCAAACACCGCCAGCATGAGCGTGCCCGCCAGCACGCTGTAGGCGGAAGCCTGGAGGCCGGAATAGGTTTTGGTCAGGCGGCGCTGCAGCAGGTTGTAGGCGCTCAGCAGCACCACGGCCGCCAGCAGGTAGAGAAGGCCGGCGTTCACGGAAAACACGCCGTCCATCAGCATGAGCAGCGCCACGCCGCTGAATTCCACCGCCATCGCGGCCCACTGATGGGGGCGCAGCATCTCGCCGTGGAGGGCGCGGGCCATCAGCGCGGTCAACACCGGCACCGTTGCAAGCACCACGCTGCCTGTGGCGGAGGACACCGTTTCGCAGCCCTTGTTGAATGCGATCATGTAGAGGAAAAAACCCGTCGCGCCGCTGAGGAGAAACCACTTCCAGTCCGCCCGCCGGGGCAGCGGCACCCGCTTCAGCCACAGCACCGCGATCAGCACCACGGATGCCGCGAAATACCGGAGAAATCCCAGCGGAAACGCCGTGAAGTGCTGGAGCGAAAGCCTCGTCAGCACGAAGGCCATCGACCAAAAGAGGATTGTCGCCATAGCCCAGGGGTGATGGCTGTCCATGAACCGCATGCGCTCATCCGCTTTCGCGCCCGGCGCGCCGGGCGGTTTTCCATTTATTATAGCGTCACTTTTGAAGAATGGCAAGAAAATGCGCGGGCCGCCCTCCGGGCGCACGTAAAGATTGCGCACAAGGGCTTGACAGGCCGGTCATACTGTATATAATGTATATTGACAGTAAGCGCGCAAAGGGAGGCGGAACCGCTGAACATCATCCTGTCCAACACGTCGGACCTGCCCATCTATCAGCAGATTGTCGATCAGATGCGCGGGGCGATCTTGCGCGGGGAATTGACGGAGGGGGCGCTCCTGCCCTCGATCCGGGCGCTGGCCAGGGATCTTCGCATCAGCGTCATCACCACCGCCCGCGCCTATGACGAACTGGAGCGCGAAGGCTACATCGCCAGCGTCGCGGGGAAGGGCTCCTTTGTCGCGCCCAGAAGCAAGGAACTTCTGCACGAATCGCGCCTGGGCATGGTGGAGGAAAAGCTGGCGGAGGCGGTGCGCATGGCCGTGGCGCTGGACATCGGACGGCAGGAGGTCGAGCGCCTCATGGATCTGATCTATAAGGAGGATGTCAAGTGACGTCGCTGGAAATCCGGAACATTCATAAGCGCTATGGTGGCTTCGAGCTGAAAAACCTCAGCCTCAGCCTGGAGGAAGGGCAGATCATGGGGTTTATCGGGCCCAACGGCGCGGGAAAAACCACGACCATCAAGGCGGTGCTGAACCAGATTCATCTGGACAGCGGGGAGATCCGTCTCTGGGGAAAGGACCACATCCGGTGCGAAACGGAGCTGAAAAACCGGATCGGCGTGGTGCAGGACGAGGGGCACTTCTACGGCCATCTGAGCATCGCGCGCATGAAAAACCTGATCGCGCCCTTTTACAAAACCTGGGACGAGGGCGAGTACAGGCGCTTTATCGCCCTGTTCCGCCTGGAAGAGGAGAAGAAGATCTCCGAGCTCTCCAAGGGCATGAGGATGAAATTGGCCATCGCGCTGGCCCTCTCCCACGGGGCGGATCTCCTGATTATGGACGAGCCGACCTCCGGCCTGGACCCGCTGGTGCGGGAGGAACTGCTCGATCTGCTCCGGCACGTGATCGAAGACGAGCGCAAATCGGTCTTTTTTTCCACCCACATCACCTCCGATCTGGACAAGGTGGCCGACCGGATCGCGCTCCTCAACGAGGGGCGGCTGCTCTTTGACCGGCCGAAGGACGAACTGCTGGACGATCACGCCATCGTCAAGGGGCCGCAGTCGCTTTTGACGGAGGCGGCGCGCGCGCTGTTTGTGGGCGTGCGGGAGGGAGCGTACGGCTTTGAGGCGCTGACGGCAGACCGCGCCGCCGCGAGGAGGCTATTGGGCGAAGGGGCGGTCTTCGAGCGGCCGACGGTCGAGGATCTGATGCTTCACTATGTCAGGAGGGAAGAGGGACATGTTCTGGCTGATTAAAAAGGAGCTTACCGCCAACAGCAGGTATCTGCTTATCGGCTTTGCGATCTTCGTGGCGTATGCCTTCATCTTTTCGGTCAACGGCGTGGGCCTATTCATGCTGTGCCTGACCATCGGTGTCTACTCACTCTTTTCCACCAATCTGGTGGTGGACGAGCGGTACAAAATCGATCTTCTGATGACGACGCTGCCCATCCGCCGGCGCGATATGGTGCTGGGCAAGTACCTGCTCTTGCTGGTGCTCTTTGTGGCCAGCGTTGCGCTGTACCTGGTGCTCTTTGCCGCGATGCGGGCCGCGGGGCTCGAGCGGATTCCGCCGCTCACGTTTTCCGCGGCGGCGATGGGGCTGTTCGCCTCCAGCGTCTACACCGGCGTCACGCTGCCGCTGGCCTACCGGTTTGGCGCCCAATCCACCCGGTACGTGGCGCTGGCGCTCTTCATTCTGGTGTTCGCACTGAGCGGCATGGTTCCCGAGGGAGCGCTGAACGCCGCGCGGGCCGGGCTGACGGAAGGGCAGATCGGCGCCGGGTTTCTCGCGGGCGCGCTGGCCGTAAACGCCGCGTCGTTTTTTGCCGCAAACGCGGTGTTTGCCAGGAAGGACCTGTGAGGCGCGGGTACCACATCCGGTGGCCGAACCTGAAGAAAGCACAAGATGTGCTGGCAACTTGCATAATTGTGACACAAATGTAACAAAAATCGATTGCCAATGGGGCGCGCGCGTGCTATAATCTCCCGGAACGGGCTCTTTAAGGGCGGCACATTGATGCCGACAAGAGGCTCACAGGCTGGGCGTATGCCCGCGCGTGCCGATCTTGTCTGCCGCCATGCGCGCAGGCATTTTTTTGTGGGGTGATGTTCATGCGCTTTAAAGCCTGCCTTGCGGACGCGCAGAAGATCGACCGCGCGCTGATGCGCCTGGCGCACCAGTTGCTGGACAAAAACGACGGCGCGGACATGTGTCTGGTGGGCATTCGCACCCGGGGCGTGCCGCTGTCCCGGCGCCTCGCGGCCAACCTCATGGCGCTGAGCGGGCGGGCGGTGGACGTGGGCGCGCTGGACATCACGCTATACCGGGACGACCTTTCCGAGATCGGCGATTCTGCGCGCCTGAACGGCACCGACGTGCCCTTTCCCGTGGCAAGGCGCCGCGTGGTGCTGGTGGACGACGTGATCTTTACCGGCCGCACCGCCCGCGCCGCGATGGACGCCGTGGTGCAGCTGGGGCGCCCCGCCTCGATCCAGCTTCTGGTGCTGGTGGACCGGGGCCACCGGGAACTGCCCATCCGCGCGGATTTTGTGGGCTTCAACGTGCCGACCACCCGGGCGGAACTCGTGCGGGTCCGCCTCGCGGAGACGGATGGCGGCGGCGAGATACAGCTGCTGGAGCGGCCCTGAAGACGCCGAAAACGCCAGCGACGGCGTTTCGTATAGGAGGAGGAGTATTTCCATGGTAAACCAGAATCAGGCCATCGGTTATCTGCCGGATGAGCGGCCGCCGGTCTGGAAGCTGCTGCTCTACGCGCTGCAGCAGGTGGTGGTCATGTTCCCGGCGACGATCACCGTGGCGCTTCTGACCGGCTTCCACGTATCCACCACGATCTTCGCCAGCGGCCTTGCCACGATCTGCTTCATTCTGATTACCGGACGCCAGATTCCCCTCTACTATGGTTCCAGTTTCTCGTACCTGTCGGCGATTCTGGCGCTGATGGCGCAGGATCAGATCGCGGCGCTGACGCTGAACGAGCGGATCGCCACCGCCCAGTTCGGCATCGTGATGTCGGGCTTCGTGTCCATTGCCGCGGGCCTTCTGGTTAAGGCCTCCGGCAAGAACGTGATTGACAAGATCCTGCCCGCCTCCGTTACCGGCCCCATCGCCATGGTGATCGGCCTGACGCTGGCCGGCAACGCGCTGGGCGACGCCGCCAGCTTCGGCCCCAACGCGATCCCCCTGGGGCTCGAGGCCACCGCGGCCAACATGGCTTGGGTGATCTCCCTGGTCACGCTTTTGTGCACGGTGCTGTTCTCCCGTTATCTCAGGGGCTTTTTGAGCCAGCTGCCGCTTTTGCTGGGCCCGGCCGTGGGCTGCATCGTGGCCGCCGTCATCGGGCAGGCCACGGGGCTGGACTTCTTCCGCCACCTCTCGCCGGAAGCCACCGGAAGCGGGCTGTTCGCGCTGCCCATCTTTACGCTGCCCAAGCCGTCCATGGCGGCGCTCTGGGCGATCATGCCCATCGCCATCGCGACGATTCCGGAATCCACGGCCCATGTGTTCCAGCTGGACATCTACGTCAATGACCTGGCCCGCAAAAAGCGCTTCGGCAAGATCTACAACATTGCGGACAAGCTGGGCCTCAACCTGATCGGCGACGGCATCGGCGACATGGTGGCCGGCTTCATCGGCGGCCCCGCCGGCACCAACTACGGCGAAAACATCTCCGCCATGGCCATCACCAAGGTGTTCTCCACGTCGGTGCTCATCGGGGCGGCGGTCATCGCCATGGTCATCTCCTGCTTTACCCCGCTGATCGACGCCATCTACGCCATTCCCACCCCGGTCATCGGCGGCCTGGAAATCTACCTCTTTGGCGCCATCGCGGCCCAGGGCATCGCGATTATGATCGAAAAGAAGACCGACATGTTCTCCTCCAAGAACATCGCCGTCATCGCCTGCATCATGGTCATTGCCCTCGGCGGCCAGTACCAGTTTGGCGGCACGATTCCCTTCTTCGGCGTGAACGTGCCCTGCATCGCGGGCGCGGCGATCTTCGGCATTGCGCTCAACGGGATTCTCTCCATCGGCGAAAAGCGTCAGGCTCAGTCCCAGTAGTCCGCGAAGCCTGATTCCCACGCTACGGCTGGATCTTTTCCTGTCCGGCTGTGTCGCTCTCCGCTTGACCTAGCGCTGCTACGCCTGCGCTCCGGCTCCGTGCCGGGCAGAAAAATCTCTGCGCCCTATCATCGGTTCTTAGACTTCGTGGTCTGCTAGCGCGAACGCCCCCGCGCGTCCCGCACCGTTGCGGGGCGCGTTTTTTGTCGCGCTTTGCGAACCGGCACCTGTGGGCGCGCATACGCTGAAAATGAAGGCACATGCGCCCATCTGGGACGAGCGAGCGTGAAAGAGCATGGAATACCGATACGCCCGGCTGGATGCCGGTTTTGTCGACGAGATTCTGGCGCTGCAGCAGCGGTGCTGGGAATACGACGGGGGAATCTTCATTCTGAGCAGCCGCGCCCTGATCGAGCGCGCCTTTCAATTTGACAACTACGCCTTCGGCGCCTTTGACGGCGGCGCGCTGGTGGGGTTTATCACCTTTTCCGTGCCCGGAAGGCGGGCAAGGATGAACCTGGGCAGGCACTTCGGCTTTTCCGACGAAGCGCTGGACCGCGTGGCCCACGCGGGCGTCATGGTGATCGATCCGACCCGCCGCCGGCGCGGCATCGGCAGCGAACTGTTCCGCCTGGCAATGGAGGCGCTGCCCGAGCGGGTCGAATATGTGATGACCACCACCCGGGCGGAGAACGCGCTGGCGCGCAGGCTGCTGGAGAAGAAGGGGATGCGGCTTGCCATGGCCGCTGCAATCAACGGGCGGGCGCGCCTGATTTACGCGATGAAAAAAGAAGCGGGCGCCTGGCCCGGCGCATAGCCGGCCAGGCGCGGGGAAAAGCTGAAAAGAGAAAGCGGAGCGGGAGGGCGCGCATGGGCGGCGGACGGCGGACGGCGATCATACTCGCGGCGCTTTTTGCGGCGCTGGCCCTGGCGGCACTGGTCCGCGGTGCCTGGCTTCCGCCCGCGCCCGGGCCGTCGCCCGCGCCGACGGCCGCGCCCGAACCCTCGCCCGGGCCATCGGCCGCGCCCACGGCGACCCCCGCCGCCACCTCCGGCGATGCGCCGCGCCCCCTCGCGGCCGATGGCTTTGAATTGCCCGTCAACGGGGCGTCCGGCTATGCCGCCGCGCCCCTTTATCTGCGGGAAAAGCCAGAGGCCGGATCGAGGGCCGTGGCACATCTCGCGGCGGGCGCGGCGTTTACCGTCATTGGCACTTCGGACGGCTGGATCCGCGCCCGGACGGAGACCGCCGAAGGCTGGGCGGACGAACGGTACTGCCTCGTCAATCTGCCGGATGTCGCGCCCTCCGTGGTCTACGACGCAACCAACGCCTACGCCTCCGTGGTCCGCTCCTCCGGGGTGGCGCTGCCCGGCGTCACCGGAAAGGCGCTCTATCCCGGCAAGCGGGAAAACCTCCGCCTGGGCGAGGCGCAGTTCATCATGCCGGTATTGTACTCGATGGCAAAAAAGGTATGCGCCGCGCAGAAGATGGCGCTTGAAAACGGCGAAACCCTGGTACTCTGCGAGGCGTACCGGCCCTACGATGTGCAGATGACCATCGTGCGGGCGCTGAAAGGTTTGGCGGAGGACAACCCGGCGGTGATGAAGGGCATCTCCTCCGCGCCCTGGCATCTTTCGTGGTTTGCGTCCACGCGGCTCTCCAACCACCAGCGGGGCGGGGCCATCGACGTAAGCCTGGCCAAGGCGGTCCGCACCGTCCAGGCGGCGTCCGGAGGTTATGGCTACACCCGGGTGACAAAAATTGAGCCCTATGAAATGCCCACGCCCATTCAGGAGCTGAGCCAGGCCTCCGCCGCGTTTTCCCAGCCCGTCAGCTCGGGGAGCCGCACCGCCTGGCGGAAGGCAGAGCCCGCGCCCGCGATGAACGAAGCCGCCCTCAGGCTGCAGCGCTATTGCACAGAGGCCGGCTTGACGCCGCTGGCCTCGGAGTGGTGGCACTTCAACGATCTGGACGCGCTGGAGGCGGCCGGCGATAACCCCGGCGCCGGGCGCTTTACGTTGTCGGAGTGCGTGAGCGCGCCGCCGGGGGCGTGAAAGGGGCGCCCGTTCAGCCGTAGAAATCGGTCACGGTTTCCCGCGCCACGCGGCTCCAGGCGTGGAGCCGTTCGGGCTTAAAGCGCAGTGTGGAGATGTCCTTCATCACCAGCTCAATGGCGCAGCCCTCTGTGGCCCTCAGGATGTCGAGAATGGCCCTCCGGGCTTCGTCCTCGTCGAAGGAGTCCCCGGCGAACACGGCGGGGGAGGGCTTGCAGCTCATCACGTACTTTCCGCGGCAGCGCTCCGCCGCCGCCGAAAAGTTGTTCCACGGGCTCATGGACACCTTTCGCAGGTTGGGGATCCTGTCCATCAAATCCATCTTGCCCCAGAGGGGCTCGCAGCAGCCGTAGTAGGTGAGGCCGAACTGCTTCAGCCATTCCATTTCGTACTGGAGCGAGAACTGCCAGTGCATGGCCGGGCTCACGGAGGAAAAGATCTGGGCGTTGCCGCAGCCCCACATCTGATCGGTGGGGCAGGCGACGGGGTGAACCGCCTGGGGGCTCAGGGCGGAGACCAGGCCGTAGCCGCCGGAGCCCACCCGCACGGGGGCGTTGTTGCTGGCCCAGATGCCCATCTTCCGGTACTTTTCCATGCGCTTCATGGCCATGGATACGTAGCGCCGCACCACCGCCTCGACGAAGTCCGGCTCATCGTAAAGGTTGACAAAGGTCTGATCGACGCCCATCACGCGGATCAGGTAGTCCCAGGGCGTGAACCACAGCCCCCGGGCGCCCACGGTGACCACCGGGAGGATGCCGGAGAAGACCTCGCTCAGCAGCTCGCCGTACTGGGCGGTTCGCTCCCGGTCCACCGCCACCTCCGGTTCGCGGATCTTTTCCAGATCGTCCATGGTGGAGATCAGCACGTGGAAGTGGCGGGACACGACTTCCGGGTTGAACCGGGTGGCGCGGACATCCACCACCTCGTCAATGCCAAAGCCGCTGTCGTATGTCACCAGCGGATTTTCGATGAAGGGTTCCACGATCTGATCACAGAGCGCGTGATCCGCGACGTAGAGCTCCTTGGTCAGGAAGTCCTCCAGTTCCCGCGCGAAGGGATGGACGCACCGGAGCGCCAGGGCGGGATCATCGATCTCCGTCCAGCAGATCTCGTCCACAAAGATGGGGGGACGGATCATTTGAAGGTCGTTGGCGGCGCGCCATATCTTCCGGCGCTCTTCCATGACCGGCTGCGCGGCATGCGCCATCTTGCGCCGGCCCAGCGCGCGCAGGCGTTCGACATCGCTCCGGGGCAGCGCGAGAAAGGACGTGGGCAGGCGGCCGGGGGCCGGCCCGTCCGGGGAATCCAGGCCAAACCGGTCCCGAAGGTTCAGGTAGCGGCTCATGGGGGGCCCTCCTTTGGGCGCGTCAGGTCTTGGCGGCTTCCAGCGCCTTCAACTCGCGCTCGATGCGCTCGAGGTCCAGCGGATATTTGCCGTACTCGCGCACGACCTCCAGCATGTAGGCGTAGCTCTCCGGCGCCACGTCCGACGAAACGGAGTGGTCACTCTGGGCCACCCAGCGACCGTCCACCGCGCCCAGCATCTTGTGCAGCACTTCGCGGCGGATGCGGCTTTTGTCGCCGGATTCCATTTCGCGCACGTCAATGTTGCCCACAAAGCCCAGCCGGTAGCCAAAGCGCTGCCGGAGTTCCACGATGTCCAGGTGGCTCTTGCACTCCAGCGGATTGTAGGCGTCAAGCCCCATGCCGATGAAGTCCTCGTAGATGGCGGTGGCGTTGCCGCAGCCGTGGTAGACCACCATCAGCCCCGCCTCGTGGCAGATGTCGATCAGCCGCTTCGTGATGGGCTTGAAGTAGGTGCGCCACAGGTTCGGGCTGAAGAGCATGCCGTTGACGTAGGCCACGTCGCCCCAGAGGTACATGCCCCGCAGCTTGCCCTGGCCGAATTCGATCTGCGCGCGGGTGAATTCGCAGAGGAAGTCGCCGATACGCGCCACGAAGTCGCCGAAAAGCTCCGGTTCCTCCAGCGGCCAGGTCAGCGAGTTCATGGTACCGATGCAGCGCCACAGATATTCGTAGGCCTCGCACACGGAGCCAAAGAGCACCGTGTCGTTTTCATACTTTTTCAGCCGCTCCGTCCAGGCGGGGATGTTGCGGTTGATGGCGTCGCCCAGGCCGTTGATCTGGTCGTCGCCGCCCGCGGTGAACCGGCGCGCGTCGCGGGGGTCGTCGAAGGCAAAGCCCTCCATTTCCTCCGGTTCGTTGACCGAGAAGGCATCAAAGTGGGGCATGGGCGCGGTGCCGCTTCTGCGGATGGTGGCGCCGAAGCCGGTCTTCAGTTTCACGTTGACGCCGTCGTCCTCCAGTACCTCAAAAGGTTGGATCTTCGGGTCCATATTGGGGGTGACGATCACGTAGTCCAGGTCGTGGAACAGGTATGGGTCAAAGTCCGGGCCGCGCAGGGCGCGCTCGCGGAGCAGGTATCCCGTCCAAAAATTGTCGCCCACCGGGATCCTGTCGGGCAGTCCCGTCCCCCGGACGGCCTTTTCCAGCCGGTCGAGCTTGGCGGCAACCTTGTCAT
The DNA here is from genome assembly GCA_029974035.1 of Eubacteriales bacterium. The sequence goes on along the minus strand of JARKQG010000073.1, from coordinate 20,325 downwards.
TCATGATGGTTTCTCCTCCATTTCATGGTGGCTGATTGCATTATAAACGGGCGGCCATGCCGCCCGTGACACAATAATTTTAACAAATGCTTGGTTTTTTTATCATTGCGCCGCGGGAGGCGGCACGTTGACGCCCGAGGCCGGCAGCCGCAGGATGGCCGCCGTGCCCAGGTTTTCCACGCTGACAAAGCTGAGCCCGTAGTTTCCCGGGCAGTAGAGCTGGATGCGCTCGTTGATGTTTTTGACCCCCACGCCGCCCAGCACCTTGCCCGACACGCGCTTTTCCGTCAGGATGCGGCCGAGGTCCGCCCGGCCGATGCCCGTGCCGTCATCCATCACCATCAGCGCCAGCTCGTCCCCGTCGAGAAAGCCCGCCACCTTCAGAAGGCATTTCTTCCGGGCGGGCTTGATGCCGTGGTAGATGGCGTTTTCCACCAGCGGCTGCAATATCAGCTTGGGCACCCGGATGGCCTGACAGGCCTCGTCCAGCGAAATTTCGTATTCAAACTTGGAATCGTAGCGCATCTTCTGGATTTTCAGGTACTGGGTCACGTGCTCAAACTCCTGCCGAAGGGGCACCACATCCTCGCCGCCGCCCAGCATGAGCCGGAAGAGCTTGGCCAGCGCGTCCGCCATCGCCGCCGCCACCTGGGGCCGATAGTTGCTCATCCAGACGATGGAATCCAGGGTGTTGTACAGAAAGTGGGGGGTAATCTGGGACTGGAGCGCGTCCAGCTCCGCTTTGCGCTTGGCCTTTTCCGTTTCCATGATCCGCCGCATCAGCCGCCGGTTGTGGTCGATCATGGCGTTGAACCCGCCGGCCAGCTCGCCGATTTCGTTTTTTGGCGTGGCGTCGGCGCGCACGTCAAAATCGCCCTTCTGCACGCGCGCCATGAGGCTGCCGAGCCTGTTGAGCGGACGGAATACCCGCCGGGAAAGAAGGAGCGACAAAACCAGCGCAATCACCGCCGAGGCCAGCGCGCCAAAGAGAATCTGCTGGGCCCGGGCCTGGTCGGCAGCGCCGGTGATGAGATCGCGGGGCATGGCGTAGACCACCCGATAGCCGGGCGCGTCGATGCCGGCGGAGAGCACCAGCCGGTCGCCGTAGGCGAAGGCGCTTTCCCCGGACAGCGCCAGGCGCTTGATCTCGTCGTCGGGCAGGGCGGCGGGGATGCGCATCGCCCCCAGATAGGCCGGGTCGGGGTGGTAGATGTAGTTGCCCGCCCTGTCCGCGATGAAGATGTAGCCGCCCTCCAGCGTGCCCGCGCCGCCGCAGATCTGGGCCAGGGTGTCGGTGGACAGGTTGATGAGGATGGCGCCCAGCGGGCGCGCGCCGCTGGAGATGATGATGGGGCGGGTCAGCGAAATCACGCTCTGGGCGCGGCCGTAGACGTCGGTGATCTGGTGGGGCGGCAAAAAGATGCTCTTTCCGCCGCCGTTGATTGCCGCGTCGTACCAGGAGAGCCATTCCTCCGTCGCCTGAGCGGTGGAGAAGAGGTTGGAGGCGGTGTCGGCCAGCGCGCCGTTTTGCCCGGCGATGGCAATGGAGGTGATCTCCGGACGCAGGCGGCTGAGGTCCGTCAGGATGGCGCGCACCTGCTGCGAGTTCTCATAGTACTCGGACTGGTTGCGCCGGAAGTCCGTGTCGTTGACCAGCATCCGCAGCACGGAGGACTGCACATTGGACAGGGCGGCCAGCTTTTCCATGTCCTCCAGGTAGTACTCCAGGTTCCGGATCACCTGGGCGAGCATTGCGCCGGCGTCCCGCTCGGCCCGGTTCACCAGCGCGCGCTTCGTGGTTTCGCCCGCCATCAGCGCGATGAGAAAGCAGATGAGGAACACGCCCGCGAAGGAGATGGCGGTCATCTGCGTGCGGAGCTGCGTTGCCCTTTTGCCCATGGCGCTCCTTTCCGGCCGCGGCGCTTCAGCGGTGCTGCGCGCGGTATTCGGTGGGCGTGAGCCCGGTAAATTTCTTAAAGCAGACGGAGAAGTACTGCGGGTCGCCGTAGCCGGTTTCGGCCGCGACCTCATAGGTGCGCTTGGCGGTGTCCCGGAGCAGTTCCTTGGCCTTTTCCAGCCGCAGGTTGATCAGGTAGTCAATAAAGGTGACGCCCAGCTTCTTTTTGAACAGGATGCTCAGGTAGGTGGGGCTGACGAACACGTGGGCCGCCGCGGCGTTGAGCGACATGCCCTGGTCCGCGTAGTGCCCGGCGATGTAGGCGCAGGCGCCCTCGATCAGCTGGTTGCCGCAGGAGGCGCGCGCCTCCTCGATCAGGCGGTGGGCCTCGGTCAGCTGCTCCAGCACGATGTCCCGGCAGTCGTCCAGCGACTGGGCGGAAAAGGCGCGGCGGTAGGCTTCGTCGGCGCGGGCGGGGTCGGCCTTTCCGGCCTCCGTCAACAGCTTGATGGCCCCGTTCAAAAGGTCAATGGTGAGCACGCGCAGGTTTTCGACGGACAGGATGCCCGCCGAGCGCAGCGTTTCAAAAAACCGGACGACGCCCTCCTCAAGCTCCGCCGCGGAGCCCTGCTTGAGCCGGGAGAGCAGCTCCTTGGACTTATCGAAGGGGTAGAGCCGCGCCTCCTCCCGGCGGTCAAAGGCGTCGTAGGTGTTGTAGCGCCCCAGCGTCGCGCGGCTCCGGAGCGCCTGGTGCGCGCTGAGGTAGGAGCGGTTTAGCTGACACAGCGCGTCTACGGGTTCTCCGATGGCCGCGGTGGTGGCCAGGTCCAACTGCTCGTAGAGCTCTGCGCGAATCAGCTCGATCAGCGCCGCGACGAAGGCGCGCTCCTTGTCCTTATACTTGGTGCGCGCGCAGTAGATCAGCGCCGCGCCGCCCCGGTTCCGCTCAAAGGCCGCCGCGTCGGTCTTGGCCTCGGACTTGATGATGTCCAGTGCGGCGCATTCGATCAGCGCACCGTCCCGGGCCGCGCCCTTTTCGGGTTCAAAGTCGATCAGGCACACGGTGAAGCCCTCGCCGGAGAGCGGCATGCCCACAAAGCGCAGCATATCCTCGACTTCCGTCTGGGAGAGCGCCTGCTCCAGCAACTGGTTGAGCAGCTTCTGGCGCATCAGCGGCATGGCCTGGTCCAGCTGCAGCCGCATGCGGCTCATCTGGTGCTCGCGCACGCGGGCGGCGTCCACCTGGCGCTCGAGCCGCCGGACCGCCTTGACCAGATCCTCCGGCGGCACGGGCTTTTGCAGGTATTCGCGCACGCCCAGCTTCAGCGCCTCCTGCGCGTAGGCAAATTCGTCATGCCCGCTGAGGATGGCCACCATCGTGCCGGGCAGCGCCTCCCTGAGCTTTGCGCAAAGCTGGAGCCCGTCCATAAACGGCATGCGGATGTCGGTCAGCACGATATCGGGCCGGAACGTCAGCGCCAGCGCCAGCGCCTGTTCGCCGTCTCCGGCGCCGCGGGCCTCGTAGCCCAGCCCCGCCCAGTCGACGCCCGCCATCAGCGCCTCCCGGAGCATGTCCTCGTCCTCGACAATCAACAGTTTGTACATGGTCACACCCTCCCGGAACCTATCGGAATCTTATCAGATTTTGCGCGCCCCGTAAACCGCCGCGGCGCCCCGGGATGCGAAGTGTTAAAAAAATCAGCGTATATGCATAGAAAAATCCACTGTATGGGCGGCGGTCAGGTTCTATAATGGTAAAGGATTCGTAATCCCGGAGGGAGGAATGCGCGATGAGCCGGACGACGCCCTGCGACGAGGCGCTGCGCATGGAGGGGGTCTCCAAGGCTTTTCCCGGCACGCTGGCGGTAGACCATGTGGACTTTGACGTGCGGGCCGGCGAGGTACACGCGCTGGTGGGCGAAAACGGCGCGGGCAAATCCACACTGATGAAGCTTCTGGCGGGCTCCTTTTCAGATTATACAGGAAAGGTCTTCATTCGCGGAAAGGAAGTGACGCTGCACACCCCGGCCCAGTCCAAGGCCCGGGGCGTGGGCATGGTCTATCAGGAGCTTTCGCTGGCCCGGCCCATCTCCATTGCGGAAAACCTGCTGGTGGGCAAGCTCCCGAAAAAAGGGGTGTTCATCGACCGCGCCGCGGTCCGCAATCGGGCGGCGGAGCTGCTCGAGCAGGTGGGGCTTTCCTACCTGGACCCGTCGATGCCCGTTTCGGACATCAGCCAGTGCGAAGCGCAGTTGGTGGAGATCGCAAAAACCCTGGGCGACAACCCGCGCATCCTGGTGATGGACGAGCCCACGTCCGCGCTGTCCAACGAGGAGGTCAAGCGCCTGTTCGCCATCATCCGCCGTTTGAAGGCCCAGGGCATCGCCATCATCTACATTTCGCACCACCTGCAGGAGGTGTTTGAAATCGCCGACCGCATCACCGTGATGCGCGACGGCAAAAAGCGCGGCACCTACGACGCGGGCGAAACCACGCGCGGCGAAATTGTGGACCTGATGGTGGGCCGGTCGGTCAGCGAGTTTTACAGCCGCCGCAGCCCGGCCATCGGCGGTGAAATGCTCCGGGTGGAGCACCTGAGCCGCTGGGGGTTCTTCCACGACGTGAGCTTTTCGGTGCGCGCGGGAGAGACGCTGGCCGTCTGCGGCCTTGCGGGCGCCGGGCGCACGGAATTGGCCCGCGCCATCGTGGGCGTCGACCCCTGCGACGAGGGCGCGATCTATCTGCGCGAAAAGCCCGTGCGCTTCAAAACCATGTTCGAGGCCATTCAGTCCGGTGTGGTGTACCTGACGGAGAGCCGAAAGTACGACGGCCTGGCCGTGCGCCTGACCGCCGCCGAAAACGCGGTGGCCGCCCACATCCCCAGGCTGTCAAGGGGCATCTTCTTCTGCCCCAAAATGGGCGCGCGGGACGTGGCGGAGATCATGGAAGCCCTCAGCGTCTACCCGATGGAGCCGAACCGCCCGGTGACCAACTTCTCCGGCGGCAATCAGCAGAAGATCCTGATGGCCAAGTGGCTGATGACCCGGCCCAGCGTGCTGATTTTGGACGAGCCCACCCGGGGCGTGGACATCGGCGCCAAGGAGATCATCCACAAGGCGGTGGAAAACCTGGCCGCCAGCGGCAGCGCCGTAATTTTGATCACCAGCGACCTGCCCGAAATGGTGGGCCTGAGCGACCGGGCGGTGGTGCTGAGAAACGGCCACGTGATCGGCGAAATCCGGCGGGAGGAAATCAGCGAAAGCGCGCTTTTGCTTGCCGCGAACGGGGAGGGGAAACATGTCCATGCATAGTCAGGCCGCGCCTGCCGACAGCCGCAGGCGCAGCGTCAACCGCCTGACGCTGGCGGTCAACCGGCTGGGCGTATATGTGATCGTGCTGCTGCTGGCGCTTCTTGGCATCGTCCTGGCGCCCGGAAAGTTCCTGACCGCGCGCAACCTGATGGCGGTGGTGCAGGCGGTGTCCCTTTTGGGCATCACATCGGTGGGCATGAGCTTTGTGGTGTTCAGCGCCAACTTCTCCGACATGTCGGCGCCGATGACCATCGCCTTCTCGGGCATGATCTCGGTCACGTTCATCGGCCTCGGCTTCTGGCCGAGCCTTCTGATCGGCGTCGCCTGCGGCACGGTGCTGGGCGTGGTCAACGGCCTGGTCATCGGCAAGCTCCGGGCACACCCGGTCATCTGGACGATGGCGTTCAACTTCGTGCTCTCGGGCATCGTGCGCTGGCTCTACGGCGGCAACCAGATCTACCCGGACGTGATTGCCGGCGACACTCCGGCGGTGGAGGCGTTCTTCGCCATTTCCCGGTCGGACTTTCTGGGCGTTCCCATCATGGTGCTGGTGATGCTGGTGATGTTTGCGATCGGGCAGTACGTCTTGACCCGCACGGCCTTTGGCAACCAGCTGAAGGTGGTGGGCTCCAACTACGAAGCGGCGCGGCTTTCGGGCATCAACATCGTCAAGATCATCGTCGTGGTATTCCTGATCTCGTCCTTCTGCGCGGCGGTCACGGGGCTTTTCCTGGCTTCCATCTCCAAGACGGGCGCCTACTACAACGGCGAGGGCTATGATTTCCGCGCGATGACGGCGGTGCTTCTGGGCGGCATGACGCTGGCCGGCGGCAAGGGCGACCTCATCGGCACCTTCGGCGGCGTACTGACGATGGGCCTCCTGTCCAACATCATGAACCTGGTGGGCGTTTCCACCTTTGAGCAGTACCTGGTGCTGGGCGTGATGTTTCTCGTGATCGTGTGGATCAACACCACTTCCGACAGAAAGCTGGGGCGAAGCTGATGGCCGGACACAAGCGCAAATCCATTCCCAAGAGGATCGACGAAAACCGCGCGTACCTGCTGGTCGCGCTGATGATGGTGCTGGGCATCTTTGCAAAGAACTTCTTCACGATGTACAATATGAAGTCGATCCTGGACTCCACCATCCTCTACGCGATGATCGGCAGCGGGTTCACCCTCTGCATGATCGCCGGACACATGGATCTGTCGGTGGGCTACATGGCAAACCTGGGCGCGGTGCTGGTGATGGGCGTTCACACGCTGCAGAAAATGCCCTGGGCCGTGGCGCTGCCCGTGGCGCTGGCGGCGGGCACGCTGTTTGGCACGCTGAACGGGCTGCTCATCTCCAAGGGCAAGATCCACTCGTTCATCGTGACGCTGGGCATGCAGTTCGTGCTGAAGGGCATTATGTCCATCTACTGCAATGGTGCGGAAATCGGCGACAAGGGCGACTACGCCTTTGCGGACTTCCTGAATAAGTTCCTGAAGCCCTTCCCGCTGACGCCCAAGGTGATCGTGGCGCTCACGGTGGTCATACTGCTGGCGGTGATCCTGAACAACACGCGCTTCGGGCGGAACGTCTACATTGTGGGCGGCAACCTGGAGACGGCCTGGCTGGGCGGCATCAACGCCACCGGCACCACCGTCGGCGTGTTCGCGATCTCCGGTTTCGTATCGGCGCTGGGCGGCGCGCTGTTCGCCATCGCCCAGTCTTCCGCCGCGCCCAACATGGGCGAAAAGGGCATCGCGCCCCTGATGGTGGCGCTGGCCGCGACCATCATCGGCGGGACTTCCACAGACGGCGGCCGCGGCAGCGTGTGGAAGACATTCGTCGCGGTGCTGGGCCTCATGGCCATGTTCAACGTGCTGACCGCCCTGGTGGGCAAGTACGAAATCCAGATCCTCTCCAACGGCGTGGTGCTGGCGGCGGTGGTGCTGTACGAAACCACCACCAATTACTTCGCAAAGCGCAAGGTGGGCATTCGCGCGCAGCTGGTCATCGAGCGGCAGCAGATGCTCTCCGGCGTCAAATGACGGGTTTGCCCCCTGTGGGTGAATATAATCGATGGAGGGAAACGAGAATGAAGAGAGTCCTCATGCTGGCCCTGGCGCTGATGCTGGCCCTGGCCCCGGCCGCGATGGCCGCGGCCGAACTGCCCGATCCCACCAGCGTACTGTCCACCGACGGACAGGTGCTGATGCCGGTTCTGACGGTCAAGGAGTTCCCCGAGCGCCCCGAGGACCCGGCCGCGCTGCCCGAGGACGACGCGGGCCGCTACTATGACATGGAGTACGCCGGCTGGGACGCCGAGTCCAAGGTCAACATCCCCGCTTCGCCCGCCGACGGCCCCGAGGGCAAGAAGGTCATCCTGATCGTCCACGGCGATCACCCCTGGACCACCGCCTACATCAACGGCGCCAAGAAGGCCTGCGAGTTCTTCGGCATGGAGCTGGAGGCCTGGAGCCCCAACTGGGACGTCAACGTGCAGAACCAGCTGATCGACCAGGCCATCAACGCGCGCCCCGACGCCATCGGCCTGATCCCGCTCAACGCCGAGTCCGCCGTGCAGCAGTTCCGCAAAATCAACGAGGCGGGCATCCCGGTGTTCGGCACCAACACGCTGCCCACCTCCGACGCGATGAAGTACATGATCTCCTGGACCGGCCCGGACGACTGGGGCCAGATGCGCCTGCTGGCCGACAGGCTGGCCGACGCCATGGGCAACAAGGGCGGCGTGTGCTACATCACCCACAACGCCGGCACCTCGCCCTACTTCGCCCGCACCTACGGCCCGATCACTCAGTTCAAGAAGATCGCGCCGGACATCAAGACCCTCGACATCCAGACGCCCGGCTTTGACGCCGTGCAGTGCAAGCAGGTGGTGTCCGACTGGATCACCCGCTTCGGCGACGAGCTGAACGCCATCTTCCTTGCGGACGACTCCGCCCAGGCCATCGGCACCATCGACGCCATCAAGGAGGCGGGTCGCAGCGACATCCTCGTGGTGGCCGCCGGCAACTCCAAGCAGGGCATGGACCTGGTCAAGAGCGGCGACCTTCTGGCCATCAACTACCAGACCGCCGAGGGCGACGGCGCCGCCGTGTGCTACTCGATGGCCAAGTGGTTCGCCGGCCAGGAAGTGCCCGCCATCGGATACCTGGCGCAGGACATCATCACCAAGGACAACGTGGACGGTTTCTATCCGCCCCAGTGGTAAGCATAGGCATCTGAATCTCCGGATCGGATGCGGCGCGGGAGAGGGCTTCGGCCCTCTTCCGCGCGCTCCCGGCGGACAAAACCCGCGCATTAAGGAGGACGCTATGGGAAGGGTTCAGCGGTTCGGATCGGTGATCGGCGTGAAGCCGGAAAAGCTGGAATACTACAAAAAGCTCCACGCGGCGCCGTGGCCCGAGATCAACGCCATGATCAAGGCGTGCAATATCCGGAACTATTCGATCTACTACAAGGACGGGCTGCTGTTCAGCTACTACGAGTACGTGGGCGACGATTATGAGGCGGACATGGCGAAAATGGCCGCCGACCCCAAGACCCAGGAGTGGTGGGATGAATGCAAGCCCTGCCAGCAGCCCCTCGAGACCCGCGCCTCCGGCGAGTGGTGGGCGGACATGCCCGAGGTCTACCATCTGGACTGACGTTCGAATTACTTTTTCTTCGCCTTTGCCCACTTGCTGCTGTACGCGCGCCTGGGCGGACGGGACGGGCCGGCGGGCGCGGCTTTCCGGCCTTCCCGTGCGCGTTCGGGCGCCTCGGCAGGGCGCACCAGGCAGCCCTTGCCGTAGCCGATCAGGTCCTCCCGGCCGCAGCGTTTCAGGGCCTCCAGCACAAGCGGGCGGTTTCGGGGCGCCCGGTACTGCAAAAGCGCGCGCTGCAGTGCCTTTTCGTGGAGCGAACGCGGTACGAAGACGCGTTTCATGGTGCGGGGGTCCAGCCCCGTATAAAACATGCAGGTGCTGAGGGTGCCGGGGGTTGGGTAGAAGTCCTGTACCTGCTCCGGCTGGTGGCCCGTGTCCCGGAGGTACAGCGCCAGTTCCACCGCGGCGTCAAGGTCGCTGCCGGGGTGGCTGCTCATCAGGTAGGGCACCAGGTACTGCCTGAGGCCCAGTTGCCGGTTGACGGCTTCGTATTTTTTTACAAAGGCGTCGTACACGTCCCGGCCGGGCTTGCCCATCAGCGCCAGAACGCCGGGGGAGACGTGCTCGGGCGCCACCTTCAGCTGTCCGCTGACGTGGTGCAGGCAAAGCTCCTTCAGAAAGGGGCTGTCCCGATCCAGCATCAGGTAATCGTAGCGGAGGCCGGAGCGGATAAACACCTTCTTCACGCCGGGCAGCGCCCGGATCCTGCGCAGGATGGAGAGGAGCTCCGCGTGGTCCGGAACCAGGCGGCCGCAGGGCTTGGGGTACAGGCATTGGCGGTCCTTGCAGGCCCCCAGCGTGGTCTGCTTTTTGCAGGCGGGGCGGCGGAAGTTGGCGGTAGGCCCACCCACATCGTGGATATAGCCCTTGAAGCCGGGCATGCGCGTCAGCGCCTCTGCCTCCCGGACGATGGAGTCCGGGCTGCGGGACTGCACGATCCGCCCCTGATGGAACGTGAGCGCGCAAAAGCTGCACGCGCCAAAACAGCCCCGGGTGGCGGAAATGGAAAAGGCCACTTCCTCCAGCGAGGGCACGCCGCCCAGCGCGTCGTAATCCGGATGGGCGCGGCGGGTGTATTTCAGCTGGTACGCTTGGTCCAGCTCCTCCCGGCTCAGCGGAAAGCCGGGGGGCGTCGCGATCAGATAGCGCCCCGTATCCTGCTGCTGGCACAGGGGCTTGCCGCGGTAGGGGTCCTGCTCGTCATACTGGCGCATGAACGCCCGGGCATAGGCGGCCTTGTCCGAGGCAACCTCGCGGTGGGAGGGGATTTCCTCCACGCCCTCGGGCTTTTCCTTTTGCAGGTAACAGATGCCGCGCATGTCAAAAAGCGCCTCCCGGGGCGCGCCGCGCTCCAGCCAGGCGGCGCACTCCAGGATGGATTTTTCGCCCATGCCGTACATTAGAAGGGTGGCGCCGCTGTCCACCAGCACGGAATGGCGCACCCTGTCCTCCCAATAGTCGTAGTGGGAAAAGCGCCTCAGCGAGGCTTCCACGCCACCGATCAGGATGGGCGCGTCGGGATACGCCTGCCGGATCCGGTTGCAGTACACGATGGTCGCCCGGTCCGGGCGGAGCCCCGAGCGCCCGCCGGGGGCGTAGGCGTCTTCGTTCCTTCTCTTTTTCGCCGCGGTGTAGTGGTTGACCATGCTGTCGATGACCCCCGCCGTCACCAAAAACCCCAGGCGTGGCCGCCCAAAGCGCCGGAAGGCGGCATCGTCCCGGTAGGGCGGAAGGCACAGCATGGCGACCCGGTACCCGGCGCGCTCCAGCACGCGGCCGATGATGGCGTGACCGAAGGAGGGATGATCCACATAGGCGTCTCCGCACACATAGACAAAATCCGGCGCGTCCCAGCCCCGGGCGCGCATGTCCTCCGGCGTCACCGGCAGAAAATCATTTCGATTCATGAGACCCTTTCAAAAGTCATGTGAAAACAAACGGAGCGCGTCGCGCCCCGCTCATTTATTATAGGGGAAGGCGTTCCGGCTGTCAAGGCGCGCGGGGCGGCCGTTTGCGTCAAGGGATTCTGCGGAATTTCCCGGCTGGGAGCGAAGCGCTTGTTTCCTTTACGCGGCTGGTTTATACTGGGGAAGGCCGGTTGCGGCGGGAAGGGAACGAAAAATGAATCGCCTGGACGAACTGAACCTGAAACTGCATTCGCTGGTCGTGTTTCGCGGCCTCATGGAGGATGGCGCGCTGGGCCTGCTGCCGGCGCTTTTGGACGGCGCGGGGAAGGACAAAGCCCGGCGCCTGGATGACTACGCGCGCTTTGCCGCGCGCGTTTTTGAGGCGGGCGGCAGCCTGTCCGACTGCGTGCTGGACCGCGTGCTGGGGGACGACAATTTCTACGTCCGAAAGCGCGCCCGGGGCGAGGCCGCCGATCCCGCGCTGGAGGCGTGCGTCGAGGGCGAGCTGGCGGTGCTTGAGGAGGTCGCCGGGCTTTCCGCCCGGGCGGTCCGCGCGCTCGTCGGCTACGAGGGCCGCCTGCCGGAGTGGCGGACGCGGCCGGTCGATCTGGCGGGGGAGTACCGGCGCATGCTGGAGCGCCTCTTTACGGCGGGCTACGGCCTGTTCGCGCGGCATTCCATGTTCCAGGTGGAGGGCGGCGAACTTTTGCCGGTGCGGTTCCCCGATCCCATACGCCTCGACGATCTGAAGGGGTACGAGCGGGAGCGCGGGGCCGTCGTAAACAACACGCTGGCGCTCATTGACGGCAGGCCCGCGGCCAACGCGCTGCTCTATGGGGACGCCGGCACGGGGAAATCCTCCACCGTCAAGGCGATCGTCAACGAGTACGCACCCCGGGGCCTTCGGCTTGTGGAGGTTCGAAAAAACCGGCTGATGGAGATCCCGAAGGTGCTGGAGGCGCTCAGCGGCAACCCGCTCAGGTTCATCCTGTTTGTGGACGATCTTTCGTTCCAGAGCGGCGGGGAGGAGGCTGGCGCGCTGAAGGCCATTTTGGAGGGCTCGGCGTGCGCCAGGACGCCCAACGTGGCCATCTACGCCACCAGCAACCGGCGGCACATCGTCAGCGAGCGGTTTTCCGACCGGAGCGACGACGACATCCACCGCAACGAAACCATTCAGGAGCAGGTGTCGCTGTCCCAGCGGTTTGGGCTCAGCGTGTGCTTCATGAAGCCGGACAGGGAGCGATATCTGGAAATCGTACGCGCCCTTGCCCGGGGCCTTCCGGAAACGGAAGGGCTGGACGCCCAGGCGGAGCGGTATGCCATCGACCGAGGCGGCCGGTCGCCCCGGGTGGCCAGGCAGTTTGTGGACGCGGTCCGCCGCGGCGAACGGATCTGAAGCCGCCGGGCGGCGGAAACCAATTTAAAGGAGAATTCAATGATCAGCGCACAGGGGGTATCCCTTCAATACGGCGGGCGGGAACTGTTCAAGGACGTCAACGTGCAGTTTACCGCCGGCAACTGCTACGGGCTGATCGGCGCCAACGGCACCGGGAAGTCCACGTTTCTCAAAATCCTTTCCGGGGAACTGGAGCCCACGAAGGGCGAGGTCTTCATGAAGCCCGGCGAGCGCCTGGCGGTATTGCGGCAAGACCACTTCGCCTTTGACGAGTACACCGCCCTTGAAACCGTGCTGATGGGGCACAAGCGACTCCACGAGGTGATGACCGAGAAGGAAAAGCTGTACGGCAAGAGCGACTTTACCGACGAGGACGGCGTGCGCCTGGCGGAGCTGGAGGGTGAGTTTGCGGAAATGGACGGCTGGAACGCTGAGGCGGGCGCCGAAACGCTGCTCAACGGCCTGGGCGTCAAAGGGGAATACCATCGCGCGATGATGCGCGAGCTGGACGGCCCCCGCAAGGTGAAGGTGCTGCTGGCGCAGGCGCTGTTCGCCGCGCCGGACATCCTGCTGATGGACGAGCCCACCAACAACCTGGACATCCACGCCATCCGCTGGCTGGAGAATTTCCTGCTGGACTTTCCCAATACCGTGGTGGTGGTGTCCCACGACCGGCACTTTCTCAACCACGTGTGCACCCACATCGTGGACATCGACTATGGCAAGATTCAGATGTACGTGGGCAACTACGACTTCTGGTACGAATACACCCAACTGGCCGCGCGCCAGGCGCGGGACCAGCGCCGGCGCAACGAGGAGAAGGCCAGGGAGTTGGAGGAATTCATCCGCAGGTTCAGCGCCAATGCCTCCAAGTCGCGCCAGGCCACATCCCGCAAAAAGCTGCTGGACAACCTGCAGATGGAGAATTTTATGCCCTCCTCCCGCCGCTACCCCTTCATCCACTTCGACCAGGCGCGGCAGGTGGGCAACGACGTGCTCTCGGTCAACGGCATTTCAAAGACCGTGGGCGGGCGCAAGGTGCTTTGCGACGTCAGCTTCATCGTGCGCCCGGGTGACAAAATCGCCTTTGTCGGTCGGGATGAGCTGGCGCGCACCACGCTGTTTCAGATCCTGATGGGGGAGATCGAGCCGGACGAGGGGGATTTCACCTGGGGCGTCACCACGTCCAGGGCTTATTTCCCCGCCGACAGCGCGGCGTATTTTGACGGCGTGGATCTGTCGCTGATCGACTGGCTCCGGCAGTACTCGGAAGACAAGCACGAGGTCACCGTGCGCGGCTGGCTGGGGCGGGTGCTGTTTTCCGGCGAGGAGGCGCTGAAGAAGGCGCGCGTGCTCTCCGGCGGCGAGCGGGTGCGGTGCATGCTGGCCCGGATGATGCTCTCCGGCGCCAACGTGCTGATGCTGGACGAGCCCACCAACCACCTGGACCTCGAGGCCATCACCGCCCTCAACGAGGGCATGGCGGACTTCAAGGGCACGATGCTCTTTGCATCGCGGGACCATCAGGTGATGCAGACGGTGGCCAACCGAGTGATCGAGATTCTGCCGGACGCCCTCGTGGACCGGCGGGAGAGCTATGACGAGTACATCGAATATCTGGAGCAGAACGCGCCGGAGCGGCTGGGTACCTGATCCGGACCGCATAAGCACCTTGGAGGGGATGGACATGGAGGGCGGCGAAAACCTGGGCCAGGTGGCGCGGGTGGCGCGGCTGGCGGGGCAGATGTTGCTGTCCAACGGCGGTGAAACCTACCGCGCGGAGGAAACCGTGCGCCACATTGGCCGCGCGTTTGGCTACGAATCGGAGGTCATCGCGTTTCCCACGGGGCTGATGCTGTTTGTGGGCGGCGAAAAGTCGCTGATCGGGCGGGTGAACCGGCGCCAAGTGGATTTTTCCGTGATCGACCGCGTCAACGCGATCTCCCGGGAACTGGCCACCGGCGCGCGTTCGCTGGACGACGCGGAGCGGGAGCTCAGCGCCCTTTCCGCCCGGCCGCCGATGGGCTGGCTGCGCCAGAGCCTGATTGCGGCGGGCTCATCGTCCATGTTCGCGCTGATGTTCAGCGGGTCGTACTTTGATCTGGCGGCCGCGGGGATCTGCGCGTTCCTCGCGCAGGCGGTGACGGGACGGCTGAACGACGAGGCGGGGCTGCCGCTCGTCAGCCTGGTCGGCGGCTTTGCGACGGCGCTGATGGCGCTGATCCTCACGGCGGCGTTTCGCCTGGGCGACGTGGACCGGATCATCATCTCCGCGATGATGCCGCTCTTGCCGGGGCTCGCCATGACCAACGCCATCCGCGACGCCATGCGGGGCGACCTGGTGTCGGGCATGGCCCGCGCCGGCGAGGCGCTGATCCGCGCCGTGGTGCTGGCGGCGGGCGCGGGCCTCTCCATATCCGCGTGGATGCTGATGGGAGGCGGCGCATGATGTCCGTCGCGCTGCAGATCGTCGGGTGCTTCGCGGCGGCGGCGATGTTTGCGCTCTTGTTTCGCACCCCCGCCCGGCTGATCGTGCCGGCATCCCTTTCGGCGGTGGCCGGGTACGCGCTGAGCCTGTGGGCCGGCGCGCGCATCGGCGCGGAATGGGCGGGGATATTTTTCGGTTCCGTGCTGTCCGCGCTGATCGGCGAATGGCTGGCGCGACGGCTGCGGGCGCCCGCCACGATTTTTTTGACCGTCGCGGTGATCCCGATGGTGCCCGGCGCAGGGCTTTACAACACCATGCTGGCGCTGGTGCAGAACCGCTACGCCGACGCCGCGGTAGCCGGGTCCAACACGATGCTCTCCGCCGGTGCCATCGCGCTGGGCCTGTCCATTGCGGCGTCTGCGGCCTATGCCCTGCGCCGGAAGGCCACGCCCCACGAGCCGCCGCGCGGGTGATTTTTCCTGTCTATCGCGCGCCGATGCGCGCCTTTACCCGATGGACGCCGCCCGGAGCGCTCAGGGGCAGGAGGTTGCCCACGACCGGAACACCGTCCAGCTCCAGGGCGCAGGGTTTTTTTTCGCCGTCCGACTCGTTTTCAATCTCGATGACGTAGACGGCGCCGCGGAATTTCCGGGTGACGGTCAGTGCGCGGAGGCCGCGGGGCAGACAGGGGTCGATCATCAGTCCGTCGTACTGGGGCTTGATGCCCAGGATCGCCTGGGAGATACTGTAAAAGCTCCAGGCGGCGGTGCCGGTCAGCCAGCTGTTCTTGGCCTCGCCGTGGCGCGGCGCCCAGGGCCCGGCGATCATCTGCGCGTACACGTAGGGCTCGGTGCGGTGGAGCTTTTGATCTTCGGTATAGCTGGGGCAGGTGCGGCGGTAGGTCTCAAAGGCCCGGTCACCGTGGCCCAGCACCGTCTCCGCGATGGTGATCCAGGGGTTGTTGTGGCAGAAGATGCCGCCGTTTTCCTTGTATCCCGGCGGGTAGGAGCTGATCTCGCCCAGTTCCGGGTGGTAGCGGGTATAGGGCGGCGTGTGGATGGCGATGCCGTGGGGGCCAGCAAGATGCGCCCGGACCGAGTCCAGCGCCCGCTGCGCCAGCCCCTCCGCCACGCCGATGCCCGCCATTACGCAGAAGCCCTGGGGTTCGATGTAGATCCGCCCCTCTGCGCATTCGCGGCTGCCCACCTTGCCGCCCAGCGCGTCGTAGGCGCGCAGAAACCAGGCCCCGTCCCAGCCGGCCTCCAGCACCGCGCGGGTCATGCGCGCCTTCTCCTCCAGCGCGAAGTCGGCCTCGTCCGGAAAGCCCGCGCGGCGGCACAGATCGGCGTAGTCGTCCGCCACCGCCACGTACATGCCGGCGATGAACACGGATTCCGCCGTGCCGCCGGCGCGGTTTTCACAGGTCTGAAAGCTCTCCCCCGGTGTAGTGGAAAAGCAGTTGAGGTTCAGGCAGTCGTTCCAGTCCGCACGGCCGATCAGCGGCAGCCCGTGGGGGCCCAGGTGGCCTGCGGTGAAATGGAAGGAGCGGCGCAAATGCTCCAGCAGCGTCGCCCGGTCCTCCGGGTTGGAATCAAAGGGCACGCATTCGTCCAGAATGTCAAAATCGCCGGTTTCCTTAATGTAGGCCGCGGTGCCGTAGATGAGCCACAGCGGGTCGTCGTTGAAGCCGCTGCCCACGTCCATATTGCCCCGCTTGGTCAGCGGCTGGTACTGGTGATAGGCGCTGCCGTCCGGAAACTGGGTGGCGGCGATATCGATCAGCCGCTCCCGGGCGCGCTCCGGTATCAGGTGCACAAAGCCCAGCAGGTCCTGCGTCGAATCGCGGAAGCCCATGCCTCGGCCGATGCCCGACTCAAAATAGGAGGCCGAGCGCGACATGTTGAAGGTGACCATGCACTGGTACTGATTCCAGATGTTGACCATGCGGTCGAGTCGATCGTCGCCGCTTGTGAGATGGAAGTTTGCGAGCAGCGCGTCCCAGTAGACCCGGAGCGCCTCAAGCGCCCGGTCGAACTGCGCCTCCGTACGGAAGGCGTTCATCAGCGCCCGGGCGGGGGCCTTGTTGGCCACGCCGGGGGCTTCGAATTTCTGATCCTCCGGGTTTTCGCAGTAGCCGAGGACAAACACCATGCCGCGCTCCTCGCCAGGCGCCAGCGTCAGGCGCACCCGGTGGGCGCCGATGGGGGCCCAACCGCTGCAGACGCTGCCCGACGGGCGGTCCTCCAGCACCGCGCGGGGGGCGTCAAAGCCGTTATACAGCCCGAAGAAGGACTCGCGATCGGTGTCGAAGCCGTCCGTGTCCCGGTTTACCGCCCAGACGGCGTAGTGGTTGCGCCGCTCGCGGTACTCGGTGACGTGGTAGATGGCGCGATCCTCCACCTCCACCTCGCCGGTGGAGAAGTTGCGCTGGAAGTTGGTCATGTCGTCCATCGCGTTCCAGAGGCAGAACTCGACCACGCCATACACGCTGACGGTCTTGGGGGCGTCCGTAAGGTTCCGGAGCCTCAGTTTCGTCACCTGTGCCGCGCTCCCGCGGGGGACCATCAGCGTTTCCTCGGCGCTCAGGCCGTCCTTTTCGCCCGTGATCACCGTATACCCCAGCCCGTGACGGCACTCGTACCGGTCCAGCGGGGTCCTGACGGGCATCCAGCCGGGGGCCCACACGCTCTCGCCGTCCCGGATATAGAAGTAGGTGCCGCCGGCGTCGGAGGGCAGGTTGTTGTAGCGGTAGCGCGTCAGCCGGAGGAGGCGTGCATCCCGGTAGAAGCTGTAGCCGCCGGACGTGTTGGACGCGAGCGAAAAGAAATCCTCGCTGCCCAGGTAGTTGATCCAGGGGTAGGGCGTGTCCGGCCGGGTGATCACGTATTCGCGGCGCGCGTCGTCAAAGTGGCCGTAGTTCATGGCAGACCCTCCATTGCAGAAGTTGCGAAACCGATTTCGTAACAGGGCGCACCCATTGACAGATTTACACCATCATAGCGCAAAAACGCAAAAAAAACAAGCGGATTCGAGGGCGCCGGACCAATTTTGCGTCCGGAGCTATCCGCTCAGGGTTAAAACAGCGAAAACGTATTCGCTTGCCGGTGCCTGCGCGCCGGGTTCTGCAAAAAGGCGGCGGCCCGGGCGGACGGCGTTTGGCGCACCGCAAAAAAAGCTTGCCATTTTGTCAATTCAGGCGTATACTGTATTGTCGAAAACGATTTAGAATGGCGGTTGCGCAGCGCTGCGGGGCCGCGAGAGGGAGGGCAGCATGGCTGTGACGATCCGGGAGCTGTCCCAGAAATGCGGTCTGTCCGTGTCCACCGTCTCCAAGGCGCTGAACGGGTACAGCGACGTGAGCGCGGAGACCCGGGAACTGGTCCGGTCGATGGCGCGGCAGACGGGTTACAGGCCCAATTCGCTGGCGCGCGCGCTCAAGACGAACCGGACATTCAACCTGGGCGTGCTCTTTGTGGATGACAACCAGAGCGGACTGACCCACAACTACTTTGCCGCGGTGCTGGACAGCTTTAAGGTGGAGGCGGAGCGCCGGGGCTACGACATCACCTTCATCAACCACAACATCGGCAAGACCAACATGACCTACCTTGAGCATTGCCGCTACCGCAATGTGGACGGCGTGTGCCTGGCCTGTGTGGACTTTCAGGCCGGCGAGGTCATGGAACTGGTGAGCGGGGACATCCCCGTCGTCACCATCGATCACCTGTTCAACAACCGCACCTGCATTCAGTCGGAAAATCGGCAGGGCGTGCAGGCGTTGGTGAAGTACGTTTACGACAGGGGCCACCGGGAGATCGCCTACGTGTCCGGCGCGAAGTCCGCGGTGACGGATATCCGCGTGACCAGCTTTTTGCACACCATGAGCGATCTGGGGCTTGCCGTGCCGGACGGCTTTTTGCAGCAGGGCATCTACCAGGACCCCTCCGCCACGTATCAGGTGGTGAAGCACATGCTGTCCGCGCCCAGGCGCCCCAGCTGCATCCTGATGCCGGACGATTATGCCGCGCTGGGGGGCATCGAGGCGGCGGAGGACATGGGCCTCACGATCCCCGAGGATCTTTCGGTGGCCGGGTTTGACGGCATCCGGCTGATCCAGCGGCTCTCGCCCCGGTTGACCACCATCGCCCAGGACACCCTGCGCATCGGTCAGGAGGCGGCGCGGCAGCTGGTGCATCTGATCGAGCGGCCGCGCACCACGTACCCGGAGATCATCTCCATTCCGACCCGGCTGATCCCCGGAGAGACCGTGCGGGACCTTGGCGCTCCGGCGCGCTGACGAGGGAGGCGGCGGCCATGGGCTTTCCGCAGGGGTTTTATTGGGGGACGGCGATGTCCGCCTATCAGATCGAGGGCGCGGCAGAGCCGGGCGACAGGGGCGAATGCGTGTGGGATGTGTTTTGCCGCCGCCCGGGCAGGGTGTTCGGCGGCCATACCGGCGACACGGCCTGCGACCACCGCCACCGCTATGACGGGGACTTTGCGCTGATGGCGGCGCTGGGCGTGAAGAATTACCGCTTTTCGGTCAACTGGAGCCGCGTTCTGCCGGAGGGCGCGGGCCGGGTGAGCGAAGAAGGGCTGGCGTTTTATGATCGGCTGATCGACGCCATGCTCCGGCGCGGCATCCGCCCGTGGATGACGCTTTTTCACTGGGAGTACCCGTCGGCGCTCGAGGCCCGGGGCGCGTGGCGGAACCCGGACAGCCCCGGGTGGTTTGCCGACTACGCGGCGCTCGTCGCGCGAAGATACGGCGACCGCGTGGGGCACTACTTCACCCTCAACGAACCCCAGTGCTTTATCGGTCTGGGATATGTCGCCGGGGAGCACGCGCCGGGGCTGCGCCTCGCGCCGGACGCCGCCATCCCGATGGGCCATCACGCCCTCGTCGCCCACGGCCTCGCGGTTCAGGCGATCCGCGCCAACGCGCCGGGGGCAAAGGTGGGGTATGCGCCCTGCTCGTCGCCGGCCTGCCCCGCGACCGACGCCCCGGAGGACGTGGCGGCGGCCCGGTCCGCCTATTTTGCGATGCCGGAGGATCCCGATCGCTGGTTCTGGAACGTGACCTGGTGGAGCGATCCCGTCCTCCTGGGTCGGTATCCCGAGGACGGACTCTCGCGCTATGGGCGCTTTTTGCCCCGGGGGTTTGCGGGGGATCTGAATACCATCTGCCAAAAGCTGGACTTTTACGGGCAGAACATCTACCACGGCACCACGGTCCGCGCCGGCGCCGCGGGGCCGGAGGCGGTGCCGCCGCCCGCCGGCACGCCCAGAACCGGCATGAACTGGCCCGTGACGCCCGAGTGCCTGTATTGGGGACCGAAATTCCTCTGCGAGCGCTATGGCCTGCCGCTCGTCATCGCGGAGAACGGCATGTCGGGCCTTGACGGCGTGTCACTGGACGGCGCGGTGCATGACCCGGCGCGGATTGACTATCTCCACCGGTATCTGCTGGCGCTGCGGCGCGCGGCGGAGGAGGGCGTCGACGTCCGCGGCTACTTCCATTGGAGCTTTCTGGACAACTTCGAATGGGCGATGGGCTATAACGACCGCTTCGGCCTCGTCTACGTGGATTACCCCACGCAAAGGCGCATCCCCAAGGATTCCGCCCGCTGGCTGAAGGCGGTGATGGAAACCAACGGCGAAGCGCTGTGACGCATGAAGCGCGCCCCCCGCACGAAAAGCCCGCCGCCCCCCGCATTTCCGCCGGA